>NZ_JANKBZ010000005.1:0-300000 GCF_024623785.1 Archangium lipolyticum
CGACGATGACCTCTCCGGTCTGCGGTACAACCGGCTTGCCGCTGCCACCGATGCCTGGGCGGTTGTACGCGAAGACGGTCCCCAGTGCGGACAGCGGCTCCAACACCCTGTGCCATCCCTCGATGGGGCCGCCGGCACCATTGACGAGAACGATGGTGGGGGAGCCCTGACCCGCGATGATGTACTCGAGGGCCTGCCCATGGATGCTGGCTTTCTGCTTCGGAGGAACAGGCTTCATGTCACTCCGATCTGGATCTCGAACGAGGTGGATGCGGAGTCCGCCGATGTCCATTCATGCCAGACTTCGCGGCTCTCTCCGCTGAACTCCCGCCGGGCCCGGGTGATTGCCTCGACGACTCCTCCGTAGCCCGCGCGAAGGCTCTCCTCGGAGAGAGGGCCTGTGTGCAGGGTGAAGAAGCAGGGGAATGGGTCGAGCGTGCGGACCGCGAATGCCCCCTTGTATCGGTCTGGATTGGCAACGGGCACACAGTAGTCGTGACGGAATCTCCTGCTCGGATCTCCATCACGTCCGTATGAGATGAAAATCCAGGGGCCCGTCGTCGTGAGGCCGTAGCGCTCGAGCTCGGCCATCATGATCGGCGTGAGCTTTTCGCCCCACTTCCCTATCTCTGGCACACTCAGGAATTCGCTCGCGGCGATGACTGTCATTGGGGGTACGACCTTGAAGCTCATGGGGTTTCGGCTCCTTCCTCGAAGGCGCGGTGGATGAGTGCATGCATCGGTACGTGGGCCGGCAGCGTGCCGAACGTCTGTCCGTGTGCACCGGCCAGACGCGACTCGCAGAAGGTGTCCGCGACCTGGGAGTTGCCAGCGCGGATGAGGAGCGAGGCCTGTAGCGCCAACGCGAGGCGCTCGACGATGAACCGCGAGCGCGATTCGAGCGTGCTCAGGTCGTCGAACTCCCTGGCCAGGCGTGCGGCTTCGGCGTCGAGCGCCGGATGCCCACCCCGGGCGGCGAGGATTTCGCCGAACAGGGCGTCGCGGCTGGCCGGCTCGCGCGTGACCGCGCGCAGCATGTCCAGACACTGGATGTTGCCGCTGCCTTCCCAGATGGAGTTGAGCGGGGCCTGCCGGTACAGCCGCGCGAGGTTCGACTCCTCGACGTAGCCGGCACCGCCGAGGCACTCCTGCGCCTCGTTGATGAAGGCGGGAGCGCGCTTGCACACCCAGTACTTGCCGATGGCCGTCGCGATACGGCCAAAGGCTGCTTCCCCGGCATCCCGGTGGCTCGCATCGACGGCCCGGGCCACGCGCGCGGTGAGCACGGTATGCGCTTCCGATTCGAGCGCCAGATCGGCGAGCACATTGAGCATCAGCGGTTGCTCGCTCAGCCACTTGCCGAAGGCCTTGCGGTGCCGGGCATGGTGGATGGCCTGCACGAGCGCCTGGCGCATCTGGCCGCTCGAGCCGATCATGCAGTCCTGGCGCGTCAGGGCCACCATCTCGAGAATGGTGGAGACGCCGCGGCCTTCCTCGCCCACCATCCAGGCGGTGGCGCCGTGGAACTCGACCTCGGAGCTGGCGTTGCTCCAGTCACCGAGCTTGTCCTTGAGGCGCTGGATGCGGATGGCATTGCGCTCGCCGTCCGGCGTGAAGCGCGGCAGCAGGAAGCACGACAACCCGCCCTCGGCCTGCGCGAGCACGAGGAACGCGTCGCTCATCGGTGCCGAGAAGAACCACTTGTGGCCGACGAGCGCATAGGGCTGCCCGGGTCCCCGGCTCCCGAGCTGATGTGCCCGCGTGGTGTTCGTCCGCACATCCGAGCCGCCCTGCTTCTCGGTCATGCCCATGCCGAGGGTGGCGCCACGCTTCTGGGCCGCGGGGATGAACCGTGAGTCGTAGGTGGCCGAGCTCAATCGTGGCAGCCATTCCCGGGCGAGCTCGGGCTGGCGGCGCAGCGCGGGCACGCTGGCGTACGTCATCGTCAGGGGGCAGCTCGTCCCCTGATCGGCCTGGTTGTGCAGATAGAACAGTGCCATGCGGGCCACGTGTGCACCGGGTCTGTCCTCGTGGCGCCAGGCGAAGTTCGGCACGCCATGGGCGATGGCCAGCTCCATGAGGCGGTGGTAGGCGGGATGGAACTCCACCTCGTCCAGGCGGTTGCCGTACCGGTCGAACGTCCTGAGCTTCGGCTTGTTCTCGTTGGCCACGAACCCGAGCTGCATCAGCTCTCCGCCCACGAGGGGGCCGTACTTCGCGAGCTCGGCTTCCGCCCAGGCACCCCCTTCCCGGGTCACCGCCTCACGCAACACCGTATCGGTCGCCCAGGCGTCATAGGTGAGCGGCGGGGCCTGATTGGTGACCTGGTGCGTGACGAAGCCTTCGGCGACGGATCGATGGTCGTTCATGGAGGGGTTCCTATCAGCTTTCCCGGCTCGCTCGTGGGGTCATGGGCGATCCTACGGATTTTTGAAATAAAGATGGAATTGCATGATTGGCGGCTTAAGAGGTTCTTAAGAAATGCCCCCTACGCTCGTTGGCCTCTTCAAGGGAGGCGACATGAGTGGCGATAACCACAATCACGACAAGGGTCTTGAGCACGATCTGCGAATCCTGGCGCGGAGGCAGGACCGCAGACAAGTCTTGCAGTGGATGGCGGGTGCCACGCTCCTGGTGGGTTGCGGCGTTGGCACCGAGGGCATCGGCATCGAGGGCGCTGGCGCCGAGGATGTTGGCTCCGACGGCCTGGCGAACTGCTCGACGATCCCGGAGGAGACCCAGGGGCCGTACCCGGGTGATGGTTCCAACGGGCCCAACGCGCTCACGCTGTCGGGCATCGTACGCGGTGACATCCGTTCCAGCATCGGCAGTGCGACTGGCACCGCGGCGGGCATCGTGCTCACGCTCAAGCTCACCCTGGTGAGCAGCACGCGGAGCTGCACCCCCCTGTCGGGATATGCCATCTATCTCTGGCATTGCGATCGCGACGGCAAGTACTCGATGTATGACCTACCCGCTCAGAACTACCTGCGTGGCGTACAGGCGACGGACAGCAACGGGGTGGTGACCTTCACCACGATCTTCCCCGGTTGTTACGCTGGACGAATGCCTCACATCCATTTCGAGGTCTACCCCAGCCTCGCGAAGGCCACCTCGGCTGCGAACAAGATCAAGACCTCGCAGCTCGCCTTGCCGGTGGAGGCGTGCAAGACGGTGTACGCCACCACCGGGTACACCACGAGCGCGAGCAATCTCTCCAGGTTGAGCTACGCCCAGGACAACGTCTTCAGGGATGGGACGTCCCTCCAGATGGCGAGTGTCACGGGCAGCACCACGGCGGGATACATCGCCACCCTGCCGGTGGCCATCCCGGCGTAGCACGGAGGCGGTTCTACTGCTTCGCCTTCAGGAACGTGAGCACCTGGGTGAACGTCCTGTCTCCGTTGGGGGTGGTGGTCAGCACTCCGCTCGCCCCCACATAGGCGCCCGTGCCACCGATGATCGGAATCAAGGAGGTGCCGGTCTCTGCCTCCCGGCCCGCGACGGTGATGGTTCCGTCGGCCAGGGTGAGCGTCCACTGGCACTCACTGAACTGGCCGGGCAGCGTCCGGACGCAGTAGCCGCTGTTGGAGCCAATGTTCTCCTTTGATGCGTTCAGCAACGGCTGATCAAAAACAAACATGTCGCCTGGAGAGTCCCCCGGCGCTCCCAGGTCCACCGGCGAGGCGATCCCACTACGGGCGTCGGCGATGGTGGTCAGCGTCCAGGACTCCTCCGCATGGGCGTTATCGACACAGCCCAGCATCGGCGTGGTCAAGGTCACGACACTCACGGTCACGAACAGCATCTTGCGCATCCGGTTCTTCCTCTGGTTTTGCCCGTCTTCGAGAGCAGCGGTCCGACGGAGGGTCCTCGCCGTATAGAGCCAGACTCGCGAGGACGCCAGCAGGCAGTCCAGATGGGGCGGTGTGACGTCGTCCCGACATGTCGACGTCAGGTGGGTGACATGTCGGAACCCCGGCGCTGACGTGTCGGCCCCTGGCTTCATCGTGCTTCCTTGCTACCTCTCGCGCAGGGCCGCGAGCACCTCGCGCGCGGCGGCCGTGGACGACGCCGGGTTCTGCCCGGTGACGAGCCGCCCGTCGCGTACCGCGAAGCTGCTCCACAGCGGGCCGGACTCGTACCGGGCGCCCAACTCCCGCAGCCGGGTCTCCAAGGGGAAGGGGACGATCGCGTCGAACTTCGCGGCCTTTTCCTCCGCGTTGGAAAAGGCCGCCACGCGCTTGCCCGCGACGAGTGGCTTGCCATCCGGACCCTTGACGCCCACCAGCGCCGCCGGCCCGTGGCAGACGGCCGAGATCACCGCGCCCCGTGCGTACGCCGCCGACAGCAACTGGTGCAGGGGCGAGTGCGTCGCCAGATCCCACATCACGCCGTGTCCGCCCACCACGAAGTAGGCGTCGTAGGTGTCCTGGACCTTCCCGAGCACGAGCGTGTTCGCGAGCTTCTTCGTCGCCTGGGGATCGGCGAGGAAGGCGCGTGTGGCCTCGGACTCCTCCTTCTGGCTGCGAGGGTCCGCCGGGGCCTTGCCCCCGAGAGGCGAGGCGATGTCCACCTGAGCGCCGGCCCGGGTGAACTCCGCGTAGGGAGCCGCCAGCTCCTCCATCCAGAATCCCGTCTGCTCTCCCGTGTTTCCGAACTGCGAGTGGCTGGTGACGATCAGGAGGATCTTCACGGCCGTCAGTGCCTTCATGGTGTGTGCTCCTTCGCAAGCGCCCCGCATGGGGGCGATGGGCGAAGGAGTACCGTCCCCCCGGGCTCAAGAAAACCAGGAGCGTCTTCGCATAATGTGAAGCCATGCTTGGCAATCACGAAGCACTGTGGACGCTCTGGGAGGTGAGCCGCGCGGGGACCCATGCCGCCGCGGCCGCGCGGTTGGGAATCACGGCCTCCGCCGTAGGTCAGCAACTCAAGGCGTTGGAGCAGCGCCTGGGCGTGGTGCTCTTCGAGCGGGTGGGGCGCCGGGCCCGGCTCACCCCCGCGGGAGAGGCCCTCGTCGAACGCTTGAGGGAGCACCTGCCCGCCCTGGACGCGGCGCTCGAGGAGGCGTCCGAAGCCCAACGCGCGGTGCGTGGCGAGGTGTCCCTGGGAGGTCCCTGGCCCTTCTTCCGGTTCTGGCTCCGCCCGCGCATGCCCGCGTTCCTGGAGCGTCATCCGGAGCTGCGGCTGAGCGTCCGCTTCGACGTGCCGAGCCTGCTCGCGCGCCGGCTCCTGGCGGGTGAGGTGGATCTGGCCATCATGGGCCTGTTGCCAGAGGCACCGGGGTTGGAGGTGCGGCGCATCGGGCAGGAGGAGTTCGTGGCGGTGGCAGCGCCCGCCTACCTGGGGCGGTGGGGAACACCCCGGAGCGCACGCGAGTTCGCGGCCCATCGCTTCATCGCGTTCGACTCCGACCTGGCCATGCTCGCACCCTGGTGGCGGGCGGCCTTTGGTCCGAAGGAGCCGCTGCCCGAGCAGGTGGTGTGCCGCATCGCCAACCTGGACGAGATGTTGGCGCTGGTGGAGGCAGGGGCGGGCCTCGCGGTGCTGCCCGACTACCTGGTGGAGGCCGCGGTACGCGAGGGCAGGGTCGTGACGCTCGCGCCGGAGTCTGGCCGGCGCTCCCTTCGGCGCCCTCGCGGCACGCTGTGGCTCGCATGGCGCCGGGCCGCGGCTCCCACGGCCCGCTTCCTCGCCGTGCGCGACTGGCTCCTGGAGGGTTAGTGTTGTATCCACCCGAGCCTGATTGTCTCGGTTTACGAGAATTCTTGTATGCTTGAAGACTGGGAGCGTCACTTCGAGGGTTTTCGGTCCGGGATCATCGGGATTGAGCTGCGTTACGACGGACCGATGGGGACCCGGCCGCTGCTGTATGCGGACTGGATGGCCACGGGCCGCCTCTATGGTCCGATTGAACAAACATTGCTCTCGGTGGCCGCGCCGTTCTACGGCAACGTCCACTCGAAGAGCAGTTGCGTGGCGGAAGTCTCCGAGGCCTTGTACGAGGAGTCCCGCGAGCGGATCAGGTCCGCACTGAATGCCGACGAGCGTTACGCGCTGCTCCTGTGCGGTCAGGGGATGACCGCCGCCGTCAACAAGCTGGTGCGGCTCTTGCGATGGTCCGCGCGTGAGGAGCACGAGCGGCCGGTGTTCTTCACCAGTCACCTGGAACACCATTCGAACCTGCTGCCCTGGCTGGAGTGTGGCGCGGAGGTGCGGGTCGTGCCTCCGGATCGCCACGGTGACCCGGACCTGTCGGCGCTGGAAGACCTCCTCCACGCCACCCGCCACCGCCCTTGGCGGGCGGGCGCTTTCAGCGCCTGTTCCAACGTGAGTGGCAGGAAGGTCGATGTCGGGCCGCTCGCCCAACTGCTTCATGCCCATGGCTGCCCCTGCTTCGTGGATCACTCCGCCCACGCCAGTCATGCCTCGGTGAGCGTGCGGGCCGGCTCGGGGGAGTGGTTCGACGCCGTGTACTTCTCGGGCCACAAGCTTCTCGGTGGGCCGGGCAGTCCTGGAGTGTTGTGCGTGAAGAAGGAGCTGATCGCGAGCCGCGTCCCGGACGAGCCTGGCGGCGGTAGCGTCAAGTGGACCGACCCGTGGGGCGGACGCTCCTACGTCGACGACATGGAGGTGCGTGAATCGGCCGGCACGCCCGGCGTACTGCAGGCGATCCGATTGGCGATGGCCTTGCGGCTGAAGGAGAAGATGGGAGAGGCGCCCATGGCCGCGAGGAATGGCCGGCTCCGTTCACGGCTGCTCGAAGGGCTGTCCTCGGTGGAGGGCCTTCAACTCCTCGACGCGAAGCATGGTGGTCCGGCACCCGTGGTGTCGTTCTGGTCCGAACGGGTTCATCACCACCGCTTCGCCCGCCTGTTGAGCGACCTGCACGGCGTGCAGGTGCGCAGCGGATGCTCGTGTGCGGGCACGTACGGTCACGTGTTGCTCGGCATCGATCGGCCCCGGTCGCGAGAGATCTGCGAAGCGATCGAGCGCGACGATTTGTCGGCCAAGCCCGGCTGGGTCCGGGTGTCACTGCACCCGACCAGCTCCCTCGCCGAGGTCGATGCCATCGTCGCGGCCATTGGCGAGGTCCAGGGCGATTCGCGCCGCCATGCGAACGATGACTACGACGCCGTGTCGGACCGTCATGCCAGCCCGGCGTACGGCGACATCGGAACGCTGCTCAGGCGCTGTTTCGAGTGAGCGCTGTCGCGGTCCTCACTTGCGTTTCACCCATTCTCCGCGGAACGTTGGCCGTTCCAAGGAGAGAACACACGTGAGACGTTTGAGCATGGGACCCTGGCTTCGCCCGCTCATGGGACTGCTGGGGGTAGCACTGCTGCCCGCCTGCGAGAAGACTCCTCCCCCGGGGCCGGAGATTCCCGTCTGCAGTGAACCGGGCATTCCAGGGATGGAGCTCCAGACGCAGGTCCGCCCCGGGCCCGTGAGCACGCAGGCCACGGTGGACATCCGTACCCAGCTCGAGTCCATCCCCGGCCTCACCATCCTGGATGAAGAGCAGGTGGACGGCTTCCGGTTCTTCACGCTGGACTTCGAACAACCGGCGGATCACTCCAACCCCCAGGGGGAGCGCTTCCTTCAGCGTATGACGCTGTTCCACAGCTCGGGGGATGCCCCCATGGTGATGGACACGGAAGGGCAAGCCATCTTCGCGGAGCCCATCGCCGCCGAGCCCGTCTATCTCCTCGGCGCCAACCAGATCACCGTGGAGCACCGCTTCTACGGCACCTCGCGGCCAGCCTCGGGCGACTGGAAGCTGCTGACCATCGAGCAGGCCTCGGCGGACTTCCATCGCGTCGTCGAGACCTTCAAGCCGATCTATGGCGCCCGGTGGTTGTCCACGGGTGTGTTCAAGGGAGGCACGGCCGCCATCCTCCACCGCTTCCTCTACCCGGACGACGTGTATGCCACCGTGCCCTACGCGCTGCAGCACAGCCTGGGGCTGGAGGACGAGGCCCCTGGGCGTGCACTGGCCCAGGTGGGCGACGAGGCCTGCCGGCAACGGCTGGCGGGTCTGCAACGGGCCGCCCTGGAGCGACGCGAGGAGCTGCTGCCCTTCGTGGACGCGATGGCGGGCGAGGGCGTCCGCTTCGATGTCCTGGGCCGGGACCGGGCCTTCGAGTTCGCCGTGGTCGAGATGCCTTTCAACTTCTGGCAGCGCTACGGGCTCGCGGAGTGGAATTGCGACAGCCTCCCCGCTCCCACGGCACCCGCCAGGGAGCTCTTCGACTTCGTGAGCTACGTCGGGGACCTCGCCTACCTCTTCTCCGATGATGGATTGGAGCTCAATGCTCCGCTGCGCTACCAGTACGCCACGCAATTCGGATCGCCCCGTTACCCCGAGGAGCACCTGCGGCCGCTGCTGCGCCATCCCGGTGAGCACGAGGTCACCCGCTTCCCTCCCCAGGGGGTCGAGAAGCGTTTCGATCGTCAGCTCATGGAGCGGGTGGAGGCGTGGATGCGCAATGACGCGCAGCGAATGCTGCTCGTTCATGGCTCCCTCGACCCGTGGACCGCGAGCACCTTCGACGTGAACGTGTGCAAGGGCGCCTACCGCCTCGTCGTCCCGGACAGCATCGGCTTCTACGGCGTGTTGGGAGAGCTGAACGAGCCCGCGCGCGGCTTCGTGTTCGGCAAGCTGTCGGAGTGGGCGGGCGTGCCGGTGCGGGAGCAGTCCTCCAATCCCTTCCAGCGCCGCCAGCTCGAGTCCCGGTGGCGTGCGAAGGCGGAGCGCTGGCCGAGGCTCCGGACCGCCCGGTAGTGGCTCACGCCGCGGCGAGCCCGCTCCCTCTCACGTCTCGACTCCATTCCGGGCGAGCTCCTCGGCCAGGAATTCCACGAAGGCCCTCACCTTGGGCAGGGCCTGGCGGGATGGCAGCGAGAGCGCGTGGATGGGGCGTTGCTCGCACGCGGCGTCTTCGAGCACCTCCACGAGCTGCCCGGCGGCGTGCGCTCGGGCCATCATGAAGTCGCAGACCCAGGCGAGCCCCGCACCGCTCACGGCCAGGTCGATCAACGCCTCGCTGTTGTTCACCACGATGCGCCCATGGGGCGGGAGCTCCCGGACCCGGCTCCGATCGCGGAGCCGCCACGGCATCACCCGGCCGTGCAGCGAGAGCCCGAGGCAGTCGTGGCGCGAGAGCGCCTCCACGGTGCGTGGCGTGCCCTTGCGCTTCAAATAACCCGGTGCGCCGCAGATGCGCATCCGGGTCCGTCCCAGCTTGCGCGCGATGAGCCCCGAGTCCTCCAGCGCACCGAGGCGAAGCGCGACGTCGATCCCCTCGGAAGTGGGATCCAGGGGATGATCCCGCAGGTGGAGCTCCACCCGGACCTCCGCATGCCGTGAGACGAATCGCGTGAGCGCTGGCACGAGGACGTGGCGGCCGAGCACCGTGGGCACCTCCACCCGCAGCAGCCCGGCCGGGCGCTCGCGCAGGCTCGACACGGCATGCTGCGCCTCCTCGAGCTCCCGGAGCGAGTCACGACATCGTTCGAAGAAGACGCGTCCGTCCTCGGAGAGCCGCACCGCGCGCGTGGTCCGGTGGAGCAGCCGCACACCGAGCTCCTCCTCGAGCCATGCCACGCGCCGGCTGAGGGCCGAGGGACTGAGCCGCAGCCGTCTGGCGGCGAGGGTAAAGCTGCCGAGCTCCGCGGCCTTCACGAACGCCTCGATGCTTCCGAGTCGATCCATGGCGCGCAGCTTCGCACATCATTGATGCGTGCGACGCACAGGTGTCGTGCGTCGTCGTGGCTACCCCGAGGGGCTCGCGCGGATTAACCCAATCCCATGACCCTTCGCGGCGCGCATCTCGTGCGCCATGGGACGACGAGGTGACCTGATCATGAAAGACGCTCCTGCTTCGAACCCGCACGCGCGGACACTGCTGCTCGGAGGACTCGCGACACTCGGCGTGTTCGCGGCGCACCATGTGTACGGCGCCGTGCGGTACGACACCCCGTGGCGACACCATGCGGCCGTCATGGCCTTCTGGGCGGCTCTCGTCCTGGTCTCCGCGTTCCTCGTATACCGTCGGCACCCGGGCACACCGGCTGGCCGGCTCGCGGGCTGGGCCCTGGCCGCGTTCTCCCTGCTGTTCCCCGTGCTGTTCATCGGCCTCTACGAGGGCCTGTACAACCACGGGATCAAGGACGTGCTGTTCCTGGCCGGCGCCCCTCGCGAGCTGCTCCTGCGTCTGTTCCCACCTCCGGCGTACGAGATGCCGAACGACGTGGGATTCGAGCTCTCGGGCGTGCTCCAGGTGCTCCCCGCCTGGTTCACGGGCCGCGTGTGGCTCCGGTTCCTCCGAGCACTGCGCACCGGCTCCAGGAGCAACGGGCGGGAGTCATCGCCCGGTTTTCGTCCCGCGCGAATGCCGGGCTCGTACGAGAACAGCGGCTCGCGGCAGGGGTGAACCCTTCTCTTCCTGGCGTTGACAAGGGGGGTGGACACCGCCTGCACTGCCCCGCATGACCGAACCACGCCACCGTTTCGTCGATGCGAAGGGTCTCCGGGTGCACCTCGTGGAGGCGGGACCCGAGAAGGGCCCCGTCGTGCTGCTGTGCCACGGCTTCCCCGAGAGCTGGTACTCGTGGCGCCATCAGCTTCCGGCGCTGGCCGCGGCGGGCTACCGGGTGGTGGCGCCGGACATGCGCGGCTACGGGCAGACGGACGCTCCAGCGGAGGTGCACGCCTATACGCAGTTCCACCACGTGGGCGACATGGTGGGCGTGCTCGACGCGCTCGGCGTGGACAAGGCCGTGGTGGTGGGCCATGACTGGGGCAGCCCGGTGGCTTGGAACTCGGCGCTGTGGCGGCCCGATCGCTTCCGCGCCGTGGCCGTGCTGGGTGTGCCGTGGGCTCCTCGTGCGCCCCTGCCGACGACGAAGGTCCTCGAGCAGGCTGTCGGCGACCAGTGGTTCTACTTCCTCTACTTCCAACGGCCCGGCAAGGCCGAGGCCGAGCTGGATGCGAACGTGCGCACGTTCCTGCGCGGCTTCTTCTATTCGCTCTCGGGCGAGCCGCCGTTGCAGGTGCTGCGAGGCCTCGCGGGTGGGCCCAAGAGCGGCACCATGCTCGAGCACCTGCTTCAGCCGGACGTGCTCCCGTCCTGGCTCACCCAGGAGGACCTCGACTTCTACACGGCCGAGTACGAGCGCACGGGCTTCCGCGGCGGGTTGAATTGGTACCGCTGCGCGGATGCGACCTGGGAGCTGTCTCGGGCGTGGGATGACAGGCGCATCGAGCAGCCGGCGCTCTTCATCGCGGGAGAGCGCGAGCCGGTGCTGGCCATGCAGCCCGGCGCCCTCGAACTCCTGCGGCAGAACATTCCCGGGCTGCGCCGCACCCTGATGCTTCCGGGATGCGGCCACTGGACCCAGCAGGAGCGCCCCGTCGAGGTGAACGCGGCGCTCCTCGAGTTCCTGGCGGGGCTGTGAGGCTACCCCTTCAGCCTGGCCCTGTTCTTCCGGGAGACCATCAGCCCCAGGAGCAGCCACGGCCAGATCGCCGCGAGTGACGTCGACTGGCAACCGCAGCCGGTGTCAGGGGCCTCGGCATCAGGTCCCCGCGTGCCCGCGTCGGATCCTCCCGCTCCAGCGTCGGGCCCGCCCGAGCCCGCATCCGGCTCACCCGTTCCAGCGTCGGATCCTCCCGCTCCAGCGTCGGGCTCACCCGAGCCCGCATCCGGCTCACCCGTTCCGGCGTCGGGCCCGCCCGAGCCCGCATCCGGTCCTCCCGTTCCCGCATCGGGCGGCTCGGGTGCGAGCGAGGACAGCGCGACGTACACCCCGGTACCCCACTCCTCCTGGTCGTCATCCGGTGGTGTCAGGCCCGCGGTGAAGGTGACATCTCCGCGCTCGTTGATCATGGTCGACCCTCCGAATACGGGATTGCTGGCCGTTTCCTGATCCAGGCGCGCCTCGCCGAGATCCGACGGGACGAGGTCGTGCTCGGTCGCGACGCGCTTCATCGACTCGCCATCGCTCACCCACACCGCGCGCAGGGCCGAGTCGTCGATGGCCCGGAAGGCGGTCAATCCCCTGTCATTGAGATCCGGGGGAAAGGACTCCACGGTCCGGATGCGATCCCGTCCATCCTGCGCGAGGACCTTCAACCCGGTGCCGTCCCACAGCCAGAGCGTGGAGAGGTTCTTCCCCGCCGGGTCCTTCGCCGTTCCCAGGAAGGCCACCTGTCCCTTGTTGTTGAGGGACGGCGCCACCGAGGCGAACCGGTAGATGGGCGATGACGGTTCCAACCCTCGTGTCGCCGCGATGCGCCGCGAGGTCCCGTCCGCGTTCCAGACTCGCAGCTCCTGGAAGTACTCGGACGAGATCGGGGCGAGATCCGCCACTCCGATCATCTGGCCCAGATCGTTGAGGTTGGGAGAGTAGAGGAACAGGTAGGGGCTCTTGGCATCGACCGATTGCTCCCGGGCCACGATGCGCGTCTCGAACCCGTCATTCCCAGGCGACACCAGGGCATGGATCCGGCCCAGGCCGGAGAACGTGGCCCGGAATCCGATCTGCCCCGCCTCGTTGAGCGTCACGCTCGACCAGCCCGAGACGCCCAGGGGCTCGCGGATGATCTGGACCTTGTCCGGTGCCGACACGTTCAACAGGTAGATGCCGCTCTGGGTGACATCATTCGTGCCCGTGACACTGAAGGCGAGCCCTCCCGCCGAATTGATGCTCGGGTCCCCCGTGCTCACTTCGGTTCCGAAGTCTGGCATCTGGTAGATGCGCTCGCCCCGGCCATCTCCGCCCCACCAGACGCTGGAACGCTTCTCGGGAGTGATCGCCAGCCGGAAGGCCACCTTCCGATCGGACGTGATGGGAACCTGCAGGCTCCCCGCCAGGAGGTTTCCTGGCTCCATGTTGTAGGCGCCACCCTTGTTCCCCGGCAGGTTGGTCCGTGCCTGGAGTTGCAGGGTGTAATCCGGCAGCTCGGCCCGAGCGGGCTCCGCCAGCAGGAGACACCCCAACACCACTCCCTGGAGCCCGGCCAGCTCCCTGCGCTTCTTCCTCGTCTCTTCTCTCATGGTGGAGTCGTGGTACCCCACGAGGATCCCCGTCACAACCGTTTGCTGCTGAATCAAGGTAAACCATGTCTTAGCTGTAAAAATGGACAGGCCGGTTGCTTCATGGTTCAAGCCCGTTGCTCCCATTCGAGACCTTGGGAACTGGAGGCTGTTCTTCATGAAGAATCATCAACGCATCGCGGCCCTGCTGCTCTCGGGCGCCGCTACGGTGTGGGGTGCTGGCTGCGGCGTCGAGCCCGGTGATGTGGAGGGCTTCACCAGCGAGCCCACGGGTTTCACGAGCGCGGAGCTCGCGTGCTCCACCCGGATCATGTACGGCAACACGTGGATCCACCCCGGGCACCCGGAGATGTTCGACGTCGCGGATGGCCTGGTGACGTGGGACGGCACCTGCATCAACGAGGGCACCAACTCCTACGCCGTGCTCTCCAACGGGTGGAAGCCGTACTTCACCGGGCACAACGCGTGCGTGATGTCCTTCGACACCAACTGCGCGGGCGCGACCGCGTGCAAGACGCGCGTCACCTATGCCTCGTCATGGATCCGTGCGCACACGGGGACGTATGACGATGCGGCCGGGCGCGTGTTCTGGAACCGCGCGTGCACCAACGAGGGCACCAACTCCTACGCCGTGCTCTCCAACGGATGGAAGCCGTACTTCACCGGGTCGAACGCGTGCGGCATGTCGTTCATGTACTCGGGCTGCGGGGGCCTCTACCAGAATCCGGTGTTCCCCAATGACTGCGCGGACCCTGGCGTCATCCATGATGGGACCCAGTACGTCGCGACCTGTACGTCCGGCGGGGCCGCCGACGCGTTTCCGATCCGGACCTCGCCGGACCTGGTCCACTGGACGTACGCGGGCTCCATCTTCCCCGCGGCGAGGCGGCCGTCGTGGGCCTCCACCGATTTCTGGGCCCCGGAGATCCACCGCGTCGGCACCCGCTACATCGCGTACTACACCGCGCGTCACGTGAACGGCGCGCTGTCGATTGGCGCCGCGACCGCGCCGAGCGCGCTCGGGCCCTTCACCGACCTGGGCCGTCCCCTGGTGCACGACACGACGATGGGGATGATCGACGCCACGGTCTTCACCGACACCGCGGGCAAGCGCTACCTGGTGTGGAAGGCGGATGGCAACGCGGTCGGCAAGCCGACGCCCATCTACGGCCAGGAGCTCTCGGCGGATGGCCTGTCACTCGTCGGAACCCGCCGGACGTTGATCACCAACGACCGCGCCTGGGAGGGTGGAGTCGTCGAGGCCCCGTGGGTCGTCGCGAGGGACGGCTACTACTATCTGTTCTACAGCGGGAACGCCTTCTACAACGGCACCTATGCCGTCGGAGTCGCCCGCGCGACCAGCCCGCTGGGTCCGTTCACCAAGGCCAGCGCGCCGATCCTCAAGACCGTGCCCGGCTGGGAGGGCCCCGGACACTGCTCGGTCATCAATACGCCGGCGGGCAACACGGTCATGGTCTACCACGCGTGGAATCAGGCCCACACCGCGCGCGTCATGCTCGCGGACACCGTCTTCTGGCGCGACGGCTGGCCGGTGGTGCCCCAGGCGCCGTCGGTGGGCTCTCGTCCCATGCCGTGAGCGCCAGCGGGTGAGGGTCCCCGCCTTCTTCTAGAGAAGGCGGGGCCGTCCCCACGAAACGGCTCAGGGCAGGCCGTTCACGTTGGCCGGGCCGCGCACCCCGTCATAGCCGTCATTGCCGTAGATGCCCCGGAGCATGCCGGTGGTCTCGAACTGGAAGGCGCGCGCGGCGGGGTAGCCGTCGCGGTCCACCGCCCCCTGGAAGGGCATGCTCGGGGTCAGCTCGAGCTCGAAGGAGCTCGTGTAGTCCCTGAGGCGGAGGCCATCGAACCGGATGGCGCCACTCGACTCCACCCGCAGGCCGAAGAAGAGCGTCGCGCCCGTCATGGCGTGAGCGACACGCTCCAACTGCTCGGAAGGCTCCCCCCCGAACTGGACGGTGACGGAGTTGGACTGCACGAACAGGAGCTTCCCCGCGCCCGAGAAGTCCTCCCTGGAGAGCGAAGAGGACTCGAAGCTGATGAGGAAGGGCACGCTCCTGCCCACCAGCTCATCGAAGGGGCTCGGTCCCATTGCCGGGCGCTCGCGCTCGGTGAACTGGATGGTGCCGGCGACCCAGCCGCCGTTGTCCACCTTGATGCCCACGTCCGCATCGCCACTGCCGGGAAGCTTGAACTGGAAGCGCACCTGGGAGAGCTGTCCCCTGGTCACGGAGAAGGGCAGGGGGTTGGGTGACAGCAACTGGGCCTGCACGGCCGTCCCGGGCGCATCCATGGCCTCCAGGTGCCAGTCGCCACCCAGCTGGACGGTGTAGAGCCCGGCCATGAGCGTCGTGTGCACGATGTCCGCCGACGTGTCCGTGAGGGTGACCGTCTGCGGCCCGGTGATGGTGAACGTCGCCCCCATCAGCCGGTAGTACCTGCCGTCCGGAGACGACGACGTCAGCGGGAGTTGCAGCGTGCCCGCCTCCTGCTCCACCGGTCCAACTCCTCCGACTTCCCCACCACAGGACACCACCAGGAGCGCGAGGACACACGCACCGAGATTCCAAAGTCGCACGAAAATTCCTTTCGGGAAGGATTCGCGAACCCTAAGAGTCCGAGAGAAGCTTGTCAAATGACGGGGGTTTGCTCACCCGGTGTGTATTCCGATCACATCTGGCGGGGCGCCTCGTCCGGAGCCCGTGCCACGGGCTCGTGGCGGGCTCGCGTAGGCTGGGTGTCACAGGGAGGCCGCATGACGCCCAGCCATCGCGAGTGGACGATCGATAGCAATACGCTCCACTTCGAGCCGCCTGATGTCCTCTGGGTGGAGTTCCGGGGGGTGCTCACCCTGCAAGGCGCCACCCGCATCGTGGACATCTACCGGGAGCTGGGCGAGTCACGACCCTTCTTCATGATGGCGGACATGACGGAGGCCGAACCGCTCGATCCGGAGACGGGGCGCTACATCAGCGAGCACGTCCGATCCCAGTGGCTTCAGGGCATCGTCTACATCGGGGCGCGACTGGTGCACAAAGCGTTGGCCCGGGGCATCGTCCTCGCGGCCCACCTGACCGAGCTGACGGACGAGAGTGCCCTGGCGAAGATCCACTTCGTCTCCACGAAGGACCAGGCCCAGGAGCTCCTCTTCCAACTGCGTGCGCGGTAGCACGTGCCGTGGCTCCCGGAATGAACGCTCCCTCCCGGAGTTGGGGGGCGCTGCCCTCGTTCCGCGAGTCGTCCATGTCCCGTCCTGCCTCACTTCTCGCAGTGCTCTCCCTCCTCTCCGTTCCCGCCGCCCACGCCGCCGATGCTCCCGTCTCGGAGGGTGCTCGCTGGTGGAAGCACGTGGAGTTCCTCGCCAGTGACGCGCTGGAGGGGCGGAACACGGGCAGCGAGGGCTACCGCAGGGCCGCGGCCTATGTCGCCGAACAGCTCGCCGCCGCCGGGGTGAAGCCGGGGGCCGGCGAGAGCTACCTCCAGGAGTTGGACCTGGTGTCGCGCCGGTTGGTGGAGGAGCGCTCGCGTCTGGTGCTGGTGCGCGGGGGCAAGGAGCTGCCGCTGACACCAGGCCAGGACGTCGTCATCTCCTCGCGCATGGGTGAGTCGGGCAAGGTCGATGCCCCCATGGTGTTCGTGGGCTACGGCCTCTCCATCCCCGAGGCGGGGCACGATGAGCTCGCCGGGGTGGACCTGCGAGGAAAGATCGCGGTCATCCTCCAGGGAGGCCCCGAGAAGATTCCGGGCGCGCTGCGGGCCCACCATGGCTCCATGAGCGAGCGGGTGACGGCATTGAAGAAGGCGGGGGCGGTGGGGCTCGTCGTCCTGCAGAATCCCAAGCTCATGGAGGTGCCCTGGGAGCGCGTCGCGGGGGCTCGCAAGATGGCCTCGATGATGTTCGCCGACCCGGCCCTCAACGATGACCAGGGATTGAAGGTGAGCGTCACCGTCAACGCGGCGCGCGCGGGGAAGCTGTTCGCGGGGGCCCCGCACTCCTACGAGGCACTGGTCGCGCTGGCCAACGCGGACAAGCCGCTGCCGGGGTTCGAGCTGCCCTCGCGCCTGAAGGCCGAGCTCGTCTTCGAGACCGAGCCGGTGAAGTCCGCCAACGTGGTGGGCGTGCTGCCCGGGAGCGATCCCTCGCTCGCCAGGGAGTACGTGGTCGTCTCCGCGCACCTGGACCACGTGGGCGTGGGCGAGCCGGTGAAGGGGGACCGCATCTACAACGGCGCCATGGACAACGCCTCGGGCGTGGCGGCGGTGATCGAGCTGGCGCGGGCGCTCCAGGCCTCGGAGACGAAGCCGAAGCGCTCGGTGCTCTTCGCCCTGGTGACGGGCGAGGAGAAGGGCCTGCTGGGCTCGAAGTACTTCGCGGCCCGCCCCTCCGTGCCGCGCGAGAGCCTGGTGGCGGACCTCAACCTGGACATGTTCCTGCCCCTCTTTCCCTTCACCCACGTGGTGGCCTTCGGCATGGAGGAGTCCACCCTCGCCGCGCCGCTGCGGCAGGTGGCCGAGGCCCAGGGCGTGAAGGTGCAGGCGGACCCGCAGCCCAATCGCATGGGCTTCATCCGCAGCGACCAGTACTCCTTCATCCGCGAGGGCGTGCCCTCCCTGGCCTTCAAGTTCGGCTTCGAGCCGGGCTCCAAGCAGGAGAAGCTCCAGAAGCAGTGGTACAGCGAGCGCTACCACGGACCCGCGGATGACTTGTCGCAGCCCGTGGACAAGGAGGGCGCGGTGAAGTTCGTCCGGATGCTCACCGCGCTCACCCGCTCCGTGGCGGATGCGCCCGAGCGCCCGCGCTGGAACGAGCAGAGCTTCTTCCGCCGCTTCGCCAGACCATAGTTTTTCAGGCACACCCCACCGTTCAAAATCCCATCGAGCGTGGAGCGACGGGGCCGAATCCTGTCATTCCGGTCCCCCCCGCGTGGCATGAATGCCTCGACGTCGAGCACATGCGGAGGCATTCATGCAGCTACACAGGGGCCGATTGTTCGACCATGTCCACCTGCGCGTCCGGGATGTCGAGGCGAGCAAGCGCTTCTACCGAGGTGTCCTGGAGGTCTTCGGGATTCCGCTGGGCGCCGAGGGCGCCGACTGGTTCTGGGCCGACGAGCTCTACGTGAGCCATGGCGACGCTCCGACGCAGCGCGTGCACCTCGCCTTCCAGGCGCCGGACCGGGAGACGGTGCACCGCTTCCACGCCGCGGCCCTCTCCGCTGGTGGCCGTGACAACGGGGCTCCCGGCGAGCGCCCCTACCATCCCGGCTACTACGCGGCCTTCGCCCTGGATCCCGATGGCAACAACATCGAGGCCGTGTTCCACGGGCCCACGAAGCGCACTGCGGGGTCGGTCATCATCACCGCTGGCGGGTAGAACGACCTGATGGCACAGCTCAAGCGTCTCGCCGCCGAGCGCGCGGCGGAGTTCATCCAACCGGGCATGGTGGTGGGGCTCGGCTCGGGTAGCACCGCGGCCTTCGTGGTGCACCGGCTGGCCGCCTTGCGCGCGGAGGGCAAGCTGACCGACGTGGTGGGGGTGCCCACCTCGGTGGAGACGGAAGCGCTGGCGCGCTCGTTGGGGATTCCCCTCACCACCCTGGAGGAGCATCCGGTGGTGGATCTCACCATCGACGGGGCGGACGAGGTGGATCCCCAGCTCCGCCTCATCAAGGGTGGGGGAGGGGCGCTGCTGCGGGAGAAGATCGTCGCCCAGGCCAGCCGGCGGGAGATCATCGTGGTGGACGCGGGCAAGCTGTCACCCCGGCTGGGAACGCGCTGGCCCGTGCCCGTGGAGGTGCTGCCCTTTGGCTGGTGCTCGCAGGCGCTCTACCTGGAGGGACTGGGCGCGCGCGTCACCCGGCGCGAGGGCCGTGACGGGACGCCCGCTCGGACGGATCAGGGCAACCTCATCCTCGACTGCGCCTTCGGCCCCATCGAGGACCCGGAGGCGCTGGCCGCGAGGCTGGAGGCGCGGGCCGGAATCATGGCGCATGGGCTGTTCATCGGCCTGACCTCGGAGCTGGTGGTGGCCAGCCCGGAGGGCGTGGAGCACCGCCTGCCGGAGTGAGTCCAACCAGGCGGACGATGCGGCGCTCTCCTGCCTGCCTGTTCCCTCGGCCCCGCATACCCGGGTGCTTACTTGTTGGGGGACTCCTTCCTGGGGGTAACACACATGTCATTGGAAACACTCGTCATCTGGCTTTTCGTCGGACTCATCGCGGGGTGGCTCGCCTCGGCGGTGGTGGGGGGCGGCTACGGAATCGTCGGAGACATCGTCGTCGGTATCGTCGGCGCGTTCCTGGGTGGCTGGCTCTTCCGGGCACTTGGAGTCGGCGCTCCCGGAAGTGGCATCGTGTCCACCATCATCGTCGCCTTCGTGGGAGCGTGCGTCTTGCTCCTCATCTTGAGAGCGCTCCACCGCACGAGATACCGCTCTACATGATGTAGCGGGCCGGGCGGGCGTGTGTCACGGCCCGCCCGGTCCGAGGTTGGCGCCGTCGAAGCAGGCATTCGTCAGGTTCGCCCGGTCGAACTGAACCCTCTCGCAGTCCCGGGTGTTGGATTCGCGTCACGGCTTCCGCCCTCACAGCACATTTGCCATCAGGCCGTGCCCCCTGTGTCAGACGTCTGATTTTTGCTCGGGGCGGGAAGCCCGTGGTGCGATCCTGCTTCCGAGGAGCCTGCGATATGGGCATCGATTTCAAGGCCGTGAAACAGTGGCGGCGGTCGTTCGATCGTCGCGTGGGACTCGTGGCGGGACTGGCGCTGGTGGGGGCCGCGGGGCTGCTGGCCCTGCCGGGCCTCTCGGGCACGGTGCCGGTACCGGAGATGGCCGCGTGCTGCACGGGCGCCACCGCGCTGGGTGACACGATGATCAACGCCTCGGGAGGAGGCGACAAGGACTTCTTCGAGGCTCCGTCCAGCCCGCCCGGCGCCATCTTCCTGCTGGGCAACAACGAGTCCATGTTGGACTACGTCGAGTTCCTGCCCGAGGTGGGCGACACCTCGAAGATGGGGTGCTCGGATCCGGCCCTGGTCGACGCGATGAAGTGGTTCGACCGGAACAGCCCGGACCCGAAGCTCAACGGCTCCGTGCCCATCGATCCGGACCCGGAGTTCTCCTCCACGGAGAAGCACTTCTTCGATCCGGACAAGTTCTATCACTCGCGCGGCCGGCGACTGTCGTGGCGCAGGGATGATGATCCGTTCTCGCTCGACATCGACATGCGGAGCACGTTCGGGTTCACCGACACGATGCAGGTCTGTGGCAACGCGGTGGGTTGGAGCGAGCCGTGGGGCTCGCCCGTCTACGCCGAGTGCCAGAAGTGTCTGGCGGACAAGGGCTGGTGGCGCGGGCCCATGGCCACCCTGCCCGCGGATCCCAGCACCGGCCCGCTGCCCGTCGAGGCGCGGCGCAGGTGGATCCTCAGCGGCCGCGTGCTCAACGTGAACCCGCCCAAGTTCGTGGCGGCGCGCAAGGTGCTCAAGGACGTCATCGCCACCGTGAGCGGCATGCGTGTGGGCGTGGCCACGTTCGGCCCCGACCATGGCTGGTTCGATCCGCCGGTGCTGCTGCGGCCCCTGAAGCCGGGCTGCGACAAGGTCTTCCCGCTCATGGACGAGTCGGCGCTCGCCAAGCCCGAGCTGTACAAGGCCATCAACTCCATCGCCTTCCGCAATGACGAGCGCTCCATCGGCGAGGCGCTCTTCGGCCTGGGTGGGTACTTCTCCTCGCAGAAGGTGGATGGCCGATGGGCGAGCTGGTTCTCCAATCCCATCAATCCGGGCTGGGGCTGGCCGGGGTGCTGCAATGGTGGCACCTACGACAACCCCGTGAATGGCCAGGACGGCGCACCCTGGGGCGCTCAATCCCCCGATGAGTGGCTCAAGGACACCCAGCCGTGGGAGCTGGGGGGCCAGGACCGCTCCGTCTGCGTCGCCTGTCAGGCCAGCTCCGTCATCGTGCTGACGGACGGCTCGCCCCGGTACGACAACTCAGTGCCCATCACGAAGATGATGGAGTTGCTGAAGGCGCGGGGCGCGCGGCACCCGGACGGAACGCCGCTCACGTTCGACTCGAGCAATCCCGAGACGAACACGAACCCGGGCGGCGTGAACTACTGTGACAAGTTCGGCGCCACGAAGGAGGACTGCGACTACGCCAACTGGCCCACGGGCCTGGCGAAGACGAACAAGAACTTCATGGACGACGTGGCCTTCTTCCTCGCCAACGCGGACCTGCGCGGTGACCTGGAGGGAGACCAGTCGGTGACCACGTACACCATCGGCTATGGCGACAACAGCCCGATGCTCCAGAGCATCGCGGCGGCCGGCAAGGGCAGGTTCTTCCGCGCGAACAACGCGGACGAGCTGCGCGACGCCATCCTGGCCGCGATCGGTGAGGTGAAGGAGATCTCCACCTCGTTCTCCGCCGCCAACCTCTCGGCGGTGCAGGCCGGCGGGATGCAGTCCTCCACCTACGTGCCACGCTTCATCCCGCGCCGCGACCGGCCGTACGAGGGGCACCTGTACCGCTTCTTCCTCTACAGCGAGTTCACCCAGGGCTGTGAGCCGTCCCGGGCGAAGAGCCCGGCGGGAGATGCACACGACCTCAATGGCGACAAGGACTGTGACGACTCGTTCTTCATGGACAGGCCGGCCGGCTTCACGACCGTGCCGGGCGCGCTGCCGGACATCGCCAGCTTCACCAGCGCCAACATCGTGCAGGAGAACGTGGATGGGGCCTGGGTGAAGGTGAAGACGGCCACCGTCAATAGCGAGGGCCGGCTGGTGGGCGGCACCGCGGCACAGCCCTTCTGGGATCTGTCCGAGACGCTCGGCAAGCGCAGCGCGAGCGCTCCGTGTGACCCCAATGACCCGCTCAACCCCACCGGTGGCCGCTGCATCTTCACGCTCATCGACCGCGACAAGGATGGCCGGTTCACCGCGGCGGACAACCCGCCCGTGCCCTTCGACCTGGCCCACCGCGCCGAGCTGAAGCAATACCTGCTGGCGGCGGGTGATGGTTTCTGCGCCGGGGCCTTCTCGAAGCTGCCAAAGGCCTGGACGGGCACGGCCGCGCAGCAGGAGGAGTGCGTCGACCTGCTCATCGGCTTCGTGCGCGGCGCGGACGTCTTCGACTACGACGGCGACCTGAACACCAGCGAGGACCGGCCGTGCTCGGACGATGTGTCGCGCTCCTGCAAGCTCGCGGACATCTTCCACTCCTCGCCGGTGACGGTGGACCCGCCCGTCGAGCCCCTGCTGTGCTCGCTGGGGCTGAGCGGCCAGTGTCTGTCCACCCTCTACGAGGACTTCACCGCGTCGGTGTCGTCCGAGACGCCGTGCACCACGCCGGCCGCGGGCAAGCCCTGCTACGCGGCCACGCCCATGAACCCGCCTCGTGGCTCCATCCCCAACCGGTACGGGGCCTATGATGTGTTCCGCCAGGCATACGCCGGGCGCGAGCGCATCGTGCTGGTGGGCTCCAATGGCGGCATGCTCCACGCCGTGCACGCGGGCGCGTCCATCTCTTCCCGGCAGAAGAAGAACGCCTTCGACGACGCGCACGACCTGGGCACCGGCCAGGAGCTGTGGGCCTTCATCCCGCCAGACCTGCTGCCCAAGCTGGGCCTGATGATGAACGGCCACGAGTTCTACGTGGATGGCACGGCCATGGTGCGCGACCTCTGGGCGGACGGCTCCGCGGGGAGCGCCGCCAACGATGTGAAGGAGGCGGACGAGTTCCACTCCGTCGCCATCCTCACCGAGCGCTCCGGTGGCCAGCGCTTCGTCGCGCTGGATGTGACGAACCCGCGCGAGATGTTGAAGCCGGATGGCAAGCCCTTCCGCTGGATGTTCCCCAACGCGTGTGATCCGGAGTCGAGCGCCATGGGCCAGTCCTGGGCGAACTTCGCGCCCAAGCCTCCGCCGATGGGTCCGGTGCGGCTCGCGAAGAACAACTCGCGCGGCTGGGAGGAGCGGTGGATCGCCATGCTCAACGGCGGTTACAGCGCCGACCTCGCGAGGGGCCGTGGCGTGTACATGCTGGATGCCTGGACGGGACGGAAGCTGTGGTCGTTCACGGACGAGGTCCAGCATCGGATGATGCCCATCGCGGCCGCGCCGGCCCTGGTGGACATCGGCCGGGCGGAGGATCTGCGGATGGACCTGGATGGTTTCTTCGACACGATGGTCGTCGGAGACCTGGGCGGCCAGGTGTGGACGTTCCGCTTCCACGAGCCGGGCGTGTTGGGGAGCGACGGGCTGGTGCAGAACTGGTTCGGCGCGCGCTCGCTGGAGATGGCGCGTGATGGCAAGGCCCACCAGAAGCAGCCCTTCTTCCACCTGGCCTCCACCGTGCGTCAGCCGGAGACGGGTTGGCTGCGCGCCTTCCTGGGCACCGGCGAGCGTCAGCACCTGCGCTCCAAGGAGGGTACGAACTGCGGTCCGGACGACCTGCTGGCCTGCGTGCGGATGAAGTGTGACGTGGAGGCCGAGCTCACCGCCGACCTCAATGGCCAGCTGCGCAAGTACGCGATCGAGTACGACGATGGGGTGCTGGTGAAGAACACCGGGTCCCTCTCGGGGACGGTGGGCGCCACGTGCTCGTCCTCGCGGATGGAGCTGACCCACCTGCGCATCCAGTGCGACAAGAGCACGGCGCTGGGCAATGGCTCCTATCGCTTCCCCGCCTCGGGGCCGGCGGCCAGCACCGACGCCGAGTGCTCCAAGGCGGGCGGCGAGTGGTCGTGCGCGCTGACCCAGCTGCCCACGGACTCGCACGGTGACCTGGAGCTGGGCGCGGATGTCAGCAAGGTGCCGCACAACCGCTACTTCGGCTTCCACGCGTATGGCGGTTCGCAGCGCCGCTTCCGCGATGCGGCCGAGGCCCTCGCGTTCGACGACATGCGCGTGACGGAAGGCAGCTCGCTGGTGGATGTCACCATCCCCGACAACGCCTATCAGACCTACGTGCACCCGACGCAGGGTCCCGTGCGCTACGTGCCCACGAGCGCGCTGGCGTCGCTCCCGCGGGGGACCGCGGAAGGGGCTGGCTGGTTCATGCGGTACGGGGGACCGCAGGAGAAGACGGCCGCGGGCTCGGCCGTGCTGGGCGGCATCGTGTTCTGGCCCAGCTTCTCGCCGCCCACGAGCACCCTCGTGTCCGCCTGCAGGCTGGTGGGCTCGGGTGACCTCAGCCGCTCGTGGCAGGCGGACGTCATCACCGGACTGCCGGACCAGTCGGCGGGCTTCCAGTTGGTGGACGCGGACGGCAATCCGCTCGGGTTCATGCCCTCCAAGACACGTGACGCGTGGGCTCCGCCTCCAGAGCCCGCGGCGGTCGTCTCGGTCTCCCCCTCGGGCGGCGTGCGCTACGAGGTGGTGATGCCAGGCGTGGGCGCGTCGCCCGTGACGGAGACGCTGCGCGAGCGCCAGAACACCACTCCGGACATCTCCTGGCTGGAGGTGCCTCGCAACCTGCACGTCTGTCGCCACGAGAACGCACAGGCCTGTCTGGAGTGACCCGGCCGCTCCCGCTGTAGAGAAGCTCTACAGCGCGGCTCGCGATTCCATTCCCCGTCGCTCCGCCGCTCGCACTGTCCGTCGCAGCAATCCAGCCGCGCTGGAAAGTCAAGGCGACACTGCCTGTTGAGTGGAGTGCGAACAGCCATCCTTTTGAGTGGGTGGGTTGCTTTCGGCCCTTCAGAGCGTTTCTGATCTGTAACGGAGCTCCGGTCGTCGTCACACCCCAGCCCAAATGGGAGGCAGTCACGCATGCAGCTCAACATCACCTTCCGCCAGTTCGGCTCGTCCGATTCCCTCAAGGAGTACGCGAAGGAGAAGGTCGAGCGGGTGAACAAGTACCTGGACCGAGCCGGTGAGGCCCATGTGGTGCTGTCGCTCGAGCGGCACCTGCATCACGCGGAGATCACCATCCACTCCGGTTCCTGGGTGCTGCGCGGCAGGGACAAGAGCGAGGACATGTACGCGTCCATCGACATGGCGATGGACAAGATCGAAGCCCAACTCCGCAAGTACAAGGAGAAGATCAAGAACCACCACGGACGCGAGCGGGTGCACCACCGGCAGGAGCTGGTGAACCACCTGAAGGTGCGCCACAAGGTCTTCGAGCTGCCCGAGGAGTTCATTCAGGAGGAGTCCTCCGCCGAGGCCCCCGTCGCCCAGGCGCCCGCGGCCCAGCCCGCGCAGAGCGCTCCGGCGGCCCAGTCCGCCACGCGCATCGTGCGCACCTCCGAAATCACCGTGAAGCCCATGCCGGTGGATGAGGCGGTGATGCAGATGAACCTGATGAACCAGGACTTCTACGTCTTCCAGCACGCCACCACGCACGAGGTCTGCGTGGTGTACCGGCGCAAGGAGGATGGGCAGTACGGCCTGATCGCCACGCACGCTCCGCCCACCGCGGGCTGAGTCAGCGCGCGCTGCGCTCCGTGTGGAGGGCCCCGCTTCCGCCCTTCCTCGGAGCGTCCAACCCGTGGCCGAAGGCGAGCCTGTTGAGCCCCACGGGGAGCCGGCCCGGCGTGCCGATCTCCCCGAAGAGGGCGGCGGCGGCGGCCTCGGTGGCCACGGGCTGGTACGAGTAGATGGCCAGCACGGCCCGCGCCTCGTCGGCGAGCTCGGCGAGGTAGGGCAGCCCCATGGACACCACCAGCACCGGGCGGCCGGTGGCGGCGGCCATGGTGACGAGCTCGAGCTGGCGCGAGTTGATGACGCCCACCACCACCACGTCCGCGGAGAGCGCCAGCCGGCGCGCCTGCTGCCGGAGCACGGAGCGACGGGCCCTGGAAGGGTAGGCGGGCACGTTGAGCACCTGGGCGTGGGGCGCCCGGGCCTGGATGGCCTCGCCCAGTGAGTCCTCGGCCGTGATGACGGCCAGGCGCATGTCCGGCGCCAGGGGGAAGTGCCTGCCGTCCGTGCGCAGCAGGGTGACGGCGGCACGGGCGATGCGGTGAGCCACCTCGGCGTGCTCCGGAGAGGGCGGGGTGGCCAGGCGCTCCGCCAGCTGGAGAGGGGGCTCGAAGAGGCCGCGGCGCACCTTGGCGGTGAGGATGTGGCGCACCGCCTCGTCCAGCCGCCCCCGGGGAATGGCTCCGTCATGGGCGGCGGCCAGCAGGGCCTCGTACACCTCCGTCTTCTTCTCCGCCCTCCAGGGGATGAGCACCATGTCCGCGCCGGCGTTCACCGCCATCACCGCCGCCCGGCCCACGCCGTAGCGCTGGGCGATGGCGTCCATTTCCAGCTCGTCGGTGAGTACCAGCCCCTCGAAGCCGAGCCGCTGGCGCAGCAGCCCGCCCAGCACCTGGGGGTGGAGGGTGGCCGGCACGTCGTCCCCGGTGAGGCCGGGCACGGCCACGTGCGCCGTCATCAGCCCGTCCAGCCCCTCGCGCATGACGGCATGGAAGGGCTCCATCTGGGCGAGCACCTCCTCGCGGGACTCGCGCATGACGGGCAGGGCCGTGTGGCTGTCGGCGTCCGTGGCGCCATGGCCGGGGAAGTGCTTGGCCACCGTGACGAGCCCCGCGTCCTGCTGGCCGCGCACGAAGGCCCGCCCCAGCTCGGACACGAGCGGCACCGAGTCCCCATAGGAGCGGATGCCGATGACGGGGTTGCGCGGGTTGAGGTTGACGTCCAGCACCGGCGCCAGGTTCATGTTGAAGCCCAGGCGCGCCAGGTCCTCCCCCTGGGCGTGGCCCGCGGCGTACGCCAGCTCGGGCGAGCGCGTGGCCCCCAGCGCCATGTTGCCCGGCAGCACCACCACGCCGTCGTTCACCCGCACCACGTTGCCCCCTTCCTGATCCAACGCCAGGAAGGGGGGGATGGTATCCGCCAGCAGCCGGCGCAGGCCGTCGTTGAGGCGGGCGACCTGCTCGCCGGTGACGATGTTGCGCTTGAAGAGACACACCCCGCCCACCCGGCGGCCCCGCACCAGCGCCTCCACGGACGCGTCCACCTCGGTGCCGGCGAAGCCCACCATCATCAACTGGCCCACCTTGTCCTCGAGGGAGAGGCGGGCGAGGAGGTCCTCCACCCGGGCCCGGAGGACGGCGTCCCCGGAAACCGGGGGCGCGGTAGGGGCGGGGTCGGCCTGGACCTGGGCGGGGGCGGGCGTCTCCAGGGGGGCGCGGGGTGCCTGGGGTCCGCCGGGGGCGGTGGCACACGCCCCGGAGCAAAGGACGAGCAGGACGGTGAGTGCGCGAAGGGACCAGGGGGGCACGTTGGGGTGGAGCCTAGACGAGCCCTCCAGCCCCCTCCATCTTCTGGCCATGAGGGGCAAGACGCCTGGAGACGGACAGGGAGGGCAGGCGACCCTTGCGCGAAAGAAGGGCCAGGAGTAATTGCCCGCCAGGGAGCGCCACCGCAGGGAGCGCAGCTTGCGAATCTCCGAGTTCCTCAGCCCAGAAGCCGTCATCGCGGACCTCCACGCTCGAGACAAGCAGGAGGTGTTGCGCGAGCTGAGTGCCGCGCTGGCCCGGGCCCATCCCCATTTGAAGGAGGAGCGCCTGGTGGAGGTGCTGCGCGAGCGCGAGAAGCTGGGCTCCACCGGCATCGGCGAGGGCGTGGCCATCCCCCACGGGAAGCTGCCCGGGCTCTCTCAGCTGGTGGCCGCCTTCGGCGTGTCGCGCCAGGGCGTGGACTTCGAGGCCATCGACGGCAAGCCCACGCACCTCTTCTTCTCCCTGGTGGCTCCGGAGAACAGCGCGGGCGTGCACCTCAAGGCCCTGGCACGCATCTCGCGACTGTTCAAGAATCCGCGTTTCCGCGCCGCCATCCTCGAGGCCCCCACCGCGGCGGACATCCACGCACTCATCGTGCAGGAAGACGCCCGGCCCTGACAGGTCGTGATAGGGTGGGTCGGATGGAACTGGTCCTTCGGCCGGTCAACGACCGTTTCTTCCATGAACAGGTAATGCCCTTCCTGTCGCTCGCCATGAGCGACTCGGCGAGGGCGCTGCAGGCGCTCCACGAGCAGCTGGTGGACGAGCGTGCCCTCCAGCTGTGCGCGCGGTTGATCACCTCGCACATCGGTGGGGGTCTGGGCGGCGTGGAGCAGGCGCCCTGGGTGGAGCTGGTGGATCGGCTCACCTTCCTGCAGTGGGGTCCGTGCTCGTCCGGTGGGTGGGAGGTGGTGGGGCCACGGGCGGGCTACGCGGGCAACTGGGACGAGGCGCTGCACCTGGCGCTGATGGTGGAGGACCCCACCTACCCGTACTGGGACGCGCGGGCCTCGTATGGGCGGCGCGAGAGCTTCCGCCTGCATCCCGTGCCGGGGCTGGGACTGGCCTCGTTGGTCGGCGGGCACTGGGAGCCGTTCCCCGACTTCCCGCCGGACCGGGTCTTCTCCACCCAGGGGCGGGGTGAGTATGTGACGCGCGATCAGTACGCCTTCGCGGACTGGGCGTGGCGGCCGGCGCGGGTGGTGGAGCAGTGGTACGCCGACCTGGGGCGCAAGCTGGAGCGGCTGCTGGCGCGCGAGCGGGAGCGGCTCGCGCCGGTGGAGCCGCCGGAGTCGGACGAGGTGCTGGCGTACTGGCTGGGCCAGGTGCCCCAGCCGCCGCCGCTCACGGTGGCCTTCACCGGGTTGGGCCAGCGCTCGTCCTCGTGGATTCAAGAGCTTGGCGTGCTGACGTCGCACCTGCGCGAGGCGGCCCGGGAGCAGGCCGGCCTGGTGACGCTGGTGACCCGGTCCGTCAACGTCCAGCCGTAGGCGGTGCGGCCGAGGCGGCCCCCGGGCTCTCCAGCAGGAGGGTGACGGGGCCGTCGTTGACGAGCGCCACCTTCATGTCGGCGGCGAAGATGCCGGTGCCCACGGTGAGGCCGCGGGCGCGCAGGGTGTCGCAGACGCGCTCGTAGAGGGCCTTGGCGCCGGCCGGCTCCATGGCGTCGGTGAAGCTGGGGCGCCGGCCCCGGCGCGCGTCTCCATAGAGGGTGAACTGGCTCACCACGATGAGCTGCCGGGAGGTGTCCTCCAGCGAGAGGTTCATCTTGCCCGCGGCATCCTCGAAGATGCGCAGGGTGGCGAGCTTCTCCGCCATCCACGTCACGTCTGCCTCGGTGTCGCCCTTGCCCACGCCGAGCAGCACCAGCAGGCCCGGCCCTATCTGGCTGACGCGCTCGCCGTTGACGGTGACGGAGGCCTCGAGGACCCGCTGGACCACTGCCTTCATCGTGCTCACTCCCAGGAGAATTCGAAGGTGCTGTCGAGCGGCGCCATCCTCTGGCCGCGCACCCTCACGGCCTTGGCGCCGAGGTATTCCATGCTCTCCTGTAGCACGCCCTCGTGGTACGCGACGGGCATGTAGCAGTGGCGCATGATGACGCGGCCCCGGGTGGGCCCCACCCACTCCACCCGGCGCTCTCCGTAGCTGGCCGTCATCCGGTAGAGCGTCTGCATGCTGACCAGCATCTGCTTGATGTCCCCGCCGGCCAGCAGGCGCACGGCGTTGCCCATCGCGGATGACATGAAGTCCCTCGTGGCCTTGCGTCCCATGGCCCGGAGCGCCTCCTCGGGGCCGCCGTACTGGACGCTCAGCTCCTCCGCCGCCGTCACGGTCAGCCGCAGCAGCAGGGGGATGGGGTAGTTGAAGAAGGGCACCAACTGCTGCCCCTCGAGCACCTCCAGACAGCGTGCCAGCGCGGTCTCGTTCCCCAGGGTCCGCACCGACTCCAGCATGCTGGTGAAGAACAGCCCGCGCGCGGTGTCCCGGGGGGTGGCCAGTTCCGCCCGCTGCTTCAGCTCCCACGCCCAGTCGGATGGCGCGCCACCCTGCCTGCTGGCTTCGCTGCTCGTGCTCATGGATGCAGCCAGGGTCGCCGGCATGGCTGTCGAGGGGGGGAGTGCCGGTCGGGAGGGCCAACGTACCCGTGCGCACCCCTCCCATGCAAATTCGCACCCATCCGCTTGCCCCCCCATGCCGGAGGGGTGGGTGACCTGTTGCCGACTGTCACATAAAATGAGAAACCGGGATGACTGTTCAGCGACGTTGTCGCATTTGCGGGGGGACTGTACCGGAGGGAGCCAAGGCATGCCCTCGGGACGGATCGCCCGTCGACCTGGAGCGCCTGGTGGAAGAGAAGACGGTGGTTCACGACCCATCTCCAGTGGAATCCGCGGCACGGGTGGTGCCCGCCTCGGGCCCGGAGGAAGACGAGGCGTGGGCGCCCACGGCCCTCAAGGACGGGCTGGTGGGGCAGCGCATCGGTGAGTACGTGGTGCGCCGGCGCATCGGCAGTGGCGGCATGGGCGTCGTCTACGAGGGCGAGCACCCGGTCATCGGCCGCAAGGTCGCGATCAAGATCATCCGCCCGGACTCCTCGGAGGGCGTGCGCTCGCGCGAGCTGGTGGGCGAGGCCCGCGCGGCGAGCGCCATCCGTCACCGGGGCATCATCGACATCTTCGGCTTCGGAACCCTGCCGGGCATCGGCCAGTACCTGGTGATGGAGTACCTCAACGGCCGGCCACTCGACGAGGTCATCCTGGACCGGGCGCCGATGCCGCCCGCCGAGGTCATCCGGCTCATGATCGAGGTGCTGGGCGCGCTGTCGGCCGCGCACGCCGAGGGCGTCATCCACCGCGACCTCAAGCCGGGCAACATCTTCGTCGTGCTGGAGTCGAACGGCTCCGAGTACGTGAAGGTGCTCGACTTCGGGCTCGCCAAGCAGGGGGCGGCGCCCAACAGCGCCACGCCGCAGACGCGCGCGAGCATGATCGTCGGTACCCCCGAGTACATGGCCCCGGAGCAGGCCTGTGGCCAGCCGGTGAGCCCGCGCACCGACCTGTACGCGGTGGGCATCATCATGTTCGAGATGCTCACCGGGCGGCTGCCCTTCCGGGGGGACTCGCCCATGCAGGTGGCCATCATGCAGGTGCAGGCGCAGCCGCCCGCGCCGTCGTCCTTCGTGGACGGGCTGCCGGCGGAGCTCGATGCCCTCATCCTCCGGATGCTGGCGAAGGATGCCGACCAGCGGCCCCTCTCGGCCGATGCGGTAGCGCGCGAGCTGAAGGGCATCGCCAGGATGCTGGCCGTGGACATGACCCAGCTGTCCGGGTTCGCCCGGACCGTGCCGGAGTCCGCGCCCACTCCTCAGCCCAACCCCACCGCGCGTCCGCAGGTCCGGCCACCGGTGGTCGGGGCGGCTCCCCAGCGGGCCGGGGCAGGAGCACGTCCGGCGGCCACGGTGGCCGCTCCGGAGACGGCCGCGCGTCCGGTGCTCTCGGCTCCCTCGTCCGAGGTGGTGGCCCGGATCAGTGCCCGGCCACAAGCCGCGCGCCCGCAGGCATCCCGCCCACAGGCCGCGCGCCCGGCTCCTCGTCCTCCTCCCACCACCGAGACGATCGTGAGGGAGACGCGTCCCGAGGTGCAGGCTCCCGATACCCATGCGCTCGCGCTCCCGCGGCGCTCGTTGGGCACGAAGGTGGTGGCGGGCCTGGGCGTGGCGGCGGTTCTCATCGGCGCGGGTGTGGGAGTGGTGTACCACCGTGAGGGTGGCGCGACCGTTCCATCCGCGACTCCCGCGCCGGTCATCGACCCACCCCGGGCCATGGCCAGGCCGCCTGAAGCCAGGATGCAGCCCGCTCCCCCGGCTCAGGTCGAGGCGCCGACGCCGCAAAGGACAGGTCCGGAAGAATCAGAAGAGAAGAATGTGACTTCCGACGGGGCGCGACGTTCCGCCGTCGTGGCGAAGACCGGGGGCCTGCAGATCGTGTCGGAATGCTGGGCCAAGGTGTTCGTGAACGGCGAGTTCAAGGGGGAAGTGCCCAGGTCGACCCCCATCATCCTGTCCGTCGGCGATCACAAGCTCGAGCTACGTGAGAGCCCCGCGATCGAGAATCCCCGGGCGGAGATCTCCATCAATCCGGGGAAGAACAAGTACGTGGCCCGCTGTCGTCCATCCGAAGGCTGAGCCGCTCTTCATCGCAGGAACCGCCTTGTCCATGTCCTTCCGTTCCTTCGTCCTTCTGCTCCTGCTCGTTCCCATGGCCGCATGGGCGGACATCCGGGGGCTCGATCTCTACGCACGGGGTGAGTTCGAAAAGGCGCTCCCCGTGTTCCGGGAGGAGATGGCGAACTCCCGCCGCACCGAGAAGGAGCGGGCGCGGGCGCGCATCTATCTCGCCGCTTCGATGTTCGCGCTCGGGATGCAGGTCGATGCCACCTCGCAGCTCGAGGAGCTCGTGCGACTTCACCCCGAGCAGCGGGTGGATCCGAACCGCTTCCCGCCGGCTTTCGTGAAGCTGGCGGCCAAGGCGCGGAAGACGGTGGAGGCCGAGCAACTGGCCCAGGCCCAGGCGAAGGAGGCCGAGGAGAAGCGGCTCGCCGAGGAGGCCGAGCGGCGCGGGCGTGTGGCCGAGGTGCCGCGCTCCCAGCAGGAGCCGGCGGGGGAGGTGCAAGCGCCCGTGGAGCCGATGGCCACCTCGTCATTCCGGTTGCGTCCGGAGGTCACCGGCTACGTCGACATGTTGGGCCAGGGCTCCCGGGGCTTCGCCGTGGGAGCCACCGCGGGCTACGGGGCACTGGAGGCCAGTGTGCGGCTGCTGCCCGGTCCCGAGAGTCACTGGGGCGTGGGCGTGGAGGTGGGTGTCCTCTTCGGAAAGGGCATGCTCCAGCCGCGCCTGGCCCTGAGGGGGACGGGCGTCATGGGTGTTGGCGTCGGTGGCGGAGGCGCGGTGGGCGTGCGGCTGACGCCCGTGCCCCTGTTCACCTTGATGGCCGACGTGGGAGTGGAGGGCTTCAAGGTGAGCGACGCGTCGCTCTACCGGGGGGTCGTGCTGGTGGCCTCGGCCGGCGTGGGCTTCAACCTGTTCTGATCCGCTCGCCCGTGAAGGGGAGAACCGTCGTGTCCGCTCTCATGTCTCGTGGCGCCCTCGTGGCCGCCGCTCTCGTTGCGCTCGCGCTCGCCGCGCTGCCGGCCCCGGCTCTCGGGCAGTGCCCGTCCTGGAAGCCCGTCGTCACCTGGAACACCTACCTGGGTGGCGGAACCCTGCCTGGCGGCGGCACCAGCACGACCCGCACCACCGACAAGCTGCAAGGCCTCGCGGTGAACGACAAGGGCGAGGTCTTCGTGACGGGCCAGACGAACTCCGTCGGCTTTCCCTCCGGCACGGAGCTGCCCGCGACCAGCTCGGCCCAGGACGCCTTCGTCGCCAGGTTCAGCGCGGACGGCACGCGCCTGGAGTGGGTGCGGGTGTTCGGCGGCGTCAAGGACGAGGCGGGAATGAGGGTGGCGCTCGGCAACTCCGGCGAGGTGTATGTCGTGGGGACGACCCGATCGTCCGAGCTCCTGACCGCCTCGGGTGCCGCGAAGACCGTGCTGACGCATCAGGGCGATGCGGATGGCAAGGACGCCTTCCTCGCGCAGCTGTCCGCGACCGGCGAGCTGAACTGGTTCATGTTCCTGGGGGGCAGCGGGGAGGACGAGGGCCTGGGGCTCGCCGTGAGCCCGGACAACAAGGTGTACGTCATCGGGCGCACCACGTCGGACCTGACGGGCCTGGGGACGCGATATGGCGTGCGCGGAGACGGCTTCGATGCGTTCGTCATCCAGGTGGACGTCTCCAATTCCACTTCGCCGAGGCCCGTGTGGACCCGGCTCCTGGGCTCGCAGGACGATTTCTTCGGCTTCGAGGCGGATGACGCGGCCTATTCCGTGGTGGCCACGGCGGACGCGATCCTCGTGGGAGGAATCGCCGGGTCCATCATGCTGGGCGTGTCCGATACGGTGGTCCGTGAGAAGTTCCACAGGGGGGACGACGACGGCTTCGTCGCGAAGCTGAACCCCACCGACTCCTCCGTCGTGTGGCTCACCAACGTGGGATACGGCAACGGATCGACCGAGGTTCACGACGTCCTGGTGCGATCCGATGGAGGGCTCGTCACGGTGGGCGCCACGACATCCACCGGGTTCATCACGCCGACTTCGGAGGACGACAGTGACCTCTTCGTGTTGCGTCTGGACTCGGAGGGCAGGGACGCTGGCGTGAAGCGGCGGTTCATCGGACGCGGCGACGATGGGGTGGGCCACGCCACGCTCGACATGCGAGACAACCTCTTCATTGTCGGGCTGGTGGGCTCGGCGGGGCTCGCCCTCAACGGCTTCGACAACGCCTTCGAGCCCTCCACCGATGGCTTCGTGATGATGCTGGATGGAGCGTTGAACACCCGTTGGGCCTCCTATGTGGGAGGGAGCGCCTCCAGTCCCGAATGGGTCACGGCACTGGCCATCGATTCGCGGGGGCAGCTCACCCTGGGAGGGTTCTCCTCCGCGTCCACGAGCTTCTTCTCCACGAACGCCGGTTACGAGCGTTCACCCCGTGGAGGGGATGACGCGTTCGTCCTGCGCGTGGTGATGGACACCACCGAGCCGGTGACGGGCTCCGTGGAGGCCGGAGTCACTCCGCGAGGCCGCATCACCGCGACGTGGAATGGCTTCTCGGATCCGGAGACCTCCATCGCCCGTTACGAGTGGGCCATCCGCACCGCGGGCGGCGTGGTGCGCGACTTCCAGCCCGTGGACGGCACGACCGCGACCGCCAGTGAGCTCCTGCCCCAGGTGGGGACGCCCTACTTCGTCACGGTGCGCGCGACCAATGGCGCGGGTTGCAGCGCGGAGAAGAGCTCGCCGGAGGTCGTCCTGACGTCGCCACCCGACTCCGAGCCGGACGAGGGGCCGGATGGGACTCCCTCCGGCTCGCCGCTCCAGTCTCCGCTGGGGTGGGGTTGTGGCAGTACGGGGACGGGTGGCGGGGCCGAGGGGGCGTTGGCGCTGATGGCCCTGACGCTGCTGGTGGTGCGCCGCGCACGTCTTCTGGCTTGAAGGGAGTGTCTCATGTTCCGTCGCGTGCTTGGGGTGCTGGCGGCCGCTGGTGCCTGTCTCGTGTCATGGGGAGCGGTGAGCAAGACCCGGCCTTCCACCGAGTCCCAGGCTCCCTCCAGACCGGCCTCCCTCCCGGTGCCCGTCTTCCGGCCGGGCATCGCTCCCGCGCCAGCGGGCTCCGCGGGGCACTTCGTGCTTCAGCGCCGCGAGGCCCGTGCCCTCTTCACCGACAAGGGCCTGTCGCTGAGCCTGCCCTCGCGCACCCTGCGGGCACGCGAGCTGGGCTGGAGTGTGGCCGGTGGCCGCGCGGTGAAGCCCCGGGCGGAGAAGCCGCGAGAGGCGAAGCTCCACCGGCTGGTGGGGCCGAGCGAGGCCTGGGAGCGGGAGGTGCCCACCTATGGAGGGCTGCGCTACCCGGGCGTGTTGCCTGGGGTGGACCTGTGGCTCGAGGAGCGCGCCGAGGGCGTGGAGTATGGCTTCCGGGCCGAGCGCGGCGCGGACCTGCGCCGGGTGAAGCTGGAGTACGACGGCGCGCGGGAGGTGCGCGTCGTGGAGGCGGGGCGCGCGCTGGAGGTGGACCTGGGCGAGGGCGTGCTGAGAGAGGAGGGCCTGCGGTGTCTACAGGAAGCGGCGGATGGCCGTCCTCGCGAGGTGGGTTGCCGCTTCGCGGACGCACGCCCGGTGGGACAGGATCGATGGGAGTACGCCATCCAGGTGGACGTGGAGGATCCGGAGCGCCCGGTGGTGGTGGACCCGCTCGTCCTCTGGGACACCTATCTCTGGGGCACGGGTCTCACCAATTCGCTCTCGGATATCGAGCAGAACGCGGCGGGAGACATCTTCATCGTCGGCACGTACGGCGGCTCCCTGGGGGCTCCACCGGATGCGGGGGTCATCGGTGCGCCCGGCGGCGGGACCGATGTGCTCGTCGCCAGGTTTAGCAACGACGGAGGGCTCGTCTGGGCGACGCAGCTCGGTGGCAGTGGAATCGACGAGGGCAGGGCGCTCGCGGTCAATGAGTCCGGCGAGGTGTTCGTCGCGGGCAGCACGACCACCGAGCTGGTCCAGTGGAACCTGCCCGATGGAGGGATCGGCACCAGTGGATCGCTGGGAGGAACGGGCCTCGATGCCAAGGATGGCTTCCTGGCCAGGCTCGCTCCCTCCGGGCAGCGGCTCGACGGGTTCGTCCGCTTCGGCGGGAGCGCCAGGGATGAGGTCCACAACCTGCGCCGGGTCTCGGAGACCCGGGCGTTCGTCGTCGGGCAGACCTGGTCGCGCGACATCCCGAACATCAAGTCTCCCTCGGATGCCGGCTATCAGGGGGCCGAGGGGTTCGTGTCCCGGATCGATCTCGGTGCGCCCCAGGTGGATTGGACCGTGCTCATCCAGGGCGCGGGGGATGACGCGGCGTACGACGCCATCCATCAGGACACCGTGCTCTACGTCGTGGGGAGCGGGGAGTCTGCCTCAGCGGGCGGTGCCACGGCTGGCACGACGGACGCCTTCGTCGTGCCCATCTTCTCCATCGGTGCCGACAGTCCCAGCCGCAAGGAGATCATCCGTCTGGGCGGCGGTGATGGGAACGACGAGGCGCGTGCGGTGAGCCTCACTCCCTTGGAGGATGTGGTGATGTGGGGAACCACGGCGGCCACCCGGTTCCCGAATGCCGGCCAGGTCAAGGGTTCCTCCGACCTCTTCGCGGCGGTCTTCGGGAGTGCCCTGTCCGCTTCCAGCGGTATGTCCTTGAAGAAGACCCTCCTCATCGGAGGGAGTGGGAGTGATCAATTCTCCGCCCTGGCGACGGATGTGTCCGGACAGACCTACGTGGGAGGCCAGACGCGATCGCCTGACTTTCCTGTGACAGGGGGATTCGATACCTCCATGGAGCAGGGCGGGGTGGAAGGCTTCGTGGCGAGGGTGGAGCTGGATTCGCAGCCTCCAATAGCCTGGGGCTCATTCGTCGGTGGGAACGGAGTGGACAACGTCCTCGCGCTGCGGAGTGACAATCGGAACGAGTCACGTCTGTTCATCGGCGGCACCACCACCTCGAAGGATTTGAGCTATTCCAGTGGTGGCTACGCCCCGAGCACGAGTGGCGAGAACATGTTCCTGCTGTCGGTGGACCTGAATGCCTCTCCAGACGGTGGGACGGATGGCGGAACCGGCGGCGGAGAGGATGGGGGGACGGACGCGGGAACGGGCGGCGGAGAGGATGGGGGTGGACCCGATGCGGGGACAGGAACGCAGCGCTCTCCGCTCGGCTGGTCCTGTGGTTCCACCGAGGGGAGGCCGGGAGCCCTCGCGCTCGGTACTCTCGTGGGGTTCGCGCTGCTGGCCTCGCGCCGGAGGAAGTCGCGCGTTTGATGAGGGTGGAATGGAAGGGGGGTCCTGCTGTTCACTCCCTTGTCCCATGTCCAAGCCACCGAACAAACAGGCGCGCCCCGTGGATCCGCGTGTCCAACGCAGCCGCGCCATGCTCCGCGATGCGCTCCTCGGGTTGATTCGTGAGCGGGGCTTCGACGCCATCAGCGTGCAGGACATCACCGAGCGCGCCCAGCTCAACCGCAGCACCTTCTACCTGCACTACCGCGACAAGGACGAGCTGCTCACCCAGGTCATGCGGGACATGATCCTCGAGCTCTCGCGGAGGAGTCATGCGCTGGGGGACTCACCGGATCGCCTCCATCGAACCCTGCTGGAGTGGTTCCAGCACGCGGCCGAGTACCCCGAGCTGTATCACCTCATGCTCGGCCGGAGCGGCATGCGCCCCTTCGCGGTCCAGCTGCGCAACATCCTCGAGCAGCTCATGAATCTCGACCTGGAGAGAGCTGACATCCCTCTCCGGATGTCGGGGGTGCCCGTCTCCGTCCTGAACCGCTTCTTGACCTCGGCCTACATGGGGGTGCTCGAGTGGTGGTTGGATCGCCGCTCGCTCCATTCTCCGGAGGACATGGCACGGTGGCTGGGGACCCTCACCTCCATGCTGGGGAACCCCCCACCGGTCACTCCGTCCCACGCGCCCCGGCGCGGGTAGTCCTCCCTCCACTCAACAGGCCACGGCTCCCGGTCTGGACCGGCGGACTTCTTCGACAATCGCGAGCGCGTGTCGATTAAGCGGCGCCCCGCCGGGGAACGTTGGTTGTTCCGGTCTTTCCTCGATGACAAACCATCCGGGTCGCCGACGAGGCGGCCTGGGCCGGGGAAATGGATCCGATGAAGAGTGAAGGAACGGATACACCAAGAAACGGAACGACACGGACCGAAGCACGGAAAGACAACCTGATACGGCTCCTCCACCCGGTGGCTCCGGGGGTCCTCGTGCTCCGGGGACTCATTCTGGGGGCCGCCGTATTCCTGTCGGGGGTGGCGTTGGCCAAACCTCCCGCGGGTGGGGTGTTCTGCTCCACCTATCCCTCGGCGCCCGCGTGCACGGGGCAACAGCCGTCTTGCACGTACTGTCACGTCGCGCCGCCACAGCGCAACGCCTTCGGTTCCAGGCTGGAACGCCACCTGGCTCCCGGCGCGACGCGCCCCCTGTCCGATGGGGAATTCGCGTCCGCGCTTCCCTGGGCGCTGAAGGCCGTCGAGGGGGAGGACGCCGATGGTGACGGCGTGTCCAACCTCGTGGAGATCCAGCGCGGGACCTTCCCGGCGGATGCCAACAGCGTGCCCGTGGACACCGGCCGCTGCCAGGCGGGAGAGAATCCCCAGTACGACGTGTGCCGGTACGACGCGCGCTTCGCGTACAAGCGCCTGCTGCTCGACTTCTGTGGCGTGCCGCCCACCTATGCGCAGATGAAGGAGTTCATCGCGCTGAGCGCCGACGCGCAGCGCGCCCGGATGGATGCCGAGCTGGACCGGTGCACCCAGAGCGAGTTCTGGCGCGGCAAGAACGGGCAGCTGTGGAAGCTCGCGCACCCGAAGATCCGCCCGGTGGGCTCGCTCAAGGAGGGTGAGGACCCCGGGACCATTGCCCTCGCCGACTACTACGACGACTACGCGCTCTACGCCTACGCGCAAATCGACGACCACGACGCGCGTGAGGTGATCACGGCGAAGCACTATGTGCGCCGGGAGACCAACCCCACCCGCTACACGGCGGTGCCGTCATTGCCGACGCAGTCCATGGATGAGTTGCACCGCGCGGGCAACATCACCTCCCGATGGAGCCTCCTCTACTTCGTGATGTTCAGCGCGATGCCGCGCAACGCCGCGTCGCAGGCCTACCGGGCGTACCTGGGACTCGACATCGCCAAGCAGGAGGGCCTCTTCAGCATTCCCGGCGAGCCCCGCGACTACGACGCCAAGGGAGTGACCGCGCCCGCCTGCGCGGCCTGTCACGCCACGCTCGATCCGCTGAGCTACCCCTTCCGCAACTACGAGGGCCTCTCCTTCCCCATCAACCCCGATGCGCCCTGGGGCACCTACGTGCCCAACCGCATCGAGAAGCGCTTCCCCAACGCCTCGCCGATCATCACCCAGATGCCGGAGACCGGTTACCTCTTCGGCCAGCCGGTGAACAGCCTCGTCGAGTGGGCGGAGGTCGGGGCCAACAGCGATGCCTTCGCCATCGCCGCCGTCACCGACTACTGGAAGCTGCTCGTGGGCCATCCCCCCACCGCGGAGGAGAACGCCGAGTTCGTCGCCACCTGGAAGCGCTTCAAGGGCACGCACCAGTACCGCGTGCAGCGCATGCTTCACGACCTGATCCGCACGGAGGCCTACGGTGCGCCCTGATTTCCTTCGCGTGTTGCTGCTGTCCTCCGCCTGTGTCCTCGCCGCGTGCTCGTCTTCCTCGCCCTCGGGGCCGGATGCCGGCACACCCCCACCCGAGGATGCCGGGACGGGCTCTTCCGGTGAGGTGGCGCCCTCTTCGCGCGACAACCTGCGCTTCAAGAATCCGGAGCAGCTGACGGCCCATTTCGCCTCGGCGCTGTCCCTGCCGCCGGAGCAGGTGTGCAACGAGCTGGGTCAGTACCCCTGCACCACGTACGTGCACAACGTGGCCCTGGGGGGGGTCGAGCCCTATGGGGTCGGTCTCTACGAGCCCCTGACGTCCACGGGCGTGACGACCCCTGTCGCCATCGACCGCCTGGCGCTGACGGCTTGCGCCCGGCGCGTCTCGCTCGACGCCACCAGCCCTGGGGAGGCGGTCCTCTTCAAGGGCCTCGAGCTCGACGCGCAGGGGCGTCTGGTGAACCGGGAGGGTGCGCCGGTCCGCGACGCCATCACCGCGCTCTACCAGCGCACCCTGTTGCGAGAGCCCACGGAAACAGAGGTGGGCACGTTGTCGCAACTGGCCACGCAGCTCGAGTCCAAGGGCAGTCAGACGCCGGGCCGCGACTGGATGATCGCGGCCTGTTTCGCCGTCCTCTCTTCCGCCGAATCCGTCTTCTTCTAAGGGAACGTCATGTCACTGCGTAACAATGGACGGCTCTCGCGCCGGGAAATCCTGAAGGCCTTGTCGATGTGCGCGGCGGGCTCCGCGACCCTGGGGCCGCTGCTGACGGGCTGCCGGGATGTGCTCAATACGCCAGCGGCACTCGAGCAACTCGGGGGTGTGCGCCAGGCGCGCCTGGATGGCAAACCCCGTTTCCTCATCGTGGTGGGCGCCGTGGGAGGCGCTTCCATCATCGACAGCATGCTGGCGGTACGGGCCGCGGAGGCGGGCGCCAACGCGGCGAAGCTCAACACCTTCGCCGACTCGCAGGTGCAACTGGTGGAGGGCTCTCCGTTCCGTGCCGTGAAGGTGGACAGCCCCCAGCTGGGCAACATTCCCGTGCCGGTGAAGACGGACCAGCTGCCCTTCGTGAAGAAGTACAAGGACTCCATGCTGGTGGCCACCTCGGTGGGCACGTCGGTCAACCATGTCATCGCGCAGAAGCGGAGCCTGACCGGAAACAACGCCTGGCGTGGCCGCACGTTGCAGGAGTGTGTGGCCCTCCAGTACGGCGCGGGCTTCCCCATTCCCAACGTGAACATGGGCAACTCGGGCTTCTCCGAGCGCGGCACCGACAACACCCTGCCCGCGCACTGCTACGGGGAGGTGGTGGCCAACCCCTCGCTCTGGCCCCTGGGTCTCGATGGGGTGAAGGGCATCAAGGACCTGCCTTCCCGCGAGGTGGTGGCCCTGACGCGGAGCGTGCGCAACTCACTCGATGCCCAGTCGGTCTTCGGGAAGACCTTCGACGACGCGGCGGCACTCAAGCTGTGGAATGAGCAGCGCACCACGGGACAGTCCGCGCTGGAGGTCCAGGATCTGATCAACCGCCTCAACGTGCTGCCTGACGATCCGAAGACGCCGCTCTCGGAGTACGGCCTGTCGAGCTCCCCCGATGCGGAGAAGCTGCGGGCGGTCTTCCCGAACTACATGAGCGACCCCGTGGAGGGGCAGGCGGCGCTGGCGTTCCTGCTGCTCAAGAACCGGGTGTCGGTGACGGTGACGCTGGGGCCGTCGTTCAACATGGCGGTGACTCCCTCGTATCAGGTCACCAACCCGCCGCTGGCCTTCGACTTCAGCCACAATGATCATCGCTCCATCCAGGCGTTCATGTGGTCGCGCCTGATGGACACGATCGACAAGCTCATCGGGTTGCTCAAGTCGGAGCCCTTCGACTCGAGCGGCGAGAGCCTGTGGGACCGGTCGTTGATCTACATGGCGACCGAGTTCGGACGCACGCGCACGCGGGAGGGTGCCACGGAGAACTTCGGTACCGGACATGACCTCAACAACGGTTTCATGATCCTCTCGCCGATGGTCCGGGGCAACACGGTGCTGGGAGGGGTGGATCCGAGCACCACGCTGACCTACGGCTTCGACCCGCGCACCGGCGCACCCGAGCGCGGCAAGACGGAGTCGAACGAGCCGGACATCTTCTCGGGCATCCTCACGGCGATGGGGGTCGACACCTCTGGCAGCGGACTGCCCGACGCGAGCGCCTTCGCGCGCACCTGAGCCACCGGGGACCTTCCCCTCTCCCTCCGGGAGAGGGACGGGGTGAGGGTACCTGGAGCAACCAGGTTGCCCTCACGTTTCGGCCTGGTTGCTGTCACGGGCCCTTGCGGGGTTTCAAAGGCGGTGCTTCACGAGCAGGAGGAACTCCCAGTACCCGAGGGAGCGCTGATAATCGACGTTGTAGAAGAAGTAGTGAATGCGGGGGCTCGCGGTGAGCTCGAAGCCGCCCCAGAGCCGCCACCGTATGCCGGCCACGAGACCTGGGGTGAGCATCCCATACTGTTGATCCGGGAGGCTCGGGTCCTTGAAGTCGCTGCGCATGCCGAGGAAGGCGAGCCGTGGTCCGATGAAGAGGGACGCGCGGCCCAGGGGCCACTCGGCCACCAGCGAGGTGCCCGCGGTCAGCAGCATGTACTGGTAGCGTGCTCCCGAGAGGAGGGGGTGCTCCAGCGTGACCTCGCGCGTGCCCAGGACCAGGTCGAAGGTCCAGCTCCAACCCTCGCGCAAGTAGTCGTGCAGGCCCAGCTCCAGGCCCAGCATGGGCGTGTAGGGGAAGAGGCTCTCGTGGGCGGGGGCATTGAAGAAGGCGTGATGTCCGCCGGTGAGGCCCAGCGTCCAATACGAGCGGGACTCCTGCTCCCGGGAAGGCACGCCCTTCACCGGATCATCCGAGAAGGGCGTGTCCCGCAGCCGCGACTCGTCGAGCACCGTGGTGAGCCCGCGCCGGACCTCGGTCTCGCCCACGCGCAGCCGGTCCGTCAGCCGCCGCTTCACCGTATACGTGCCCGGGGCCAGGGCCAGCCTCCGCTCGGAGTCCGTGGCCTTGTGCAACTCCGCCACCACGAGGCCTCGAGGGTTCACGAAGTAGTAGGCCCCCGCGGGCGCGGTGCGAGGCACCAGCAGTCCCTCGCCGCTCCCGCGCACATCCGTCAACACCAGGTCGCCCTGGCCGGCCAGGTCGTAGCTGAAGGTGGGGTGCTGGGGCCCGGTGCTGCTGTCCGCGGTGTCCGCCACGGTGCGGGCGTAGGCATGGGCGTAGGCCTCGAAGAGCGTCACCTGCCCGTCGCCCGAGCGGTCCGCGTCCCCCAGCAGCCCGCTGGCCAGGTGGTGGGAGAAATAGCTGCCGCCCAGCAGATCCGACTCCTGCGAGTCCTCGTCCGCCGCGCTGGAGGTGAGGATGACGAGCCCCTTGCTCTCGTGCGTGGCGTCCGTGTCGATGGCGAAGGCCGGAGCGCGCCGGGCTCCCTTCCTGCGTGTGAGCGCCCCGGAGCGGCACGAGTCCAGGATGGTGATGCGGATGTCCACGGGCGCTGTCGCCAGCCGGCGCTTCAGCGCCTCCAGGTCCAGCGTGCTGTCTCCCATCCGCAGCGAGCCGTCCTTCGCATGGCCCGAGTAGTAGACGATGAGCGAGGTGCGTTCTCCCCGGGCCCGTGCCTCCCGTGCGCGCGCTTCCAACCTGGCGAGCGCCTGGAGGAAGTCCTCCGCGTTCTCGTCCAGCAGCAGCCGCGCATCACCGGGCTCCACTCCGCCCAGCCGCACCAGGAGCTCGTGCATCTTGCGCGCATCGTCCTTCGCGAAACGCAGGGGCCGGGTGTGCGCGCCGCCCTTGTCGTTGCCCGCCACCAGCGCGAAGCGGCGCAGCGGCTGTGCCTGCACGGCCGTTGCCAGCAACAACCCCAGGACGAGCACCCGGGCAGGACCCGCGAGGCATCTCATGGCTTGCGCGGGAGTCAGTGGACCTCCTCGCCTTCCACGCCTGCCTCCCAGGCCCGCCGTGCCCCCACGCCTGCCGCGAATCGCTCGAAGGGAACCTCCTCCTCGAAGCGGACCTGGTTGGCCTCGAGGCCCTTCATGATTTCGTCACACTCCGCGCACGAGGACACATGCGCCCGGACCCGTTGGATTTCCGGGCCGGGAAGCTCTCCGGCGTGCAGCCGCCGCAGCGTCCATTCCGACGGGTGAGCGCTCATGGAACCATCAGCTCCTCGTTCGTCAGGGCGGCGAATCGTTCCAGCCGCTTGCGCACCGTGGGCACCGAGCGCTCCAGAATCGAGGCCACCTCTTCCAGCGTCATTCCATCCACCCAGTAGTGTACCACCGCCGCCTGTGTCTCCAGGTCCACCCGGGAGAGCAGCGACCGCAGCAGCGCCCGCGTCTCCATCTTCTGCTCTCCCCCATCTCCCTCCGGACGGGCCAGCGCGTCCCGTTCGAACCAGCGCCGCCAGGGGGCCCGCTCCGAGCGCAGCTGGTTGAGGCAGAGGTGGGTGGCGCTCTTCATCAACCACGCCAGCGGCGAGGCACCGGCGCGGAGCTCGTCCGCGTGGGAGAGGGCGCGGGCGAATACCTCCTGCATCGCGTCCTCGGCCTTCGTGGCGTCCTTCAACAGATAGCGGCAACGCTCGTACACGCTGCCTCCATACGCCGTGTACAGCCCGCGCAGGAACTCGCTCCGGTCCTTGTCCTTCTGCCCTCCAGTGATGGCCTTCAAGGCTGGATGGGGTAGGTCCTGCCACGGCCTGGTGAAGCCGCGTCGGTTGGCGAGCTGGCGTCCCAGCCCTCGTGTTGTCTCTGCCTGTTACGGCCCATGGACATCGTCCTCGGGCGTGAGCGCCAGGCCGCTCTTCCCGGTGCGGGTTGTTCGTTCTCCCGTAGGGACACAGCAGGGGCCCGGAAACAGAAAAGCCGATTTTCATTTAAATGCCGCTGCTGTGTCTCTCCACCAGGACCCTCTTCCATCCATGAGGAGCACTGGTGCTTCGACGACTCATTCTGGCAGCCACCCTCTGCCTCGCGGGGGGCGCGTTGGCCAAGCCTCCTGCGGGAGGTGTGTTCTGCTCCACCTATCCTTCGGCACCCGCGTGCACGGGACAGCAGCCGTCCTGCAACTTCTGTCACGTCGCGCCACCCCAGCGAAACGTCTTCGGCGCCGGGCTGGAGCCCCATCTGGCCCCCAGCGCACCACGCCCGTTGTCCGACACGGACTTCGCGTACGCGCTCCCCACGGCGTTGAAGGCCGTCGAGACGGAGGATGCCGACGGTGACGGCGTGTCCAACCTCGTGGAGATCCAGCGAGGCACCTTCCCGGGCGATCCCAACAGCGTGCCCGCGGACACCGGCCACTGCCAGGCGGGTGAGAATCCCCAGTACGACGTGTGCCGGTACGACGCGCGCTTCGCGTACAAGCGCCTGCTGCTCGACTTCTGCGGCGTGCCGCCCACCTACGCGCAGATGAAGGAGCTCAGCGCGCTGAGCGCCAGCGACCAGCTCACCCGGATGGATGCCGAGCTGGACCGGTGCACCCAGAGCGAGTTCTGGCGCGGCAAGAACGGGCAGCTGTGGAAGCTGGCGCACCCGAAGATCCGCCCGGTGGCCACGTTCAAGGCGGGCCCGGAGGACACAGGGACCAATCCCCTCGGCGACTATTATGACGATTACGCGCTCTACGCCTACGCGCAGATCGACGACCACGACGCGCGCGAGGTGATGACGGCGAAGTACTACGTGCGCCGGGAGACCCACCCCACCCGCTACACGGCGGTGCCGTCTCTGCCGACGCAAGTCATGGAGGAGCCGCACCGCGCGGGCAACCTCACCTCCAAGTGGAGCATCCTCTACTTCGTGATGTTCAGCGCGATGCCGCGCAACGCCGCGTCGCAGGCCTACCGGGCGTACCTGGGTCTCGATATCGCCAAGCAGGAGGGCCTCTTCAGCATTCCCGGCGAGCCTCGCGACTACGACCACGCGGGCGTGACCTCACCCGGCTGCGCAGCCTGCCACGCCACGCTCGACCCACTGACCTACCCCTTCCGCAACTACCAGGGGATCTACATCAATGATTACCCCACCTCGGCGCACTACGTACCCGACCGCCTCGAGAAGTACTTCTCCGATGTCTCTCCGATCATCACCCAGACACCGGAGGCCGGCTACCTCTTCGGCCAGAAGGTGAACAACCTCATCGAGTGGGCGGAGGTCGGGGCCAACAGCGATGCCTTCGCCATCTCCGCCGTCACCGACTACTGGAAGCTGCTCGTGGGCCATCCCCCCACCCCCGAGGAGAACGCCGAGTTCGTCGCCACCTGGAAGCGCTTCAAGGGCACGCACCAGTACCGCGTGCAGCGCATGCTTCACGACCTGATCCGCACGGAGGCCTACGGTGCGCCCTGATTTCCTTCGCGTGTTGCTGCTGTCCTCCGCCTGCGTCCTCTCCGCGTGCCCGTCGTCGCCTTCGCCCTCGGGGCCGGATACCGGCACGCCGCCGCCTGTCGATGCCGGCACGGGTTCCTCCGGTGAGGTGGCGCCCTCCTCGCGCGACAACCTGCGCTTCATGAATCCGGAGCAACTGACGGCCCACTTCGCCTCGGCGCTGTCCCTGCCGCCGGAGCAGGTGTGCAACGAGCTGGGCCAGTATCCTTGCGCCACCTACGCGCACACCGTGGTCCTGGGCGGCGTCGAGCCCTATCGCGTGGGTCTCTACGAGCCCCTGAAGGTCACGGGCGCGACGACTCCCAACGTCATCGACCGCATGGCGCTGGCGGCTTGCGCCCGGCGCGTCTCGCTCGACGTCACCCACCCCGAGGAGGCGGTCCTCTTCAAGGGCCTCGAGCTCGATGCGCAGGGGCGCCTGGCGAACCGGGATGGTGCCCCGGTCCGCGACGTCATCACCTCGCTCTACCAGCGTGTCCTGTTGCGAGACCCCACGGAAACGGAGGTGGGCGCGTTGTCGCAACTGGCCACCCGGATCGAGTCCACGGGTAGCCAGACACCGGGCCGCGACTGGATGACCGCGGCCTGCTTCTCCGTCCTCTCCTCCGCCGAATCCGTCTTCTTCTAAGGGAACGTCATGTCACTGCGTAACAATGGACGGCTCTCGCGCCGGGAAATCCTGAAGGCCTTGTCGATGTGCGCGGCGGGCTCCGCGACCCTGGGACCCTTGCTGGCGGGCTGCCGGGACGCGCTCAACACTCCGGCGGCACTCGAGCAACTCGGGGGCGTGCGCCGGGCGCGCCTGGATGGCAAGCCCCGCTTCCTCATCGTGGTGGGCGCCATGGGAGGCGCCTCCATCGTCGACAGCATGCTGGCGGTGCGGGCCTCGGAGACCTCGGCGGCGGGCGGCAACCCCGCGAAGCTCAACACCTTCGCCGATGCACAGGTGCAGAACGTGGAGGGTTCTCCGTTCCGCGCCGTGAAGGTGGAGACGAACTATCTGGGCACCATCCCCACGCTGGTGAAGACGGACCAGCTGCCCTTCGTGCGCAAGTACAAGGACAGCATGCTGGTGGCCACCTCGGTGGGCACGTCGGTCAACCACGCCGTCGCGCAGAAGCGGAGCCTGACCGGCAACAACGCCTGGCGTGGCCGCACGTTGCAGGAGTGTGTGGCCCTCCAGTACGGCGCCGGCCTCCCTCTTCCCAATGTGAACATGGGCAACGGGGGCTTCACCGAGCGCGGCACCGATGACTCCCTGCCCGCGTACTGCTACGGGGAGGTGGTGGCCAACCCCGCTCTCTGGCCCCTGGGCCTCGATGGGATGAAGGGCCTCAAGGACGTGCCTTCCCGCGAGGTGGTGGCTCTGGCCCGGAGCACGCGCGACACGCTCGATGCCCAGTCGGTCTTCGGGCGGACCTTCGACGACGCGGCGGCGCTCGAGCGGTGGAACGAGCAGCGCACCTCGGGGCAGGCCGCGCTGGAGGTCCAGGAGCTGATCAACCGCCTCAACGTGATGCCCGATCAGCCGCCGACGATGCCGCTCTCGGAATACGGCCTGTCGAGCTCCCCCGATGCGGAGCGGCTGCGCGCGGCCTTCCCGAACTACATGACGGATCCCGTGGAGGGGCAGGCGGCGCTGGCGTTCCTGCTGATCAAGAACCGGGTATCGGTATCGGTGACACTGGGCCCGTCGTTCAACCTCGCGATAAGTCCACCGAAGCAGTTCACCAACCCACCGCTGGCCTACGACTTCAGCCACAATGAGCACCGCTCGGTCCAGGCCTTCATGTGGTCGCGCATGATGGACACGATCGACAAGCTGATCGAGTTGCTCAAGTCGGAGCCCTTCGACTCGAGCGGCGAGAGCCTGTGGGACCGCTCGTTGATCTACATGGCCACCGAGTTCGGGCGCACGCGCACTCGGCGGGAGGGGGCCAGTCAGTTCGGCACCGGGCATGACCTCAACAACGGTTTCATGATCCTCTCGCCGATGGTCCGGGGCAACACGTTGCTGGGAGGCGTCGACCCGAGCACCACGCTGACCTACGGTTTCGACCCGCGCACCGGCGCGCCCGAACCCGGCAAGATGACAGCGAACGAAGCGGACATCTTCTCGGGCATCCTCACCGCGATGGGCGTCGACACCTCCGGCAGCGGACTGCCCGACGCGAGCGCCTTCGTGCGCACCTGAATCGCCCGGGACCGGGGGAGCCTTCTTCCCCCCGGCCCGTGTGCGCTGGATGAAGTCGCCTGAACAAGGGGTATAGATGTCCCGCACTGTCCAGTCTCTGTACGCACTCGGCATGCCCGCTGGGCTTCGAGGGCGGCGAGGCCATCTGCCCGTGCCACCTCTGTCACGGGAGTCACCGTGGTCATCGTGTAGTCATTTCCCCTCTCCCTTTGGGAGAGGGTCAGGGTGAGGGTCTTTCGCCTGGAGTGCGTGGCCTCATGTTGGAGCGAGGAACACGCGGGTGAAGACCCTCACCCCCCGCCCTCTCCCAGGGGGAGAGGGAGCATGCGAAACACGATCAACGGTACATGTCCACGTGGGGGATTCCGTCCTCGTCGTACACGTCCCCCACCACGCGGAAGCCGAAGCTCTCGTAGAAGCGCCGCAGGTAGTTCTGCGCTCCGATCCGGATGGTCGTCCCGGGATGGTGCTCCTCGATGAAGGCGATCCCCTTCTCCAGCAGCACCTTGCCGTAGCCGAAGCGGCGCGCGCTCGGGGCGATGACCACCCGGCCGAGGCTCGACTCCGGGAACTTCAGCCCCGGCGGTAGCACGCGCAGGTAGGCCACGAGCTGGGTTCCGTCCGGGCCCTCCTCGGTTCCGAACAGGTGGTGGGAGCCCTGGTCGTAGCCATCGATGTCCTTGTAGAAGGAGCGCTGCTCCAACACGAACACATCCTGGCGCAGCGCCAGCAGTCTGTAGAGCTCGTTGAGCGTCAGCTCGGGGAACGTCTTCCACTTCCAGTGTGGCATGGCTCTCCTATCCGGCGGCGGCCACTCAGGGCCGGTGCTCCGGGTGCTTCGGGTCCAGCGTATCGCGCACGGCGTCTCCGAGCAGGTGGAAGCCCAGCACCGTGAGGGCCAGCGCCAGCCCGGGAAAGAGGGCCACATGGGGCGCGACGAGCAGGTACTGCGTCCCCTGGTCCACCAGTGCCCCCCACGAGGGTGTCCCCGGAGGCGCGCCGAGCCCGAGGAAGCTGAGCGAGGCCTCGGCCAGGATGGCGCCGGGCAGGGCGGAGGTTGCCTGGATGACGAGCGGCCCCGCTGCATTGGGCAGCAGATGGCGGAAGAGGATGCGCGTGTTGCCGGCACCCAGGGCCCGCGCGGCCTGGACGTAATCGCGCTCGCGCAGGGTGAGCACCTGGGCCCGCGCCAGCCGGGCATAGCCCGTCCATCCGGTGAAGCTCAGGGCGAAGACGACGTGCGTCAGCGAGGGCCCCAGCACGGCGGTGATGAAGATGGCCAGGAGGATGCCGGGGAAGGCGAGCAGCACGTCGGTGAGGCGCATGAGGGCCTCGTCCACGAGCCCGCCCACGTAGCCCGCCAGCCCTCCGAGCACGGTGCCCACCAGCGCCGAGAGGGCCACGGCGAATACCGCCACGACGAGCGAGAGGCGCGCCCCGTGGAGGACGTGGGTGAGCAGATCGATGCCGTTCTCCCCCGCGCCGAGCAGGTGGCCGGGGCCGGGAGGAGTGAGCTCGGCGGCGAGGTCGAGGGTCTCCGGCGCATGGGGGCTGAGCACCGGGGCCAGCAGCGCGGTGAGGACGAGCAGCCCCGCCACGGCGAGGCCGAAGCGTCCGCCCACGGAGCGCAAGCGGAGCCTCCTCATGCGCGCCTCCGCACGCGCGGGTCCACGAGTGAGTAGGCCACGTCGGTGAGCGCGTTGACGAGCACGTAGCAGCAGGTGAAGACGAGCACGGTGGCGCGCACGGTGTTGTAGTCGCGCTTCTCGATGGCGGAGAGGAGCAGGGTGCCCATGCCGGGCCAGGCGAAGACCTTCTCGGTGACGATGGCGCCGCCGAGCAGGGCGCCGAACTCGAGCCCGAGCACGGTGAGGATGGGCAGCAGGGCGTTGCGGAAGGCATGCCGCCACAGCACGGCGCGCGGGTGGAGCCCCTTGGCGCGGGCCACGGTGACGTAGTCCTCGCGCAGCGCCTCCAGCATGGAGGCCCGCGTCATCCGCGCGAGGAACGCCGCGAGCGCGGTGCCCAGCGTGAATGCGGGCAGCACGAGGTGGCGCCAGGAGTCGGCGCCGGACACGGGCAGCCAGTCCAGCTTCAGGGCGAAGAGGATGATGAGCACCGGTCCCAGCCAGAAGCGGGGCAGGGCCACTCCGGCCGCGGCCGCGCTCATGGCCGCCGCGTCCACCGCCGTGCCCCGGCGCGAGGCCGCGAACACGCCGAGCGGAATGGCCAGCACCACGGCGATGACCATGGACGCGAGGGCGAGCAGCAGCGTGTGGGGCAGGGCCGTGCCGATGGCGGGCAGCACCTTCCTCTGGAAGGGCGGCAGCGAGGTGCGCAGCTCGCCGGTGAGGAAGTCCCGGGTGAAGTTCCACAGCTGGAGGTGCACGGGCTGATCGAGCCCCACCGCGCGGCGCAGTGCCTCGCGGTCCACCTGCGTGGCCTGCTCGCCGAGCATCACGTCGATGGGGTCTCCCGGCACGAGGTGCAGGAAGAGCGACACCAGCAGCAGCGCGCCCACCAGCGCCACCGCCGCGGAGACGAGCCGCCTCATGGCTCCACCATCCTCGCCCGCGCCAGCGGCGTGAACATGCCATGGGCGCTCGGCTCGAAGCCCTGGAGCCGCTGGGAGGCGACCGCCACGGAGCTCTCGTGCCACAGGGGCACCACGGGCATCAGCGCGTCCACCTGTTCCTGCGCCCGCGCGTAGAGCGCCTTGCGCTCGGGCGTGGACACACGGCTGGCCTCGTCGAGCAGGGCATCGAGCGCCTCGTCCTTCAGCGCGCCCCGGTTGAAGCCGCCCCAGTGGTTGGCCTCCGTGGGCACGTTGCCCGAGTGGTACGCGCCGCGCAGCAGATCCGGCTCGATGACGGAGGCCCACTTGAGGGTGAAGAGCTCGAAGTTGCCCCGGCGGATGTCGTTGAAGAAGGTGCCGAACTCGAGCGAGCGCACCTCCACGGCCACGCCACCGCGCGCGAGCTGCTCCTGGAGCACGAGCGCCACGGAGCGGCGGAAGCGGTCGGTGCTCGTCTTGAGCTGGAGCCGGAGGCGGGGTGCGCCCCCGGGCCCATCCGGATCCGGGTAGCCCGCCTCGTCCAACAGGCGCGCGGCCTCCTTCGGGTCGTACCGGCAGCCGGTAACGGGAGCCCAGGCCCAGTGCGTGCGCGGCAGCATGGATTGGGCGGGCTCGGCCAGGCCGTGGAACTTGTACGTGACGAGCGGCCCCACGTCGACGAGGTGGCACAGGGCCCGGCGCACCCGCACGTCCGTGAGCGGCCCTCCGCGCAGGTTGAGGCCGAGGTAGGCGAAGCCGGTGCCCGGTTTGGTGAGGATGCGCAGCGACGGCTCGCGCTCCAGCGCGGGCAGCACGGCGGGGGAGAGCGCGTTGAGCACCAGGTCCGCGCGCCCCTTGAGCAGCTCCAGCACGCGCGTCGTCTCATCCCGCACCACGCGGAAGTGCAGCCGGGGGATGGCGGGCGCGCCGTGGTGGTGGCCCGCGAAGGGCACCAGCGTGAGGTGCTCCTCGTCCGGCTGGGACTCGAAGCGGAAGGGGCCCGCGCCGATGGGGGCCCGGCCCTGGAGCTCCTTGCCCGCGGCCGAGGCCCGCTCGGCGGGGAGGATGCCCAGCGACAGCTCGGAGAGCAGCGGCGCGTAGGGCTGGCGCAGGTGGAAGCGCACCGTGCGCGCGTCCACCACCGTGACGCGCTCGACGGCCGCGTACCGCTCCGCCCTGGGGCTGGCGATGGCCGCGTCCCTCATGCTGTCGTAGGTGGCCTTCACGTCCTCGGCGGTGAGGGCACTGCCGTCGTGAAAGGTGAGCCCCGGGCGCAGGGTGAGCTCCACGAGCGTGGGCGACAGCTCGCGGAAGGACTCCGCGAGGTCCGGCACGGGTGTGCTGCTGTCGTCGAAGGTGATGAGCCCGGGGGTGATGAGCTGGGCGATGCGCTGGCCCGTGGCCGTCAGCGTGAGCCGGCTGTCCAGCGTCTCGGCAGGGGCCTCGATGAGCACGGTGATGCCCGGCGGCGGGCGCTCGGCGCGGCAGCCGGGCACGAGCGCCACGAGGAGCGCCAGGACTGCATGGCGGAGCGGCGGGGGCATCGGGTCCTTCGTTGTGGCACAGCGCCCTCCTGTTCGGAACTCAATCAGGAGCACTTCCAAGCCTTTCCTGATTGCCAGGCCGTCATTACTCCAGGGGCCGCGGGGGGCTCGATCGCACGGATGCACCATGGACTACCGCAGACCCGAGGATCCCCGTAGCACCGAAGAACTCATCGCCCTCTCCCTGAGAGGTGAGGAAGAAGACGAGCAGGCCTGGGATGCCATCGCCCTGCTCCACTGGAGGGGGACCCGCGAGGTCTTCGAGGCGGCCAGGCGTCTGGTGCAGTCGCCGCTGGCCAGGGAGCGCGGCCGGGGCGCGGACATCCTGGGGCAGCTGGGCATTCCCAAGCGGACCTTCCCCGAGGAGTCTCTCCAGCTCCTGCTGGACCTGCTCCGCCGGGAGACCGAGCCCGCCGTGCTCAGCTCCGCCTCGGCCGCGCTCGGCCACCTTCGGGATCCGCGCGCGGTGCCGGAGCTCGTGAAGCTCAAGAGCCATCCGTGCGCGGAGGTGCGGAGCGGCGTGGTTCACGGGTTGATGTGCCAGCAGGACCCGGAGGCCATCGCCGCGCTCATCGCGCTGTCGGGCGACCCCGACGAGGACATCCGCAACTGGTCCACCTTCAATCTGGGCACCCAGCTCGACATCGACACGCCCGAGCTGCGGGAGGCCCTGCTGCGCCGGCTCACGGACCCCAACGAGGAGATCCGGGGCGAGGCGCTCGTGGGGCTCGCCCGGAGGAAGGACCCCCGGGTGCTGGAGCCCCTCCTGGCGGCGCTCTCCGCCGACAACGTCATGGTCCTGGTGGTCGAGGCGGCGATGGAGCTCCAGGATCCGCGCGTGTATCCCCTCCTGGTAGCGCTCCGCGACGACCCTGGCGAGGCGGACCCCTACTTCCGCAGTGTCCTCCACGAGGCCATCCGCAGCTACGAGTCCTCGCTGTCCGCCGATTGACCGCTGCGGGTGGCGGGGCCCGTCATTACCCTTGCCGGCCGGAGGTGACGGCACATGGCGAAGGTGACGGGAACGGCCCTCGTGACGGGGGGCAATCGCGGTCTGGGGCTCGAGGTCTGCCGGCAACTCGGCCGGCTCGGCATGCGGGTGTTGCTCTCGGCCCGGGACATCGCCGCGGGCGCCGAGGCCACCGCCGCGCTGCGCTCCGAGGGCCTCGAGGTCACCTTCGAGCCCCTCGACGTCACCTCCCAGGAGAGCATCGACAAGCTGGCGGACCGGCTCGAGCGCCAGGGCCTCCGGCTGGCGTCGCTCGTCAACAACGCGGCCATCGCCCTGCAGGGGTTCGACGCCAGCGTGGCCGAGCGGACCGTCGCCGCCAACTTCCTCGGGCCCCTGCACGTCACCGAGCGTCTGCTGCCCCTCATGGAGGAGCACGGCCGCATCGTCATGGTGTCGAGCGGGGCCGGCGAGCTCGAGGGGCTCTCCCCGGCCATCCGCCAGCGCGTCGACCCACCTCCTTCGAAGGAGGAGCTGGTCGCGCTCATGCATGAGTTCGTCGACGACGTCCGCGGCGGCGGGTACGCGGCGAAGGGCTGGCCGGGCTCGGCCTACCGCGTCTCGAAGCTAGGACTCAACGCGCTGACCCGCCTGCTCGCCGCGGAGCTGAAGCCGCGCCACCTGCTCGTGAACGCCGTCTGCCCCGGCTGGGTGAGGACCCGGATGGGAGGGGAGGGGGCTTCACGGAGCGTGGAGGAGGGGGCCGACACCCTGGTCTGGGCGGCCACACTCCCCCCGGAGGGTCCCTCGGGGGGCTTCTTCCGAGAGCGCCGCGCCATCCCCTGGTAGCACCTGTCGGAGTGCCTCTTACCCATGCGGGGACGGCTCCTCCATGTCGGCCCGGGTGGGTAGAATTCACAGCGGTATCACACGCATGCCCGCCCCGCCGTCTTTCTCGTAAATCGAGCACTAGTCCACACGAGCGGCGACGCTTTGCCGCCTGGTGGAAGGCCGGGCACCCGGGACGCACTCTCCGATCGAGTGTCTCCCTTGCCGCTCCTGACTCCCCCTCCCATAATGGCCGTCACCTTCCCCGGAGAGCACGTGCAGGTTCACCGAGCCAGATCCCTCTTGGCCGTGACGTTTGCCATTTTCGTCACGTTTCCGCGCGCCGGCGCCGCCGCCGCGGACGACAAGAAGCGCGCCGAGCGCGAGGCACTCAAGGCTTCGTTGATGCAGGTCCTCCAACGCGAGCCCCTCAACGCCAGCCGTGTGGGCGTCCACATGATGAGCCTCGACGACGGCACGGTGGTGTTCAGCCAGAACGCCGACGAGCTGCTCAACCCCGCCTCCAACGTGAAGCTCGTCACCTCGGCGGCGGCGCTCGTCACGCTCGGGCCCGAGTACCGCTTCGAGACCGAGTTCCTCGTGGAGCCCGAGTCCGACGGTCTCAAGGCCAAGACGCTCTATGTGCGCGGCAAGGGCGACCCGTCCATCAACACCGAGCGGCTGTACGGCATGGTGGCGGACCTCTTCCACACCGGCCTGCGCGAGGTGCAGGACATCGTCGTGGACGAGGCGTGGTTCGATCCCGAGCGCACCCCTCCCGGTTATGACCAGGAGGACTCGGACCGGGCCTACATGGCCCCCACGGGCGCTTTGAGCCTCAACTGGAACGCGGTGGGCGTGTACCTGCGTCCGGGTGACACCGTGGGCGCCAAGGGCGTGGTGGAGCTCGAGCCGCCCAGCGACTACTTCGCGGTGGACAACCAGCTGACCACCGGCAACCACCGGGCCCGCCGTTTCTCGGTGGCGTCGGATGCGGCCGGCGCCCAGCAGAAGATCGTCGTGCGCGGTCAGGTGGCCCAGGGTGGCGGCTACATGAGCGTGTACAAGAAGATCGACAACCCGCCCATGTACTTCGGCCAGACGCTCAAGCAGATGCTCAATGCGCGCGGCGTGAAGGTGAAGGGCAAGGTGAAGCCGGGTGTCACGCCCCAGAAGGCGAAGCTGGTGTACGTGGCCCACTCGGAGACCTTCGACGTCATCCTCAAGCGCCTCAACAAGGTGTCGAGCAACTTCATCGCCGAGATGCTCCTCAAGACGATGGGCGCCGAGGCGCGCGGGGTGCCGGGCTCCTTCGCCAAGGGCATCGACGTGGTGGAGGACTTCCTCTCGCGCGAGGTGGGCATCCCCCGCGGCACCTACGTGATGAAGAACGGCAGCGGCCTCAATGACGCCAACCGCTTCTCCGCCGCGCAGATGGACCGCATCCTCCGCTACATGTACCAGCGCTTCCCGCTGGCGCCCGAGTACCTGTCCTCGCTGGGCATCGCCGGCAAGGACGGCACGCTGCGCTACCGCTTCGACGGCACCGAGGCCGTGGGCCGGCTGCGCGCCAAGACGGGCACGCTGGAGAACGTGTCGGCCCTCAGCGGCTACGTGCAGGCGGCCGGTGGGGAGAAGTTCATCTTCTCCATGATGGTGAACGACTACCCGGGCCGCTCCGGGCCGGTGGTGCGCGGGCTGGACGCGCTGGGCGCGGCGGTGGCCTCGGTGGGCTCCACCCTGGGCCCCGGGCGCGCGGTGGCGGAGCTCGCCAGCGAGGAGAAGTCGAGCAGCCCCCTGGCCGAGGTGACCAGCCGGGTGAAGACGTACCTGGCGCTGGGCAGCCAGAGGGATCCGCGCAACATCGGCTTCCTGCGCACGGCGTGGCGCAGCGAGAGGGATCCCGCGGTGCGCGCGGTGCTGGCCGAGAGCCTCTACCAGTCCAACCCGCAGGACTACCTCGGGGTGCGCACGCTGCTGGACAGCTACTCGGCGGGCTCGGAGGTGTATGGCCGGCTGCGCACGGTGGCGCGTGAGCTGTCGATGGAGGTCCCCGGGCTGGGCAGCATGGTGGAGCTGGCCGCCAGCGGCAACGCCGAGGCGCTCTCGCGCATCGTCGAGCTGTCCGGGGCTTCCCTGGGTGATGCCGGCTCCGAGTCGGAGATGGTCGAGGGCCTGGGCGCCGTGGCGCGCACGGCGCCGGAGGAGCTGGTGCAGGCGCTGCGGAGTGCCTCGGCGAAGGACCGCGAGGTGGCCACCTCGCTGCTGGCGCGCGGGCTGGTGCAGGCCGGTGAGGCGGAGCACCCCTTCTGGAAGGCGTTGAAGAAGAGCCTGGGCTCCACCGACACGAAGGCAGCCGAGTTCGCTCGCTCGCTGGAGGGCTCGCTGTCGCGCAAGGTGGCCGAGGAGAAGGCGCCCAAGCCGCAGCAGCTGGTGCCCACGCAGGTGGTGGCCCCGGCGGCCGTGGTGCCCATGGGCCCTGCCGCCGAGCGCACCGCCGAGACCCGTCCCGGCGGGTAGACGCTCGGTCCGCTATTTCCTCGCCTGCCAGACAGACAACGGATGACCGGGTGAATCCCTGTTCAGGTGGGGACTCACCCGGTATGCTATAGGGCGAGCTCGAGTGCGGGTTCTGTTCCCGCACCGGAAGCATGTGACCGGCCCGTGGTGGGTCGGTCCTCGAAGAGAAAGGACGCAGTCATGGCTGGAGGAGTCAACAAGGTCATCCTCATCGGCAACCTCGGCGCGGACCCGGAGGTGCGTTTCACCCCCGGCGGCCAGGCGGTCGCCAACTTCCGCATCGCGACCAGCGACACCTGGACGGACAAGAACGGCCAGAAGCAGGAGCGCACGGAGTGGCACCGCATCGTGGTGTGGGGGAAGCTCGCGGAGCTCTGCGGCGAGTACCTGAAGAAGGGCCGCCAGTGCTACGTCGAGGGGCGCCTGCAGACGCGCGAGTGGACGGACAAGGAAGGCCGCAAGAACTACACCACGGAGGTGGTGGCCAACGGAGTGACCTTCCTCGGCGGCCGTGACGGCGCCGGCGCGGGTGGCGGTGGTGGCGGTGGCGGCCGCGGTGGTGGCTACTCGCAGCGCGGGGGTGGCCAGCAGCAGGGCGGCGGCTACGACGACTACGGCCCGCCTCCGATGGACGACGGTGGTGGCATGGGCGGCGGTGGCGGCAACGGCGGCGGGGACGACGACATCCCGTTCTAGGCCGGCAGTACGGAAGTGAAACGGCCGCTCCCGGAACCCCGGGGCGGCCGTTGTCGTTGCGGGGTTGCTCCGGGGAAGCCCCTCACCCGTAGGCGGCGCCGGCCTTGTACAACGCGAAGATGGCGCCCCAACCCATGGCCAGCAGCACCAGGAAGATGGCGATGGACCACGGCTCGAAGCGGCGCATGGAGCGCTCGGAGGCCAGCAGACCCCAGCCCATGGCGAAGCCCTGCAGGCCGTTGGCGATGTGGTACGCCGTGCCCAGCACGCCCAGCAGGTAGACGACGATCGTCGGCGTGTGGAAGTGCATCTCCCGCGCGATGTCCGAGAACGGCTCCGGGTGACCCTGCACCAGCCGCGGGTGCAGGAAGGCCAGCCACATGTGCGCGCCCAGGAAGAAGAGCACGCCGAGGCCGGCCACGCGCTGAACGATGTACTTGAGGTTGCCGTAGTACGGGTAGGCCGCGTTGTTCGGCTTGAAGCTCAGCATCCGCACGATGCCCCACCCGGTGTGGAGGAGCAGCGGGAGGAGGACGATCAGGAACGTGGCGGCCTGGGCGTAGGGGTGCTTGTACTGCGTCACCGCCGACTGCCAGGCCTCGGCGCCCTGCCAGGCGGCGAGGTTGTCCCACAGGTGGTTCACCACCCAGATGCTCAGCGGCACCACGGCGAGGAACGAGCCCAGGCGGGACTGGAGGAGCGGCGTCTTCTGCGAATTGGCGGGGGCGGCTGCGGCGTGGGTGCTCATCGGTACTCCGGAAGACGGACGGACAGACGGACAGTGGGTTATAGCCCGGTCCCGTCCGGGGGGAGCACTTTCCTCCATCAGCCGGCGGCAGCCGGGGCACACGGAGGTATTAGGTGGGACGATGCTTCCAAGGAGGCCCCTCCGCCCGGACCCCGGACGGGGGAGCCCGCGCGCTCATTGTCATTGGCGAGCGGCGCGCGGGTGGGCACGCTACTTCCACGACCTATGGCCGATGAACTCGTCAGTGGATTGTTGAAGGAAACCGACCTGCGCGTGGTGCTCGTCACCGCCAGCGAGCTCGCTCGCCGGGCGCGCGAGCTGCACCGCTCGGCGACGGCCTCGGCCTCGTTGATGGCGCAGGGACTCACCGCCGGTGCCCTGCTCGCCGCGCTGCAGAAGAGCGACTCGCGCATCAACCTGCAGCTCGAGTGCGACGGGCCCCTCCGGGGCCTCTTCGTGGATGGGGACACCTCGGGTGTGCTGCGCGGCTACGTGAAGAACCCCCTCGTGTCCCACCTGGGCGCCGAGGGCCAGTATCACTGGCGTCCGGCGCTGGGGAACAAGGGCTACCTCTCCGTGCTGCGCGACCTGGGTGGGGGCGAGTACTACCGCTCCTCGGTGGAGTTGGAGAGCTTCGACCTGGCCAGGGACCTGGAGCGCTACTTCACCATCTCCGACCAGCTGCCCTCGCGCGTCTACCTCACCGTGCTGCCGGAGAAGTCGGATGGGACCGGCGAGCCGCTGGGGCTGGTGGTGGGTCTGCTCCTCCAGCCGCTGCCCGATGGGGACCGGGGCGCCTTCCAGGCACTCGGCGACAGGCTCGTCAAGGACTTCGAGCCCGCCGTGCGGGCCCATGCGGCCCAGGGCGCCACGGCGCTCCTCAAAGCGTTGGTGCCCCAAGCGGATCTGGAGGTGATGTCGCGCTACCCCATCTCCTTCACCTGCAGTTGCAGCAAGGACCGGGTGAAGCGGGCCCTGATGTCCATGGGCCGCGAGGAGCTGGAGGACATCCTCGCCAAGGAGGGCAAGGCCGAGGCGGACTGCCATTTCTGCACCACGCACTACGTGGTCACCGGGGATGAAATCCGCGCGCTCCTGGCGGAGATGACCCAGTCCATGAGTTGAGGAGGGGGCAGGCAGGCTCCGGCGGGAGTGGCGGTACCGCGTTGCCCAGGGTATGACGGCACCGCACCCCACACTGGAGTCCTCGCCGTGGCCACCAAGCGGGCAACGCCGAAGGCAACGCCCAAGGGCACGAAGGGCAAGCCTTCCCAGAAGCACCAGGTGGAGACGCTCGTCTCCATCCCGTCGGACCTGATCCTCGCGCCTCAGGTGGAGGCGCCGCGCCAGCTCACCGGACGCGACCAGTCCCACAAGAAGACCCGGGTCCAGGAGTTGTCCTGGGCGCAGTTCGACCGATCGGTTCAGGGGCTCGCGCGGGAGATAGGCAAGAGCTACAAGCCCCAGGTGGTGGTGGGCGTGGCGCACGGAGGAGTCTTCGTGGGCGGAGCGCTCTCCAGCGCGCTCGGCTGCGAGTTCTTCCCGGTGCGCATCAGCCGCCGCAGCCGGGACAAGGGCGGGGCCAAGCCGAAGCTGAGCGGAGAGATGCCGCGGGAGCTCAAGGGCAAGCGCGTGCTCATCGTGGACGATGTGGCCTCCAGCGGGGACACCCTGGAGCTGGCCACGGCGCTGGCGCAGAAGGTGGGGGCCAAGGAAGTGAACACCGCGACGCTGGTGGCCCGTACCGGTGGCTTCGCCCCGGGCTTCAGCGCGCTGACCACCGAGGCGCTCGTCGTCTTCCCGTGGGACTACGAGGCCGTCACCGAGGACGGGCGCTTCGACGTGGACCCGGACAAGGCGGGGGCCTGAACCGAGGGAGAGCCGGGGGGTGAGATGATCATCGGCACCGCGGGGCACATCGATCACGGCAAGACGTCACTGGTCAAGGCGCTCACCGGTATCGACACGGATCGGCTCAAGGAGGAGAAGCGCCGGGGGATTACCCTGGAGCTGGGCTTCGCGCACTTGAAGCTCGACGATGGCACCGTGGCGGGTGTGGTGGACGTGCCCGGCCACGAGCGCTTCGTGAAGGCGATGGCCGCGGGCGCCGGCGGGGTGGACGTGGCGGTGCTGGTGGTGGCCGCGGACGAGGGCGTGATGCCCCAGACGCGCGAGCACCTGGACATCTGCCGGTTGCTGGGGGTGAAGGCCGGTGTCATCGCCCTCACCAAGTCGGACCTGCTGGCGGAGCTGGGCGCCGAGTGGCGCGCGCTGGTGGAGGCGGACCTGGCCACGCTGGTGGCGGGCACCTTCCTGGAGGGCGCGCCGGTGGTGCCCGTCTCCTCGAAGACGGGGGAGGGGCTGGAGGGGCTGCGCGCCGCGCTCACGCGGGTGGCCCAGGGGCTGCCCTCGCGTCCGTCCGAGGGTCCCGCCTTCCTGCCGGTGGACCGGGCCTTCACCATCAAGGGGTTCGGCACGGTGGTGACGGGCACGTTGCTGTCCGGAATCCTGGCGGTGGAGGACCCCGTGTCGCTGCTGCCGGGCCTGCCCGGTCCGCTGCGCGTGCGTGGGTTGCAGATGCATGGCGAGGCGGCGCCGAAGGTGGCGGCGGGCCAGCGCACCGCGGTGAACCTGACGGGCGTGGAGCCCGAGGCGATTTCCCGCGGCATGGTGCTGGTGAAGGCCGGCGAGGTGCCCGACACGCGCATGCTGGACGTGGAGCTGAGCCTGCTGCCCGCGGCGGAGGAGGCCCTGCCCCGGCGCCGCAAGCTGCTCCTGCACCTGGGCACCGCGCAGGTGGAGGCCACGGTGGCGCTGTTGGACCTGGAGAAGCTGGAGCCGGGGGAGACGGCGCTCGCGCAGCTGCGCCTGTCCGAGCCCATGGCCGCGCTGCCGGGCCAGCGCTTCATCCTCCGGGGCTCGCGTGCGCTGCCGGGGCGGGGCGCTACGCTGGCCGGTGGGCGCGTGCTGTCCATCACCCCGCCACGACGCCGCAAGGGCGGCTCCGAGGTGGTGGCCCCGCTGCTGGAGGCGGACGCGGGGGGCCAGGTGGCGTGGTTGCTGCGCCAGTCGGGCTACCGGGGCCTCACGCAGCAGGAGCTCTTCGCGCGCTCGGCGCTCGCGCCCAAGGTGTTGGGGCGGGCCCTGGAGCTGCTCGGCTCGCGCGGCACGGCGCTGCTGGTGGACCGGGAGCGGCGCCTGTACGTCTCCGGCGAGGTGTTCGAGGGCCTGCGGGCGCGGGCGCTGGCGCTGCTCGCCGCCTTCCACGAGCGCGAGCCCCTGCGCGAGGGCCTCTCGCGGGAGGAGCTGCGCCAGCGTCTGTCGGGCGAGCTGGACGCGCGCCTCTTCGCCCGGGTGGTGCAGGCGTTGATGGACGCGGGGAAGGTGGAGGCGGAGAAGGAAGTGGTGCGCCTCAAGGGACGCGGCCGGACGCTCACGCTGGACGAGGACGCGGCGCGCACGCGGTTGGTGGCCGACCTGTCGGCGGCGGGACTCGCGCCGCCCACGCTCAACGAGCTGGCGCAGCGGCTGCGCCTGCCGGCGGCCCGGGTGCAGGAGTTGCTCAAGGTGGCGGTGGCGGAGGGCAGGGTGGCGCGGGTGAGCGAGGAGCTGTTCTTCGACGCGGGAGCGCTGGCCGGGCTGAAGGAGCGGCTGGTTGCCCACCTGCGCGAGAAGAAGGAGATTTCCACCCAGGCCTTCAAGGAGCTGGTGGGGCAGAGCCGGAAGTTCGTCATTCCCCTCTCGGAGTACTTCGACCGCGAGAAGGTAACGCTCCGGGTCGGAGAGAAACGGGTCCTGCGGCGCGCATGACGACGAAGCGTTTCAACGAGACGGCCCTGCGGGCCCTGATCGAATCCTTTGGCAACCCCATGTATGTCGCCAGGGGAGGCCGGGTGTGGGCGGCGAACGAGGCCTACCTGGAGATGCTGGGCCAGGGCCGGGCGCAGGTGGAGGGCCGCCTGTTCCTGGACTTCGTCCGTCCGGAAGACCGGGCGCGTCTGGAGGCGCGCTACCGCAAGCGCGAGGAAGGGGTGCTGAAGGAGTCGGGCCCCCAGCGCTACCTGTTGCCCCGGGCGGGCGGGGGGTCGCTCGAGGTGGCGACCTACGTGCAGGAGGTGGAGCTGGAGGAGAGCGGCCGCGCGATGCTCATCAACCTCCTGGTGCTGGGCGAGCGGCCGGCGGAGCTGGTGGTGGCCGAGCGCCTGGTGGAGACGTCCGCGGAGCTGGTCGCGGCGCGCTCGGAGGAGGCGGTGCGGAGGGTGGCGCTGGCGGGCCTCACGGGCGCGGGGTTCTCCGCGCACTTCCTGGTGCGCGAAGGCGAGCGCTTCGTCATCCGGGACGGAGATGGGGCACTGCCTCCGGAGGACATGGCGCTGGGGCTGCGGGCACTCGCCGAGGGGCGGCCCACTTTCGGGCACCAGCCCGAGTGGGAGTCCAGCCACGTCTACCTCCCCCTGGGCACCACGCTGTCGGAGGTGCTGTGGGTGTCGGGGCAAGGGCTGTCGTCCTCGTACGGCTCGGTGCTGGCGCTCTTCGCCAAGGTGGTGGGCGCCGCGCTCACCGACGCGCGGCTGCTGGCGGAAGTGGAGCGGGGCCGGTTGGAGCTGGGGGCCGTGGCCGAGCTGGCGCGCTTCGTCGCCCAGCCGGAGCCGCCCTCGCCCGAGGCCTTCCTCTCGCGCCTGGCCACGCTGCTCAGCGCGGACGCCGCCCTGCTGTATGCCCCCGAGTCTCCAGAGGGGGAGCTGGTCCTCACGGCGCAGGTGGGACTGGATGGACAGCTGAGCGCCGTGCTCGCCGCGCCGCTCGGAGGCATGTCGCCGTCCCTGGCGGCGGCCCGGGGCGCGGTGCTCTCCAGCGAGGCCGAGGAGGGGGTGTTGATGGAGGCCACCGGCGGGCGCCTGGGCTGTGGCGCGGCGGTCCGCCTGGCCCATGGTGGCCACCCGCGGGGGTTGCTCCAGGTACTGCGTGCCCCGGGACGCCCCTTCGCCGGGGGAGATCTGCGGCTGCTGTTCCCACTGTCCGAGCTGATGATGACGCTGCTCGACCAGCGCCGCCTGCGCAGCGAGTCCGCCCGGCAGCTCGCCGATACGCGCCTGCTGCTGGACCTGGCCCGCACCACCACCGCCACGCTGGAGGTGGCCAGCATCCTGGACGTGGCCTCGGACTTCCTCGTCAAGCTGCTGGACGTCTCCAACTGCTTCATCCTGCTGCATGACGAGCAGTCGGGAGTCCTGCGCGGCGCCGCCGCCTCCGCCACCCACCGCGACTTCTTCCGCGGCGTGGTGATTCCGGTGGAGGAGCCCGTGAGCATCGCGGCGCGCGTGGCCCGCGAGCGCCGGCCGTTCGCAGTGCCGGACCTGTCGAAGGTCGCGGAGCTGGCGCAGCGCGAGCTCGTCCGCCGTTTCGATGAGAAGGCCGTGCTGGCCCTGCCACTCACCTCGCGCGAGGAGCTCATCGGCGTGGTGCTGCTGGACGACACCCGCCGCCCGCGCACCTTCCCGCCCGCCTTCATCGAGCTGGCCGAGGCCACGTGCGGGCAGATCGCCCTGGCCATCGCCAACGCCCGCCTCTACGAGTCCCTCTGGGCCTCCTACGCGGAGCTGGCCGCGGCGCGCGCGGAGATGGTCAAGCGCGAGCGCCTGGCCGCGCTCGGCGAGCTGTCCGCCATCGTGGCCCACGAGGTGCGCAACCCCCTGGGCGTCATCTTCAACGCCGTGGCCTCGCTGCGCCGCATGATCAAGGCCGAGGGCGACGCGGGCATGCTGCTGGACATCCTCGCGGAGGAGAGCGACCGGCTCAACCGCATGGTGGGGGACCTGCTGGACTACACCCGCCCGCGCGAGCCCATGCTGCACCCGGAGGAAGTCCCGCGCGTGCTGCAGGAATCGGCGGACTCCGCGCGGGCTCAGCAGGGGGGCTCCGGCCGCATCTCCTTCACCGTCGACGCGGACCCGGAGCTGCCGCGGGTGCCGATGGACCGGCGCCTCATCCGCCAGGCGCTCGTCAACGTGCTCATCAACTCCATCCAGTCCATGCCCCAGGGCGGCCCCATCCAGGTGCGCGCCCGGCGCGAGCCGCATGGCGGCAAGGACATGCTGCGCATCGACGTGACGGACCAGGGCTGTGGCATCCCCACCGAGCTCGTCCACCGCGTCTTCGAACCCTTCTTCACCACCAAGGCCCAGGGCACGGGCCTGGGGCTCGCCGTGGTCAAACGCATCATCGAGGAGCACCACGGGGAGATTTCCGTGGAGAGTGCTCCGGGCCGTGGCACCACCTTCACCCTCCGCCTTCCCCTCACCCAGCTGACGACGAGCCTGCCGTGACCGACGCACCCACTCAGCTCTCCCGGGGCCGCATCCTGGTCGTGGACGACCAGCGCAACCTGCGGACCACCACCGCGCTCCTGCTGCGCTCCGCGCAGTATTCCGTCTTCGAGGCCGCCAACGGCGAGGAGGCGCTCGCGACCCTGGCGAACAACGGGGTGGACCTGATGTTGACGGACCTGAAGATGGAGCCGATGGACGGGCTCACCCTCCTCAAGAAGGCGCTGGAGGTCAGCCCGCGTCTTCAGGTCATCATGATGACGGCCTTCGGCTCCATCGAGAGCGCGGTGACGGCCATGCGCGAGGGGGCGTTCGACTACATCACCAAGCCCTTCAAGGAGAGCGAGCTGCGCCTGCGGGTGGAGCATGCGCTGGAGCGGGCCCGGCTGCTGGCGGCGGTGGACATGTTCGCCGGTGAGTTCAACGAGCGCTACGGCCTGTCCGCGCTGGTGGGCCGCAGCCCGGCGATGCAGGAGCTGCAGTCGCGGTTGATCCGCGTGGCGCAGAGCGACGCCACGGTGCTGGTGCAGGGCGAGAGCGGCACGGGCAAGGAGCTCGTCGCCCGGGCGGTGCACGCGCAGAGCCGGCGCAAGGACAAGCCCTTCGTCCCGGTGAACTGCGCCGCCATCTCCGAGACGCTGTTGGAGAGCGAGCTGTTCGGCCACGCCAAGGGGGCCTTCACCGGCGCGGTGCGTGCCCGGCGTGGCCTCGTCGAGGAGGCGGACGGAGGCACGCTCTTCATCGACGAGGTGACGGAGACGACGCCCGCCTTCCAGTCCAAGCTGCTGCGCACCCTGCAGGAGGGCGAGGTGCGGCGCGTGGGCGAGTCCGTCCCGGTGAAGGTGGACGTGCGCATCGTCGCCGCCACCAACCGGGACATCGAGCTGGAGGTGCGCGAGAAGCGCTTCCGGCAGGACCTGTACTACCGGCTCAACGTGGTGTCGTTGCGCGTGCCACCCCTGCGCGAGCGCCTGGAGGACGTGCCGGCACTGGCCGAGCACTTCCTCAAGCGCGCCAACGCCCGCAGCCCGGCGCCCAAGCGCCTGTCGAAGGCGGCGGTGGAGCACCTGATGAACTACAGCTTCCCCGGCAACGTGCGCGAGCTGGAGAACCTGGTGGAGCAGGCGGCGGCGCTGGCCGAGTCGCCGGAGCTGCTTCCCGAGGACTTCCCCGTGCGCCTCGAGGCCCGCGTGGATGCCGCGGGCCCCGTGGGGGCCACGTCCTCAGCCCTGGTGGCGGACACCAGCACCCGGATGCCCACGCTGGCCGAGGCGGTGGATGATGCCGAGCGCCGGGCGATCGCCCAGGCCCTGGAGCGGCACGGGACGGACCTGGGCCGGGTCGCCGAGGAGCTGGCCATCTCCTCGACCACGCTGTGGCGGAAGATGAAGCGCCTCAACCTGCGTCCACCCGGGGCCGAACACCGGGACTGAGGCTGTACGGGCGATGTCTCCTGCTTCACTCCTTGTCAGGATTGCAAAGCGTATTCAATCCTGAAAAGCAGAAGTGCCCGGGATGAGGCCAGATTTTCAGATCTGGAAGTGGATTGCAGCGCTGCAATGGCTGGAGGGGGGGCCTGGGAGGCAGGGGGAATGCTAAGTGCCTGAAATTACTGGCCTCTGAGAGTCTGGGGGCCGTGGCATGGCGAGTGCTAAAGAGAAGACCCGGAGCACATCGAAGCGAGGCTGAAGGCGGTTCCCCCCCACCCCTTCAGCACTTCCGGTGAGCTTTTCGAGAAGAACCCGCGGCCCGGTATCCTCCATGAGGGTGCCGGGCCGCCTTCTTTTTGGGGCCTCGGGGCCCGGGTCCTTCTTTCCACTGCTGAAAGCCCTTTCACTTCTGCAAAGCGGATTTCAAGATTGCAATTCAAGGGTGAAAAGCAGGAGGGCGTGCTGGGGTCGAGCGGCGCCAAGTGCCCGGAAGGATTGGCCTTCGAGACCGTCTCCGGCTGGCATGGCGAGTGCTAAAGAGAAGATTCAGAGCACGTCGAAGCAGGCTGAAAGAGGTTCCCCCCCACCGCTTTCAGCGCTTCCGGTGAGCTTCCTGAGAAGAACCCGCGGCCCGGTATCCTTCATGAGGATGCCGGGCCGCCTTCTTTTTGCGGCTCTGCTCACGGCCCCCGCTGCTCGAGCGGAGTGGTTTTCACTTCTGAAAGCGGATTTCAAAGCTGCAATTCAAGGGTGAAAAGCAGGAGGGCGTGCCGAGGCCGAGCGGCGCCAAGTGCCCGGAACGACTGGCCTTCGAGGCCATCTCCGGCTGGCATGGCGAGTGCTAAAGAGAAGATCCGGAGCACGTCGAAGCAGGCTGAAGGAGGTTCCCCCCCACCGCCTTCAGCACTTCCGGTGAGCTTCCTGAGAAGAACTCGCGGCCCGGTATCCTTCATGAGGATGCCGGGCCGCCTTCTTTTTGGGCCTCGGGGGGCGGCGGAGATGGGCGTTTGCACTTCTGCAAGGCGGATTGCAAGGCTGCAATTCAAGGGTGAAAAGCAGGAGGGCGTGCCGGTGTCGAGCGGCGCCAAGTGCCCGGAAGGACTGGCCTTCGAGCCCCCCTCCGGCTTGGCATGGCGAGTGCTAAAGAAGACTCGGAGCACGTCGAAGCAGGTCGAAGGAGGTTCCCCCCCACCGCCTTCAACCGCTTCCGGTGAGCTTCCTGAGAAGAACCCGCGGCCCGGTATCCTTCATGAGGATGCCGGGCCGCCTTCTTTTTGCGGCTCCGCGGCTCTGCTTCGGCTTCCGATGCCTGTGCGCCCAAATGAAAACGCCCGGGCGGAAGCCGCCCGGGCGTCGGTGAATCCAGCGGACTGGGAGCTCAGCGGCTGAAGATCGAGCCGGCCTGGACGATCCACTCGCCGACGGGGCCGGGCATGATGCCCATCAGCACCACGGCGACGGTGGAGAGCACGAGGGCCAGCTCCGTCATCCAGTTGCGCTCGAGGGTGTGGGCGCCCTCGGGCACGGGCCGCATGTACATGTAGACGACCACGCGCAGGTAGTAATAGGCGCCGGCCGCGCTGGAGAGGACGGCGATGATGGTGAGGCCCACGAGGCCCGCGTCCACGGCGGCCTGGAAGAGGATGAGCTTTCCGATGAAGCCGACGGTGGGGGGGATACCGGCGAGCGACAGCATGAAGGCGGCCATGGCGAAGGCCCAACCTGGCCGGCGCTGCGCCAGGCCACTGAAGCGCTCGAGATCCCACGCGGTGCCCTTCTCCTCGTCCTCGCGGCGCTCCAGCATGGAGATGATGCCGAAGGCGCCCACCGCGGTGACGGTATAGGCGAGCAGGTAGAAGAGGATGCTGCGCAGGGCCTGGTTCTGGGCGATGGCCTCGGGGCTGGCGCCCACGAGCGCGGTGGGGCCCAGCAGGTTGAACTCCTGGCCCGGCTGCGACACGAAGAGGGCAGCCACGCCCAGCATGAGGTAGCCGGCGTGGGCGATGGAGGAGTAGGCCAGCATGCGCTTCACGTTGCGCTGCGGGATGGCCAGCAGGTTGCCCGCCACCATGGTGAGCAGCGCCAGGGCGGAGAAGAGCGCCAGGGGCAGCTCCGGGCTGATGCCCTTGCTCAGGACGACGAACACGCGCACCAGGGCCACGAAGGCGGCGGCCTTCACACCGGCGCTCATCAGCGCGGTGACGGGGGTGGGAGCGCCCTCGTACACGTCCGGCGTCCACATGTGGAAGGGCACCGCGGCCACCTTGAAGGCGAAGCCGGCGGCTACCAGCACCGCGCCCGCGTAGACGAGCGCCGGGTTGACGGTCATCGCGCTCTTGAGCGGGGCCGCCATGTCGCCCAGCAGCGTGGTGCCGGTGGCGCCGTACAGCAGCGCCGAGCCGTACAGCAGCACCGCCGAGGAGAAGGCGCCGAGGATGAAGTACTTGAAGCCCGCCTCGCTCGGCCGCGTGCCGCGCCGCAGGTAGGACGTCAGCGCGTACGTGGAGATGGAGAGGACCTCGATGTTGACGAAGAGCGTGATGAGCTCGTTGGACACGCCCAGCAGGCTCATACCGGCGCCCGCGAAGAGCATGAGCGCGTAGAACTCACCGCGCTCGGCGCCGCGCTTGCGCAGGAAGCCGGCCGAGGTGAGCGCCGCCAGCCCCACCGACACGCAGACGATGAAGGTGAGGAAGCTGGAGAACGGGTCCAGCACCCCGAAGCCGAGGAACACCTCGCGTGGCGGCTCGGCCAGCAGCGACAGCGACACGATGCCCGCGATGACGGACGTGACGGTGGCGAGCACCGCCTGATAGCCGCGCGACGAGGTGGCGGAGAGGAACACCTCCGACACCAGCAGGATGCACGCTCCCAGCACCAGGATGAGGGCGGGGATGAGCGGCAGGAAGTCCGCCGAGGTGAGGTTGGGAATGTTCATGGTGGGGACTCTCGACTAGCGCCGGTCGGCGAGCTGGCCCGACGGCTGGGCGGTGGGGGCGGCGGCCATTCCGGAGGGAGGCAGGGGCATCACGGTGATCTTCACGTCACCGGGCTGCACCTTGCTGCCGGGGGCGCCCAGGTTGGCGCGGGTGATGAAACGCTCGGTGGACGGGTTGATGCGGTCCAGGAAGGGCTGCGGCATCAGGCCCATCACCACCACCAGGATGAGGAAGGGCAGCACCGTGGCGAACTCGCGCAGGCTCAGGTCCGACAGGTGCTGGTTCTCGCGGTGGGTGAGGGGGCCGAAGAACACCTTCTGCACCATCCACAGCATGTACGCCGCGCCGAGGATGACGCCCAGGGCGGCCAGCGCACCGACGGCCAGGCCCAGGTTGCTCTTGAAGGTACCCAGGAGCACCAGGAACTCGCCCACGAAGCCGTTGGTGCCCGGCACCGCCACGGACGAGAAGGTGATGATGAGGAAGGAGGCCGTGTACACCGGCACCACCTTGGCGATGCCGCCGTAGTCGGACATCAGGCGGGTGTGGCGCCGCTCGTAGAGGAAGCCGAACAGGAGGAACAGCGCGCCCGTGGACACGCCGTGGTTGAGCATCTGGTAGGCGCTGCCGGTGGCGCCCTCGGCGGTGAGCGCCAGCATGCCCAGCATGCAGTAGCCCAGGTGGCTGACCGAGGAGTAGGCGATGAGCTTCTTGATGTCCCGCTGCGCCAGGCACATGAGCGCGCCGTAGACGATGCCGATGACGGCCAGGGCCGACAGGAAGGGCCGGGCCTGGTGCGTCGCCGCCGGGAAGAAGGGAATCGCGAAGCGCCAGAAGCCGAAGGTACCCATCTTCAGCATCACGCCGGCCAGGATCATGGAGCCCGCCACGGGCGCCTGCACGTGGGCATCCGGCAACCACGTGTGGACCGGCCACATCGGGACCTTGATGGCGAAGGCCAGCGCGAAGGCGGCGAACAGCCAGGGGCCCCAGCGGTAGAGCGTTCCGGCCAGACCCGCGAGCTGCCCGCAGTCACCACCGGTGGCCATGCAGGTGGAGATCTCCCGGTTGGCGGCCACCAGGCTGTTGTAGATGGCGGCGTAGTCGAAGGAGCGGTTCCCCGGCGTGCTGCTCATGAAGTACACGGCGACGATCGCCACCAGCATCAGCAGCGAGCCCACCAGGGTGTAGAGGAAGAACTTCACGGCCGCCATCTGGCGGTCCTCGCTGCCCCACACGCCCACCAGCAGGTACATGGGGATGAGCATGGCCTCCCAGAAGACGTAGAAGAGCAGCACGTCCAGGGACACCAGCGCGCCGAGCATCACCGTCTGCAGCGCGAGGAGCGACAGGTGGAACTCCTTCACGCGCTCGGTGATGTACGTCTGCGAGGCCATCACCACCAGGGGCCCGAGGAACACGGTCAGCAGCAGCAGGCTGATGGCCAGGCCGTCCACGCCGATGTGGTAGCTGACACCGAGCTGCTCGAGCCACCGGGTGCGGTACTCGAGCTGGAACTCGGCCCCTCCCGGCTCGAAGCGCATGTAGGCCCAGACGCCGAACACCAGGTCCACCAGCATGCCGATGAACGTGAGGGTGCGGATCTGCCCGCGCTCGGTGCCCGGGAGCAGCCAGATGAGGGCCGCGAAGAGCAGCGGCAGGTAGACGACGATGTTGAGCAGATGGGTATCGAAGAAGCTCATTGCAGCACCTGGATGAGCGCGTAGACCGCGCCGCCGAGCAGGGCCAGGGCCATCACCGCGGCATAGCCCTGTGCATCTCCCGTCTGCACGTAGCGCAGGGCGCTGCCCACGCGGGCCGTGACCCACGCGGTACCGCGCACCGCCACCGTGTCGATGAGGAGCGTGTCCACCAGCTTGTAGAGGATGCCGCTCACGTTCTTCACCGGCCGGATGACCAGGAACTCGTAGGCCTCATCCACGTAGAACTTGTTCTGGGTGAAGCGGCGCACCGAGCGGGCGAAGGCCGGAGCCGGCTTGCCCACCTGCGCGGGGAAGTACTTCATGTACAGGAAGGCCGCCGCGGCACCGCCCGTCAGCGCCACCAGCCAGGCGAAGAGGTAGTCCCCGAAGCCGGGAACGCTGTGGTCCAGCTTCACCAGGTCGGCGCGGCCGGCGATGCGCTCGGCGCTGGCGAACACGGGGCCCAGGAAGTTCTCCATCACCGGCTGGGGCCCGCTGCGGCCCGGCATCAGCGGCAGCGCGTACACCAGCGCCACCACGCTGAGCACCGCCAGCACCACCAGCGGCAGCGTCATCTGCCAGGCGCTCTCGTGCGCGTGGGCGATCTTCGCCTCCGGCGAGCGCTTGCCCTCGAAGGTGAGCAGGTAGGCGCGCGACATGTAGAAGGCGGTGCTCGCCGCGATGAGCAGGCCCACGTAGTACAGCGCGTGGGTGACGCTCTCGTAGCCGTGCAGGTGGTTGTGGTGCAGGCCGTGGAAGATGGCGTCCTTGGAGAAGAAGCCGGAGAGCGGGACGATACCGGTGATGGCCAGGGTGGCCACCAGGAAGGTGCCCCACGTCCACTTCATCTCGTGACGCAGGCCGCCCAGCTTCTTGATGTCCGTCTCGTCCGCGTTGCCGTGCATGACGCTACCGGCGCCGAGGAAGAGGCAGGCCTTGAAGAACGCGTGGGTGACGAGGTGCAGCACCGCCGCCCAGAAGATGCCGGCGCCCACGCCCATGAACATGATGCCCAGCTGGGACACCGTGGAGTAGGCGAGCACCTTCTTGATGTCGTCCTGCGCGAAGGCGATGAGCGCGGCCAGCAGCGAGGTGATGGTGCCGATGATGGCCACCGTCGTCATGGCGGTGGGGCTGAGCACCAGCAGGAAGCTCATGCGGCTGAAGAGGTAGACGCCCGCGGTCACCATCGTCGCCGCGTGGATGAGGGCGGAGACGGGGGTCGGACCGGCCATGGCGTCCGGCAGCCAGACGTACAGCGGGAACTGGGCGCTCTTGCCCGCCGCACCCAGGAGGAACAGGAGCAGCGCCACCGTCAGCACGCCACCGAAGGTGCGGCCGGCGAGCGGCCCCTCCGCGATGGGCGTCTCCAAGGTGACGGCCGCCTGGGCGTTGACCTTCGCGTTCTGCGGCAGCGCGTTGGCCAGGACCTCCAGGCCCTGGAAGGCCACGGGGCCCTTGAGCTGCTGGCCCTCGCGGAAGCGCACCTGGGCGGTCTCTGCGGCGCCGCTCACCGTGGTGAAGTTGGCCACGTTCGCCTGGCTGTTGAAGGCGCTGACCAGCAGCACGATGAGGAAGGTGGCGATGAGGAACGCGAAGTCACCGATGCGGTTGGTGATGAACGCCTTGCGCCCCGCCCACGCCTTGGCCGCGTCCGTGTACCAGAAGCCGATGAGCAGGTAGCTGGCCATACCGACACCCTCCCAGCCCACGAAGAGCAGGACGAGGTTGTCGGCCAGCACCAGCGTGAGCATGGCCGCCACGAACAGGTTGAGGTACGCGAAGTACCGCCAGTACCCGTCGTCGTGCTCCATGTAGCTGGTGGAGTACAGGTGGATGAGGAAGCCCACGCCGGTGATGACCAGCAGGAGCGTTCCGGACAGGTGGTCCACCAGCAGGCCGAAGTTCACCCGGAAGGTACCCACGGAGAACCAGGTGCCGTAGTCGTAACCGATGGCGTAGCGGATGGCGTTGGGCGAGTAGACGCTCTCCATGGCCACCGGAGTGCCGCCCTGCACGTGGCTGACGGACCAGAAGGCCAGCACGGACAGCACGAAGGAACCGGCCACCGTCGCGCACGCGATCAGGTGGACGTTGCCGCGGCCCAGCATCTTGCCGAACACGCCGCACACGAACGCGCCCAACAGCGGCAGCGCGATGATGAGCCACAGGGACTGCGCGAAGGTGGCGGGGTCCACCGGCGCGGTCATGAAGAATTGCTTGAGGGCTTCCATGGGCAGAGGGGCTCTCTTGGCGGAAGGAGGGGCCGGGCCGTCAGTGCTTCATCGTCCGGATTTCGTCGATGTTGACGGTGCCTCGGCTGCGGAACACGGCGATGACGATGGCGAGGCCGATGGAGGCCTCGGCCGCCGCGACCGCGATCACGAAGAAGGCGGACACGTGGCCCGTCAGGTCGCCGTTCTGTTTGGCGAAGGCGAGAAACGTCAGGTTCGCCGCGTTGAGCATCAGCTCCACGCACATGAACACCACCAGGGCGTTGCGGCGGATGAGCACGCCGAACATGCCGAGGCAGAACAGGGCTGCGGCGAGGATCAGGTAGTACGAGATCGGGACCATGGCCGGACTTGGGGGAGGGCGAGCGCCGCCCGCCTTCTAGCAGAGGGTTGAAGGGGACGGGCTCAAATCCGCGACTTGGCCACCACCACCGCGCCCACCATGCCCACCAGCAGCAGGAGGCTGACGGCCTCGAAGGGCAGCAGCCACTTGGTGTAGATGGTCTGGCCGATGACCGCCAGGGTGCCGAAGCCGTTGGCCACCGCCTGCGCGCCCGTGAACGTCTCGACGCGCTCCGGCATCCGCCAGATGGCCACCACCAGCACCGCAAGCAGCCCCGCCGCCGCCGCCCCGCCCGCGATGCGCGAGAGCGTCAGCCGCGGCCCGGTCGAGGTGGACTCGCCCAGGTTGAGCAGCATGATGACGAAGAGGAAGAGCACCATGATGGCGCCCGCGTAGACCAGCACCTGCAGCACCGCCACGGTGTGGGCCCACAGCAGCACGTAGATGCCGGCCAGGAAGAAGAACGTGGCCACCAGCGACATCGCGGAGCTGATGGGGCTCTTGGCGAAGATGACCAGCCCGGCCGACAGCAGCGTCAGGAGCGCGAAGGCTCCGAAGAGAATCAGCTCGATGTTCACGACCACTCTCCGAACGCGCCCCAGGGCTTGTCGCCGAACGGGCAGCGGTGCTCGCGGATGTGCGCCTCGAACTCGTCGCGGAAGCGCATGAGGAAGGAATGCGTCGGCAGCGCCGCGGCATCGCCCAGCGCGCAGATGGTGTTGCCCAGGCCGATGGGCGGGTAGGGCGCGATGGAGGACGCCACGTTGCTCAGGATCTCCACGTCACCCGGCTCGCCGCGGCCCTCTTCGATCTTCCGCAAGAGGCGCGTCTGCCAGGGGGTGCCCTCGCGGCACGGCGTGCACTGGCCGCACGACTCCTCGGCGTAGAAGCGGGCCACGCGCCACAGGCTGCGCACCATGCAGGTGGTGTCGTCCATGACGATGACGCCGCCGGAGCCCGCCATGGTCTGCTTGACCTTGACGGCCTCGAACTCCATGGCGATGTCCAGCTCGTCCGGGCTGAGGATGGGGGCCGACGAGCCGCCGGGGATGACGGCCTTCACCTTGCGGCCCGCGGGCAGGCCCCGGCCGTACTTGTCGTCGAAGATGAGCTCGGTGAAGGTGGTGTGCAGCGGCACCTCGTAGACGCCCGGCCGGTTCACCGTGCCGGAGAGGCACACCAGACGGGTGCCACCCGACTTGTCGGTGCCAAGGCCCGCGTACCAGGCCGAGCCGCGGGTGAAGACGTGGGGCACGCTGGCGAGCGTCTCCACGTTGTTCACCACCGTGGGGCAGCCGAACAGGCCCACCACCGCGGGGAACGGCGGCTTGAGGCGGGGCCAGCCCTTCTTGCCCTCGAGGCTCTCGAGCAGCGCCGTCTCCTCGCCGCAGATGTAGGCGCCCGCGCCGCGCACCACGTAGCAGTCGAGCTGGTAGTCCTTGCCCAGCATCTTCTTGCCGAAGATGCCGGCGGCGTAGGCCTCGCGGATGGCCGCGTTGGCGCGCTCCGCCTGCAGCTTGAACTCGCCGCGCAGGTACACGTAGCAGGTGTGCACGCCCAGCGCGTAGGACGCGATGGCGATGCCCTCCAGCATCATGTGCGGGTCGTTCTCGAGGATGTAGCGGTCCTTGAAGGTGCCCGGCTCGGACTCGTCGCCGTTGACCGCGAGGTACTTGGGCTTGGGGCTGTCCTTGGGGACGAAGCTCCACTTGAGGCCCGTGGGGAAGCCCGCTCCGCCGCGCCCGCGGAGGTTGGACTTCTTCACCTCGTCGATGATCTGCGCGGGCGTCAGCTCCAGGGCCTTCTCCAGGCCCTTGTAGCCACCGCGCTTCCGGTACTCATCCAGCGTCCAGGAGTTGGGCTTCCCCCAGGCGCTCGAGATGATCGGTTCAAATGCCGTTGTCGCCATGGAATCAGGTTCCTTGATGCAGGAGTTCAGGGGAGCTTGTCGAAGATCGCGTCGACCTTGGCCTTCGTCAGGCTCTCGTGGTGCTCCTCGTTGATTTGCAGGCACGGCGCGGTGCCGCAAGAGGCCAGGCACTCGGTCTCGCGCAGGAAGAAGCGCTCGTTCGACTCACCGGCCTTCAGCCCGAGCTTCTGCTCCAGGTAGGCGAGCATCTTCTCCGCGCCCCAGAGGGAGCAGGAGAGATTGGTGCAGACGTCGACGGTGTACTTGCCGGGCTTCTTGAGGTGGTACATCACGTAGAAGCTCGCCACCTCGTAGGCGCGCTCGGGGGTGACGCCCAACCGGCTGGCGACCAGCTTGAGTCCCTCGGGGGGCAGCCAGCCTTTCAACTCCTGCAGCAGCCGGAGCGCGGGCAGCATCGCTGCGCTCTTCCGATCCGCGGGGTAGTGCGAGAGGATCTCCGCGATCTCCGCGTCGAACTTCTTCTGCTCTTCGGGGGTGAACAGGGGCTCCGCCATGGCGGGCGCTTCGTAAGGCTCGAATGGCCGCGTTGTCAACATAAACCCTCGGAGCTACACTCCGTCCCATCAGCGAAATGCCGAGCGATTTCAACCCCTTGTTATGAATCGGGGATCAGACGACAAGCGAGATGAGCCCCGAGTGCCGCTCGTGCTGCGGGTGCGCTTCCCGGATCAGGCTCGGATGGCGGCCGTGACGGAGAACCTCTCCAAGGGGGGCATCTTCGTCCAGACGGACCGTGTATTCACGGCCGGTGAAGAGGTGGGGTTGGCACTTTCTTTCCCGGGGCTGCTGAATCCGGTAGAAGTCGTGGGGACGGTGGCGTGGGTAAGGCCAGCGTCGGCCGAGGCGCCGGGTGGTGTCGGCATCCGGGTGGTGCGCGATCAGGACCGGCAGCGATTGGGTGAAATCTTGAGTTCGGCAGGACAGACCCGCGCATCGGACCAGAAGGCGCTCCCCGCCGAGGGTTATCGCGTCCTCATCGTCGAGGACAACCCGCACATCGTGGAGATGTACAGCTACGTGCTCAAGAAGCTGGCGAGCGGCGAACTGGCGGGCAAGGTGCCGCTGGAGGTGCATTTCTCTCCGGATGGGCACCACGCGCTGCAGGCCCTGCGCTCCAGCCGCTTCAGCCTGGTGATGACGGACCTGTACATGCCGGTGATGGACGGGTTCGCGCTCATCGAGCGCATCCGCGCCGAGGAGCCGCTCAAGTCCATTCCCGTGGTGGCCATCTCCGCGGGAGGCCCCGAGGCGCGTGAGCGCGCCATGCAACTGGGCGTGGACATCTACCTGCGCAAGCCCGTGCGCTTCCAGGAAGTGCTGGAGACCGTGAAGCAGCTGCTTCACATTCCCTGACAGTCGGAGGGGAGGCCCGCTTTGTGGCGCGGAGCCGGGACGGCTAGAGTCCGGCTCGCATGCCCAAGTCCGCCATCCACCGCGATACCGTCTGCGGCGAGGCGCTGTTCATCCTCCGGAGTCTGAAGGAGAACGGCCGTCTGGGGCGCTCGAACAAGCTGGCCGATGTGAAGGCCTCGCTCGAGCCCTCCGTCTCGCTGGAGTTCGACAGCTACTACCTCTTCCTTCGCAAGTACCTCTACATCGCGCTGGACCCGCGGGAGGCGCAGCTGCGTCTCACCGAGCCGGGTGAGCGCGTGGTGGACGGCGAGCTGCAGGACAAGTTCTCCCTGGAGGTGGACGAGTTCTTCGCCGAGCAGCTGCTCGGGGACGACGCCGTCCCGGCCGATGACGAGGAGGGCGACCCGAGCATGCCGCCTCCCCCTCCGGACATCCTCCTGGACGAGAACGAGGTGCTGCCGCACGTGGAGCAGCCGCCCGCGTTGCCGAGGGCTCGCGCGTCCGTGGCGTTGGAGGTGCCGCTGCCGCCGTCCGTGCCCGTGCCTCCCCCGGTGGCGAGCATGCGCAACGAGGCCGTCCCCCTGCCGCCCGCCGTGCCCGTTCCCCCCGCCGCTCCCGTCGCGCCCCCCGCTCCGATGCCCGCTCCCGCCCCCGCGCCCATCCCTCCGCTGGCCACCTCTCCCGCTCCCAAGGCCGCCGAGGTGCTGGACCAGCGCTACCAGAAGCTTGAGGCCATCGGCTCCGGGCCTCTCGGGACCGCCTACAAGGGCCGCTTCAACGCGCTCGGGCTGGACATCTGCGTCAAGGAGCTGAAGGACATCTTCGGCTACTTCTCCTTCCTGCAGCGCGGCGAGGTGCTCAAGCGGCTGAGGAAGGAGCTGTGCGCGCAGGCCCAGGTGCGCCACCCGGGCATCATCCAGGTGCTGGACCAGAACGCGGAGGCGGCCCGGCCCTACTACGTGCTGGAGCTGCTGCACGGCAGCCTCAAGGACAAGCTGGAAGAGGGTGGAGGCAAGGGCGTGCCGGTGTCCCTGGCCATGCGCTGCTTCCTGCAGCTCGCCTATGCGCTGCGCGCCGCGCACGCCGTGGGCCTCACGCACCACAACCTCAAGCCGGAGAACGTCCTCTTCGACCTCTACGGCAACGCGAAGCTGGGTGACTTCGGCCTGAGCCGCGTGGTGGAGCAGGACGCCTCCAAGGGCCTGCCCCAGGTCTTCGTGGGGGCCGGTGGCATGGCCTACCTGGCGCCCGAGCTCCTCCAGCCGCAGCGCGCGAAGGATGCCGGCCCCGCCTCGGACGTCTACGGGCTGGGCATCATCCTCTACGAGATGCTCACCGGGCAGATTCCCGGCCGCCGCTCGCCGCTGCCCTCCGAGGTCAACCCCGAGGCTCCCGCCGGCCTGGACGCCATCTTCGACAAGATGACCCATGACCGGGTGGACCAGCGCTACCCGGACATCGACACGATGCTGGAGGACTTCTACAAGTCCTTCACCGAGGCGCAGTTCCTCGCCAGGGGCGACCTCATCCTGTCCTCCGAGCCACAGTAACGAGTGCTCGCGGTGGACGGGCCAGGCTGTAAAACTCGTCCTCCATGAGCAACAGCCCGAATTCGCAAGACTCCGTGCTCGTCACCGTCACCGGACGGGACGAGCCCGGCATCCTGGCCCGCCTGACCGGCATCCTGTCCGAGGTGGGCGCGGTATTGCTCGACATCGAGCAGGTGGTGGTGCACGGCCAGCTCACCCTGTCCCTGCTGGTGCGCCTGCCCGAGACGCGCAGCGTCCTCAAGGAGCTGCTCTTCGCGGCGAAGGAGCTCGGCATGTCGCTGGACTTCAAGCCGGTGGAGGGACCGAGCACTCCCGTCGCCCCGAGCCTCAGCCGCCATGTCGTCACCGTGGTGGGCGCCCTGGGAGCCCGCGAGCTGCACGCCGTCGCCGAGCGCCTGGCCCGGCACGGGGCCAACATCGAGCGCATCAACCGCCTGTCCGACGCGGAGCTCGGCTCGGTGGAGATCCACATCGCCCTGCCGCCGGAGAGGGATCCGGAGGAGCTCAAGCGCTCGTTGCTGGAGCTGGCCATGTCCACCAGCGCCTTCGACGTGGCGCTGCAGCGCGAGAGCCTCTACCGGCGCAGCAAGCGGTTGGTGGTGATGGACATGGACTCCACGCTCATCCGCATCGAGGTCATCGACGAGCTGGCGCGGGCGTACGGGGTGGGGGAGCAGGTGGTGCGCATCACCGAGCGCGCCATGCATGGGGAGATGGACTACGACGAGTCCCTGCGCCAGCGCGTGGCGCTGCTGAAGGGCATGGACGCGAAGGTGCTGAGGGATCTCGCCGCCAACCTCCCGCTCACCCAGGGCGCGGAGACGCTCATCCGGGTGCTCAAGCGGCTGGGCTACCGCACCGCCATCATCAGCGGCGGCTTCTCCGTGGCGGCCGAGGCCCTCAAGGCACGGCTGGGTATCGACTACGCCCACTCCAACATGCTGGAGGAGGCGGACGGCAAGCTCACCGGGCGCACGCTCGGGCCCATCGTCAACGCGCGCCGCAAGGCGGAGCTGCTGGAGAACATCGCCCAGGCGGAGGGCATCCTCCTCGACCAGGTCATCGCGGTGGGTGACGGTGCGAACGACCTGCTGATGCTGGAGCGCGCGGGCCTGGGCATCGCCTTCCGCGCCAAGCCCAAGCTGCGCCAGGCGGCCGATACCTCCATCTCCGCCGGCGGCCTGGACACCATCCTCTACCTCCTGGGACTCAGCGCTCGCGAGCTCCAGGAGGTGCTCGGCTAGGACGGCTCACGAGGCGCGCATGCGCGCCGCCAGCTCCCTCTGCTGGATGGCGCCCTTCTCCAGCAGCAGCTCGAGCAGGGCGCGCAAAATCTTGGAGCTCTTCTCCTGGTTGACCTGCACCGTCTGCAGCCGCTGCATCTCCTCGGGGGAGAACACCTCGGCCGGGGCGGGCGAGGCGCTGAGGATCTCATCGAGCAGATCCGCGGCGCTCGCCCCTCCACCGGGACGCGGGGTCGCGGCGGCCGCCGCCTGGCGCTGGGCGTTCTCCTCGGCCAGCTTCGGGGAGATGTCGGCGAGGGACTTCCTCACCGTCTTGCCGCTCATGTCGACGATCTTGAACTCGTCCTCGTCGCCCGAGGGCTTGTCCCTGCGCATGCCCGTTGGCGTGAGGGACGGCTCCATGTTGCGGTAGTGCCGCATGATGGCGTTCTCGATCTCCCGGTCTCCCGCCACCATGGGGATGACGCGCGTGCGGCTGCGCGCGGCCACCTGATCGATGGTCTGCAGGTCGGACGGGTCCGCCATGGCGAGCACGAGCGTCTTGCCGTTGTCGCGCAGGGCCACGGGGAAGACGCCCTTCTGCTCGGCGAAGGTGACGTCCAGCTTCGCGAGGGCGCCCGGATCCTTGGCGGTGCCCAGCTGGACGCGCTGCACGCCCAGGCCCTGGGCAATGGCCTCGGTGAGGGTGTCCTCCGCGGCGAGCCCCATGTCGGTGACGATGCGCGACAGGCGTCCGCCCCACTGGTCGTGCTGGGCGAGCGCGCTGCGAAGCTGCATCTCGTCGATGACGCGGGCCTTGACGAGAATCTCTCCGATACGGTTGCGAGGTGCGGCCATGCTCGTCAGTCTACGGAGGAAGGAGCCCGGAGTCGCGTTCGATGCCGCGAGGATTCGATACCTGCCTGGCAGAAGGGGTGGCGCTCTTCAACGCGGGGCACTTCTTCGAGGCCCACGAGGCCTGGGAGGAGGCCTGGACGCACGAGCGCGGCCCGCGCCGGCTGCTCCTCCAGGGCCTCATCCTCGTGGCGGCGGGCTGGCTGAAGCGGGACGCGGGCAATGTCCGGGGGGCGTGGACGCTCTTCTCCCGCGCGCTGGACCGGCTCGAGTCCCTGCCCCCCGTCTGCGAGGGCGTGGACGTGGGCGGCCTGCGCCCCCGGGTGCAGCGCTGGCGCGAGGGCGAGGCCCCTGACCGGCCCCTGCTCGCTCGGCTGGCCACCGGCCAGGGAGGAGACTTCTGATGCAACCCTTCGCGGACGAGCAGACGCACCTGTGCCCCTACTGCGGCGAGGAGGTGGAGGTGGCGGTGGACCCGGGCGGTCCCTCCTCGGAGACGTACGTGGAGGACTGCCCGGTGTGCTGCCGGCCGTGGGTGGTGCACGTCTCCCGCGAGGGGGACGAGGTGTCCGTCCACCTGGGGCGCGAGGACGACTGAGCCGGCCGGAACGGGCTCGCGGCGCGTCGCCTTGACACGTTCCGAAGCATGGTTCTCTTGAAGCTGTGAGAGGCGCCGGGCCCGAAGGAACGAGGGCCCGGCGCGGTGGAAACAACCGTTCAAACCCAGTCGAGAGACGCGCCGTCACTCCGTCCGGAGTGCGACGCGATGAGGAGACGTCCATGCAGACCCGTTGGAATCCGTTCGCCGTGAGCAATGGTGCCGTCGCCCTGGGCCCCCTGATGGCGCGGGAGTTCGACCAGCTCTTCCGTGACCTGTCCCTGCGCCCTGATTCGCGCGAGCTCGTGCCGCCGGCGGACATCTACGAGACGGCCGAGGGCATCACCCTGCAGGTGGACCTGCCGGGACATGACCCGAAGGCCATCGAGGTGAAGGTGGAGAACGACACCCTCACGCTCAGGTCGGAGCGCAAGACGGAGCGCTCGGACAAGGACGGCGCGCGGCGCCTGGAGCGCAGCTTCGGCGTGTACGCCCGCACCTTCGTGGTGCCCCGCACGGTGGACGCGTCCAAGGTGGAGGCCCGCTACGACAATGGCGTGCTCACCCTGACGCTGCCGCGGCGCGAGGAGTCCCGCCCCCGCGTGGTCGAGGTGAAGGTCAACAGCTGAGGCGTGACGCGGAGAGGTGACGCATCACAACTGGTGGGGACGGGTTCCCGAGAGGGGGCTCGTCCCCGAGCCGTTGCCGATGCATGCGAAATACACGAGCGGCGACGCGCCCTCACACGGGGCCTGGGAAGGGACCCCGTGGAGACACTTCGCCGCTCTCGTCGTCTGGCGCGCTAGCGCTTGACGGCGGTGTTGGCCCCGAGCGCCAGCGGCACGCGGAACAGGTCGAGCACCTGCTGCACGTCCAGCGGCTTGGGCAGGCACGCCACGGCGCCCGCCTGCTTCGACTGCTCCACCACCTCGGGCGAGTGGGCGGACGTCATGGTGATGAGCCGCACGCCCTCCATCTGCTTGCGGGCGCGGATGCGGCGGCACACCTCGATACCGTCGATGTCCGGCATGTTCAGGTCGATGAGCATGCCGTGCGGCTTCTGCTCGCTCACCAGCAGCAGCGCCTCGACGCCACTGGTGGTCGTCTGCAGCTCCACCTGGTTGGCGTATGGCTTGAAGGCACGCTTGATGGCGTCGAGCACCTGCCGCTCGTCATCCACCACCAGCAGGCGCACGGTGCTGCTGCCCAGCTCCTCGGGCACCGGCATCTGGTGGGTGATGAGGAACGTGCGGAGATCCGCCGAGCGAACCCTCCGGTGACCACCCGGCGTCCGGAACGCCATGAGGATGCCGCGGTCGATCCACTTGCTCACCGTGGACGGGTCCACCTGGAGCAATCGACTGATGTCGTGGGTCGTGTAGAGCTGATCCGTCATCGAACTCCCCTCACTCTGCACTGCTGGCTGGCTTCCGGCCTTCATAGGATAAGACACCTAAGCGGGAAGCGAAAATTCTTCGATTTCACAACTTGACAGCTTGTAGGGCATCAGGGTCTCTCATGTGTTGAACGGTGGTCTCCCATTGGCCCGAGGCCTTCAAGCAGAGCTCCACCAGCTCACGCGCGGCGCCGTGTCCCCCTCGGCTCCGAGCCACATAATGCACTTCCTGGCGTACCTCGGGGGCTGCATCCGCGGGACACGCCGAGAGACCCGCCATCCCCAGGGGACCCAGGTCGTTGATGTCATCCCCCATATAGGCACACTCCTCAGGGGAGACCTCGAGCTGCGCCAGCAGTTCACGAAAACCCGCTGCTTTGTTCTTCCGGCCCTGGAGCACGGCGGTGACACCCAGCTCGAGGCCACGCACCTCCACGATGGAGGAGGAGCGCGCGGTGAGGATGGCGGTGCGCAACCCCGCCAGCCTCGCCATCACCAGCCCGTGACCATCCTTGACGTCGAAGCGCTTCATCGCCTCGCCGCCATCACCGTAGTAGAGGCCGCCATCCGTGAGCACGCCGTCCACGTCGAACACGAGCAGACGCACGCGCGAGGCACGTTCCGTCAGCTCGTCCTTGTTCGGCTTTGGTGGCAGCTCCGTCATGTCGTGTCCCCTCGGACTCCCTCCCCACGGTTTCGTTTCACTTCACCCCGGCTCGTGCCCCAGCGCGCGCCGGATGGCCAGCACCTGACGTAGCACGTCCTCGAACATCTGGGGATTGAGCGAGCAGGGACCGTCACACAGGGCACGGTCCGGGTCTTCATGCACTTCCGTGAAAAGCGCGTCTATTCCGGCGGCGGCGGCGGAGCGCGCCAACAGGGAGACGAACTTGCGCTCTCCGCCCGTCTGTCCATCCCCGGAGGAGGGCAGCTGCACGGAGTGGGTGGCGTCGAAGCACACGACGAGCCCCGCCTCGCGCATCTGGGCGAAGCCGCGCATGTCCACCACCAGGTTGTTGTAGCCGAAGGTGGCGCCGCGCTCGGTGACGAGCACGTTGGGGTTGCCCACCTCCACGGCCTTGCGCGCCGAGTGGACGATGTCCTTGGGCGCGACGAACTGGCCCTTCTTGAGGTTGACGCCCTTGCCGGTGCGCGCCACCGCCTCCACCAGGTCCGTCTGGCGGCAGAGGAAGGCCGGAATCTGGATGATGTCCACCACCTCGGCGGCGGGGCCCACGTGGCTCGTCTCGTGGACGTCCGTGAGGATGGGCACGCCCACTTCGCGCTTCACCCGGTCGAGGATGCGCAGGCCTTCCTTCAGGCCGGGCCCCCGGAAGGACTTGCCGCTGGTGCGGTTGGCCTTGTCGTAGGAGCACTTGAAGGCGTAGGGCACGCCCAGCCGGCCCGTCAGCTCCTTGAGGAGCTTCGCGTGCCGGAGCGCCATGTCCTCGGACTCGATGCTGTCCGGGCCCGCGATGACGAAGAGCTTCTGGCCGGGGCCGACCTTGTAGCCGCAGAGGTCGATGCTCTGGTTCATGCCTGCGTCCTCCCCGCGTCACGCTGCGTGAGGGCCGCGCGGATGAAGCCGGAGAAGAGCGGGTGGGGCGCGAAGGGCTTGCTCTTGAACTCCGGGTGGAACTGGCAGCCCACGAAGTAGGGGTGGTCCGGCAGCTCGATCATCTCCACGAGGTTGAGGTCGGGGTTGTGCCCGGACACGACGAGGCCCGCCTCCTGCAGCCGGCCGCGATAGGCGTTGTTGACCTCGTACCGGTGGCGGTGCCGCTCGTGGATGACGTCCTCCCCGTACAGCTTGTGCGCCAGCGAGCCCGGTTTGAGCGCGCAGGCGTAGCTGCCCAGACGCATGGTACCACCCTTGTCCTGCACCTTCACCTGGCTCTCCATGAGCGTCACCACCGGGTGGGGGGTGTGCTCGTTGAACTCCAAGGAGTTGGAGCCGGCCAGGCCCAGCACGTTGCGGCTGAACTCCACCACCGCCATCTGCAGGCCCAGGCAGATGCCGAAGAAGGGCACCCGCTTCTCCCGGGCGTAGCGCACCGCCGTGATTTTACCCTCGGTGCCGCGCACCCCGAAGCCGCCGGGCACCAGGATGGCGTCCACCCCGCTCAGCAGGGCCTCGGGACCCTTCTCCTCCACGTCCTGCGAGTCCACGAACTGCAGGTCCACCTTCACGTCGTTGGCGATACCGCCGTGGAGCAGCGCCTCGTTGAGGCTCTTGTAGCTCTCCTTGAGGTCCACGTACTTGCCGACGATGCCCACCTTCACCTCGCCGCGGCCCGGCGAGTACACCTTGCGGATGATGTCCTCCCAGCGGTCCAGCCGGGCGGCGCGCGTCCAGATGTTGAGCGTCTCCGCCAGCCGCTCGTCGATGCCCTGGCGGTGCAGCTCCAGCGGCAGCTCGTAGATGCTCTTCACGTCCGGCGAGGTGAACACGTTGCCGTTGTCCACGTTGCAGAACATGGCGATCTTGTCCTTGAGCTCGCGCGAAATCTCCCGGTCCGTGCGGCAGATGAGGAAGTCGGGCTGGATGCCGATCTCCCGCAGCTTCATCACCGAGTGCTGGGTGGGCTTGGTCTTCACCTCACCGGCCGCGCCGATGTAGGGCAGCAGCGTCAGGTGCATGTAGACGGCGTTGCCGCTGCCCACGTCGTAGCGCATCTGCCGGATGGCCTCGAGGAAGGGCAGCGACTCGATGTCGCCCACGGTGCCGCCCACCTCGACGATGACGGCGTCCATGCCCTGCGCCGCCTGGCGGATGCAGGACTTGATCTCATCCGTGATGTGCGGAATCACCTGGACCGTCTTGCCCAGGTACTCGCCCCGGCGCTCCTTCTGGATGACGGAGTGGTAGATGCGCCCGGAGGTGAAGTTGTTGAGCCGGGACATCCGCGCGTTGGTGAAGCGCTCGTAGTGCCCCAGGTCCATGTCGGTCTCGCCACCATCGTCGGTGACGAAGACCTCCCCATGCTGGAACGGGCTCATCGTGCCCGGATCGATGTTGATGTAGGGGTCTAGCTTCAGCAGCGTGATGTCGAGCCCGCGATTCTCGAGCAGGGCGCCGATGGATGCGGAGGCAAGCCCCTTGCCCAGCGAGCTCACCACTCCGCCGGTCACGAAGATGAACTTGGTCTTCTTGGAGCGCATGACCCTTCCTGCCAAGAGACCCCGGGGGCGTCAATGATTCTGTCAGGCGGCGCGGACGGCCGCCTGGTCCCGGAAGTCCGGCAAGGGACGGATCTCAATCCTGCCCCTGGGTCCGCGGGCGGGATTCGGCGTAGTCCCGGGCGCGGGGCTCGCTGTCGCGCTGCTCGCGCAGCGGGCAGTGGCGGCAGGTCCAGCCGTCCCAGCCCCGCTTCACCGCGAGGTGCAGGCAGGCGTCATAATTGAAGCAGAACAGGTTGCGCTGGGCCTCCACCGCCGACTCGTCACGCAGCGCGGAGGGCAGAGGGCTCGGGCAAGGTGTGATGGACAAGGTCAGGGCCTCCTGCGGATGAACGGGCCGGTACCCCCCGGCGCGTGCAACAGGTCCGTCGCACGCTCATTCCCGAGGTCCGGGCAAAAAAAGACCCGCCCGTCCCGCGGCCCCGGTTTTTGGTGGGGTGCGCGAAACGGGCGGGCCCGAACTGCCTGGCATCTCACTTCCGCCGCATGGTGGCTTCTTCAGCGCGCCAGACGAGCGGAGGTGGACGCCTGACTCTTGCTGTCGGTCAAGGCATCACCTCCTTTCTGCGGCCACTTACTTAATGAGGGGATTCTGGCGGCGCCATGTGTGATGCCGCACGAATCCAATCCGGAAGGAGGGCAGGCGAGGAGGCAGGCACTCCTCAAGCGGCCACGAACTGGCGTTCCACCAGGCGGCGGTAGAGGCCGTCCTGGCCCATGAGCGCGGCGTGGTTGCCGCTCTGCACCACCTTGCCGCCCTCCAGCACCAGCACGCGGTCCGCGCCGATCACCGTGGACAGGCGGTGGGCGATGATGAGGGTGGTGCGGCCCTTCATCAGCCGCTCCAGGGCCTCCTGCACCAGGTGCTCGCTCTCCGCGTCGAGCGCGCTCGTCGCCTCGTCCAGCACCAGCAGGCGCGGATTCTTGAGCACCGCGCGGGCGATGGCGATGCGCTGCTTCTGCCCACCGGACAGCTGCACGCCGCGCTCGCCCACCAGGGTGCGGTAGCCCTCGGGGAAGCGGGAGATGAAGTCGTGCGCGTTGGCGGCGCGCGCGGCGGCCTCCACCTCTTCGTCCGAGGCGTCCATGCGGCCGTAGCGGATGTTGTCGGCGATGGAGGAGGCGAAGAGCATCGGCTCCTGGGCCACCGTTCCCACCTGCTGGCGCAGCCACTCGGGGTCGAGCGTGCGCAGCTCCGTGCCGTCCAGCAGCACGCGCCCGCCCTGCGGGTCATACATGCGCGCCAGCATGGCGGCGATGGTGGACTTGCCCGCGCCCGAGGGGCCGACGATGGCCACCACCTCGCCCGGGGCGAGCGCCATGTCGATGCCCTGGAGCACCGGGACGTCCGGGCGCGTGGGGTAGGCGAAGCGCACGCTCTGGAACTCGACGCGGCCCTGCACGGACGGCAGGCGCTCGCCGCCCGAGGCGGGGATGGCGGGCTGGCGGTCGATGAGCTCGAAGACGCGCTCGGCGGCGCCGGAGGCGCGCATGAAGTCCGCCCAGAGGTCCGCCAGGGCGCCCAGCGCGAAGGCCACCATCAGCGAGTAGATGAGGAAGGAGGTGAGGCTGCCCACGGACATCCTGCCGTCGAGCACCAGACGGCCGCCGTACCAGAGCACCACCGCCGAGGCGATGTAGCCGGCCGAGGAGGCCCCGGCCAGGAAGAAGGAGGACTGCTTCACCCGGCGGCGCGCGACGTCGAAGGCGCGCTCGGTGGTGTCGCGGTAGCGATCCACCTCGTGGCGCTCGGCGGCGAAGGAGCGCACGGTGCGGATGCCGGAGAGGCTCTCCTCGGCCACCTCGTTGGCGGCGGCGAGTGCGTCCTGCACTTCCTTGGACAGCCCGCGCACCTTGCGGCCGTACGTCACCGCCCCCACCGCCACCGCCGGCACGATGGCCAGCATCAGCCCCGTGAGCACCGGCGAGGTGTAGAAGAGCAGCGCGATGCCGCCCAGCGCCTGCGCCGCGTTGCGCAGCCCCATGGAAATGTTCACGCTCACGGTGTTTTGCAGCACCGTGGTGTCCGAGGCGAGGCGGTTGGTGAGCTCACCCGTCTTGCGCTCGTCGAAGAAGCCCACCTCCTGGCCCATGAGGCTGGCGAAGAGGTCCTGCCGCAGTTGCGTCACCACGCGCTCGCCCGCGGTGGTGAAGAGGTAGAAGCGCAGGGCCATGGCCACGCCCTGGAAGATGAAGACGGCCACCATGGCCAGGGCGGCCTTGTCGATGAGGCCGTGGTCCTTGGCTCCGAGCGCCTCGTCGATGATGTAGCCGATGGCCTTGGGGTACAGCAGGCCCAGGCCACTGGCGAGCAGCAGGAAGAAGGTACCGGCGAGGAGTCTGCGCGCCTGGGGCCGGGCAAGGCCCAGGATGCGGCGGAACGTCAGGCGGGAGAACTTGGGTTTCTTGGGGGCGTCGGACACGGGCGCAGACTAACGCGGGATGCCCACCGCCGCACGATTGCCCGCGTGTGGAGCGGGCGGGCTCAACCGCGCATCGCCTCCTCCACCCGGGCCACGTCCTCGGGCACGTCCACCGCCACCGTGCGCCCCGCGACCTTCCCGCAACGGATGCGGATGCCGTGCTCCAGGGCCCGGAGTTGTTCCAACTTCTCAGACTGCTCCAGTGGCGTGGCGCTCAGGCCCGCCAGCCGCAGCAGCGTCTCGCGCCGGTAGCCGTACAGCCCCAGGTGCGCCCAGCGCTTCACCGCCGCGGCCTCGGCCGGCTCGCGCAGGAAGGGGATGGTGCTGCGGCTGAAGTAGAGCGCGTCTCCGTTGAGCGCTAGCACCGCCTTCACCACATGCGGGCTCTCCGCCTCGATGGCATCCAGCGGGCGCACCAGCGTACCCATCCCCACCTCCGGGTCGGCGAAGAGGCCCGCCAACACCCGGAGTGAATCCGGATCCACCAGCGGCTCGTCGCCCTGGACGTTGATCCAGACGTCCACCTCCGGACGGGCCCGCGCCACCTCGGCCACCCGGTCCGTGCCCGTGGCGCAGTCCGGCGACGTCATCACCGCCGTGCCGCCGAAGCGCGCCACCGCCTCCTGGATGCGCGCGTCGTCGGTGGCCACCACCACCTCGTCGAAGACGCGCGCCTCCTGGCAGCGGCGCCAGACGTGCTCGATCATCGGCCGGCCGGCGATGAGGGCCAGGGGCTTGCCGGGAAAGCGCGTGCTGGCGTAGCGGGCGGGAATGACGGCGAGGGTGCGGTGGGAGGACATGGCGCCGCCTGTCTATCAGATTCAGGACGCCGCGAGGCACCGTCGGACGGGGGGCACTAGGCACCCGGGGGGGCATGCCTAGCTTCCCGCCACCATGAAGAAGGTTCTCCATATCGTTGGGGCGCGTCCCAACTTCATGAAGGTCGCGCCCATCCACCGGGCCATTTCCGAGCGTGGCGTGCTCGCCCAGAAGCTGGTGCACACCGGCCAGCACTACGACGTGAAGATGAGCGACGTCTTCTTCACGGACCTGGGCATGCCCGCTCCGGACATCCACCTGGGTATCGGCTCCGGCAGCCACGCGGAGCAGACGGCCCGGCTGATGATCGAACTGGAGAAGGTGTTCACCAGTGAGAAGCCGGAGCTCGTCTCCGTGGTGGGAGACGTCAACAGCACCCTGGCCGCCGCGCTCGTGGCGGTGAAGATGGGCATCCCCATCGGTCACGTGGAGGCGGGTCTGCGCAGCTTCGACCGCGCCATGCCCGAGGAGATCAACCGCATCCTCACCGACAGCATCGCGGACCTGCTGCTGACGCCCTCGTCCGACGCGGACGCCAACCTCATCCGCGAGGGCGTGGAGCCCCAGCGCATCCGGCTCGTCGGCAACGTGATGATCGACTCGCTCCTGGCGGCCCGGGAGAAGGCGCTGAAGCTCTCCACGCTCGCGGACATGGGGCTCACTCCGCGCGGCTACGCGGTGTGCACGCTGCACCGGGCCTCCAACGTGGATGACGCGAAGGTGCTCGGGGGGCTGCTGTCCGCCCTGGGCCACCTGTCCCACCGGCTGCCCGTCGTCTTCCCCGTCCACCCGCGCACCCGCAAGCGCATCGCGGAGACGGGGCTGGAGGCCTCGCTGGCGCGCACCCCGGGCCTGCGCCTGGTGGAGCCCATGGGCTACCTGGAGTTCCTCGCGCTCACCTCGCAGGCCCGGCTCGTCTTCACCGACTCCGGTGGCCTCCAGGAGGAGACCACCGTGCTCGGCATTCCCTGCCTCACCGTGCGCGAGAACACCGAGCGTCCCATCACCGTGGACGTCGGCACCAACCTCGTGGTGGGCACCGAGCCGGCCCGCATCCAGCAGGCCGCCGAGCGCATCCTCGATGGTCACGAGAAGAAGGGCCGTGTCCCCGACCTGTGGGACGGGCGCTCCGGGGAGCGCATCGCCCAGGTGTACGAGGAGTTCCTCGGGGTGGGGCAGACGCCGCAGCGCGCGGCCGGCTAGCCGCGACGAGCGAAGACCGGGAGGTCCACATGGCAGGGGTGCGCGTGCTCACGTCGTCCAGGGGCTTGCTCGGGGCGGCTCTGCTGGGGGCCTCCCTGGCCTGCGCGCCGCCTCCGCTCCAGGAGGTCATCACCACCGAGCGTTGTCACACGGTGTCCCTGGAGCCCGGTTCCTCCATCCCCTTCTCCGCGGGCTTCTTCCGCATGGGGCAGAGCGAGGAGGAGCAGCTCTGGCGGATGCGGGTCCGCATGCCCGCGCTTCCCGAGGGACTCTCGCTCTCCCCCGAGGAGATCATCATGGACGGCACGGGGCCCCTCACCGCGCGCGGTGTGCTCTCCGCCGCGCCAGGTGTCACGTTCCGGGGGCCCTCCCTCATGATGGTGGAGGCCCACTCCGACAACTCGAGCGCCATGGCTGGCCAGCCCTGCTACCTCGTGGTGCTCGATCCACCCGTGGCCACCCCGGACTTCTCCCTCACGGTTCCCCAGCAGGTGTCGATCCTCCCGGGTGGCCAGAGCCCCGTGCCGGTGTCGCTCGTGCGCGCGGAGGGCTTCACCCAGGAGGTCCGGGTGACGGTCGATCCTCTACCCCAGGGCATCTCCGCGGAGCCGATCACCCTGCCCGCCGGAGAGACCCTGGGAACACTCCTCCTTCATTCGATGAAGAGCGTCTCCACCGGTCCTCTCGTGCTCAGGGTGGTGGGCTCCTCCGCGAGCGGACAGGCCGTGGACCCGTTCACCCTCGAGGTGTCCTCGCGCGTCGATCGCTGAGGGACTCGCTCCTCCCGGGTTTCGAGCGTCAGCGCCGCGCGGTCACTTTGGGAAGGAGTCTGGCCGCCCGGCTCTGGACGTTGGCATAGGAGGCCGAGCGCGCCGCTTCCTCGAGGAACGGGGCCGCGGGGGCGCCCACCTCGCGCACGAGGAACTCACCGCACTTCGCATGGAAGCGATCGCTCACCAGGCAGCGGATGACGTTGCGGATGAGCTTCGGATCCGAGCGGTAGGCGGAGTCGTTGCGGATGGCCGCGCCATAGGAGGCGAGGCCATCCATCCAGCGGAGATTGTCGAAGTTGACGTGTCCCTCGAGATAGGGAGCGTAGGCACTCGCGGGGTACTGCGCGCGAAGCTTCGCGAGCGCGCGGAGCGACTGATCCCGCCGCCGCTCTCCCTCCTTCACCCAGCGTTCGATCTGCTCGATGCCGGGGAGCTCCTCGCGGGGAGGTGTCTGTTCCCCAGCGGAGTCCTCCACCTCCTCGACGGCGGTTGGCTGTTGTGGCTTCGGTGCGGAGGTGTCCCGGGTCACGGGAGGACGCATGTTCGAGGCGGGCACCGCGCCCTGCTTCGTCGGCCAGAGCAGGGCCGCGCCGAGTCCCAGCAGCACCAGTCCCGCGGCACTCGCGGCCACCCACCGCCTTCGTCCCGTGAACCGGTTCATCTCCCGCAGGAGGGACTGCGTCGAGGGCGCCTCCGGCCGAGGGACGGACGTGTCGAAGCCCGGGGCGGGTGTGGCGGCCATCTGCGGGAGCGCGTCCAGCGCGGCGGCGAAGTCCGCGGCCGACTGGAAGCGATCTCCTGGATGTTTGGCCAGGGCCTTGCCGACCACCCGCTCCAGCTCCTGGGAAAACCCTCCTCCGGGGGTGGTGCTGCCCAGCGTCGGCGGAGTCGCCTGCTGGTGCTGACGCATCAGCTCGGCGGACTGTTCCGCGTGGAAGGGTTTGGTCCCGGTGAGCAGCTCGAAGAGGAGCACGCCGACGGAGTAGAGGTCCGTTCGGGCATCGACCTCGCCGGTGCTGATCTGCTCCGGAGCCATGTAGGCCGGGGTGCCCACGATGAGGCCCGCGGTCAGGCCCGTCACCGTGTCGCGCAGCCGGGCCAGTCCGAAGTCGAGGATGCGGACCTGCTCTCCGAGCCCGATGGCCTCCGTCAGGACGATGTTGTCCGGCTTGATGTCCCGGTGGACGATGCCCTGGGCGTGCGCGTGAGCCAGCCCCGCCAGCACCTGGCGCACGAGGCCCAGCGCCCGCTTCACGGGGAGCGGACCGCCTTCGCGCACCAGCGAGCCCAGCGTCCGCCCCGTGACGAAGTCCATCACCATGAAGGGTGAATCGCCCTCCACGCCGAAGTCGATGAGCGAGACGCAGCAGGGATGGGACAGCCGGCTCATCGCCTGCGCCTCGAGCTGGAAGCGCCGCTGGAAGCTCGGCTCCGCGGCGATCCAGGGATGGAGGAACTTGATGGCCACGGGGCGCCCGACCTCCAGGCGCTCGCCGCGATACACCACGCCCATGCCACCGGCCGCGAGCCGTTGGAGGAGCCGGTAACGTCCTTGCAGGATGGTGCCGAGGCGGGGGTCGGAGACGAGGGTCGGGTCCATCAAGGGCGCGCAGGTTATCAGGCCGGCTCCCAGGTAGGGAGCGGGCGGGCAGCATGACGGGGCCTCGCACGCGGGGGAGAAAGCGGTCCTTCCGCTGTGTTAAGCCCACGCCGCCGCATGCGAGACCCGAGCGAGGACATCCCCCACGCCATCGGCGAGGCCCCCGAGGGCTACGTCGACATTCCATTCGTCGTCGAGCCGAACTACGCCGGCTGGCGGTTGGAGCGCTACCTCTCCGAGAAGCTCCGCCGCCTCACGCGCGAGCGCCTCCACGGCATCATCCAGCGCGGCGTCCTCTGTGAGGAGCGCCGTCTCAAGCCCTCCACGCCCGTCTACCCGGGCCTCGCCTTCCGCATCCGTCGCCCAGCCAACACCGAGCCGGAGACTCCCACCGAGCTGCCCGCCCTCTTCCAGGACGACTGGTTGCTCGTGCTCGACAAGCCCGCCGGGCTCCCCATCCACCCCACCGCCCGCTACCACAAGGGCACGCTCGTCTCCCTCCTGCGCGAGCGCTTCGGCGAGGCCTTCGCCGAACCCGCCCACCGTCTGGACCGCGAGACGAGCGGCCTCGTCGTCTGCGGGCGCACCACCGAATCCTGCCGCGTCCTCGGGCGTCTCTTCGTCTCCCGCGACGTGCACAAGGAGTACCTCGCCATCTGTGAGGGCCACCCGCCCGAGGACTCCTTCTCCGTGGACGCCCCCATCGCCGAGGGCACCGAGCTCATCCGCATCGCCGTGCGCATCGACCCCGTGGAGGGCAAGGAGAGCCGCACCCGCTTCCAGGTGCTCCAGCGCTTCACCCATGATGGCCAGCCGTTCGCCCTGCTGCGCTGCTACCCGGAGACCGGGCGCCAGCATCAGATCCGCATCCACCTGCGTGAGGCCGGCTTTCCCCTGGTGGGGGACAAGATGTACGGCCCGGACCCTGGCTACTTCGATCGCTTCAGCAAGCACTGCCTGGAACCCGAGGCCTGGGTGAAGCTGCGTCTGCCTCGCCACGCCCTCCACGCCGCGCACATCTCCTTCCCCCACCCGGGCACGGGGGAGACCGTCTCCTTCGACTCGCCCCTGCCCGCGGACCTTCAGGATTTCATTGTCCGAGGGCCTTCCCACGAGCGGCGCCAGGCCGGTCCATGAGCACCCGTTCGTGAGTCAGCGTTCGTGTCAGAAGAGGTGAAGGCAGGCACTCATCGCGGTAGGCTTGGGGGGTGGACATCACAGCCGTGGCCCTGAAACTTCAGACGCTTCGCTCCCTGATGACCGGTCACACCGACCGGAACGACGAGCGGCGCATCCTGGACCTGCTCTCCGACGCGACCACCGCCGAGCTCAACCACCTCCTGCTCAACGTGGACCTGAACCGGTTGCTCTCCGACGTGGATGACCGTGTCGTCGGCCCGGACAACCTCACCACGCTGTTGGACCTGCTGTGCGTGAAGCGGGCGCGCGAGCTGGGCCTGCCGCTGCGCGCCGCGCTCGTGGCGGCGCTCCAGAAGGGCTTCACCCACGAGGCCTTCGAGCGCCGGGTGCGCGACCTGTTCCTCGGGCTGCACGGCCGGGAGCTGACGGAGTTCAAGAACCTGCTCGACGGCCGAGGCAGCTACCACGACCTGCAGCAGCTCCTCTTCCACGACGTGGATGACGAGGCCATCCGCCAGGACATCCTCGCGCACATCTTCCGGGAGGCCATCCCGAGCGGCGAGAACAAGGTGCTGAGCGACATCGACGACACCTTCCTCGCCAACTGGAAGGACACGCGCTACCCGTCGAAGACGGTGTACCCGGGAGTGCTCCAGTTCTACCGCGAGCTGGACCGCGGGCCGGGCGTCATCCCCGGGCGCGAGGGCGACCTCACCTTCATCAGCGCGCGGCCGGCGGATCCGCTCGGCCTCATCGAGGATCGCACGCTGGCCACCCTGAGCCAGCACGGGGTGGGCCCCTCCGTGATGCTCTCCGGTGCGTTCACCCACCTGCTCGGCAACGCGCGCATCGCCGCCATGAAGTTCGAGAACTTCAGCCGCTACGTCCAGCTCTATCCCGAGTACGGCTTCGTCTTCACGGGCGACAGCGGCCAGGGCGACGTGGCCTTCGGCGAGCAGATGCTCGCGGCGTACCCGGAGGTGGTGCGGGCCGTGTTCATCCACGACGTGGTCGACACCCCCGCGCCCGTCCGCCAGCGGTGGCGCGACAAGCGCATCTTCTTCTTCGACACCTACGTGGGGGCCGCGATGGATGCCTTCGAGGTGGGTGTCATCGCCCTCGACGGGGTGGGCCGCATCGCCCGCGCCGCCCAGGAGGAGATGGAGCGGGTGCCGTTCGCCTCCGAGTCCCAGCGGCAGGCCCGCCTGGCCGAGCTGTCGAGGGATCTGCGCCGCGCGGAGATATAGGGAGGGAGATTGGCTCCCCGAGATGCGAGGGAGGGAGCGAGGGCCGCCTGCGAGGGGATGCCCGGATTCCCATCTTCCTCCGGGGGTCATCTGGGGAAGGCCCGGCGGCCCCCGTTCTCTCACCGCAGCGAGGAGCGAGCCATGGCGCAGCGGATGGACGTTCGGGTTGGCATGACTGTGAAGAGCAGGGATGGGCACCGGTTGGGCAAGGTCATCGGCACGGCGGAGGACGCCTTCGTCGTGGAGAAGGGCGTGTTCTACGCCAGGGACTACCGGGTTCCCTTCCGGTCCGTGGAGCGGCTCGAGGGAGATGACATCCACCTCTCGCTCGACAAGGACCAGCTCCAGAAGGCCAGCCTGGGCGAGGTGCTGGAGGCGGCCGACAGATTGGACATGGGGACGGATTCGCTCTCCGAGGCCCGCATGGACAGCGCCAAGTTCCAGGACCATGACAAGTACGACGTGCGCACCGAGGGCGAGAAGGAAGCCGAGGCGACGCGTCCCATCGGGTTCGATCCGAACGCGCCCACGCACTATTAGGGCATGCACATCGTCCAGTTCCTGCTGCCGCTGCGGGACAACGAGCGGCGCCCCTTCGCCCGCGCGGACTTCGAGAAGGTCCGCGCCGAGCTCACCGACCGGTTCGGTGGCGTCACCGCCTTCCTCCAATCCCCGGCCGCGGGCGCCTGGAAGGAGGAGGGCGAGACGGTGCGGGACGAGATGTTGCTCTTCGAGGTGATGGTCGAAGCGCTCGACCGAGCCTGGTGGAGCGGTTACCGCGCGGAGCTGGAGCGCCGCTTCCGGCAGGAGCGCGTGTTGGTGCGCGCCCTCGGGGCCGAGATGCTCTGAGTCCTGTCACAACGGCACGGACACCACTCCTTCCGCGCGGAATGATGGAGGGAATGCCCGTGCTGGAGCTTCGCACCGACCGCCTGTTGCTCCGTCCCTTCGCTCCGGAGGACGAGGACGCGCTCTTCGGCCTCTGGAACGACCCGTACGTCCGCCGCTACCTCTGGGATGACCGGCTCGTGTCGCGCGAGGAGGTGCGGGAGCAGATCGCCCTGAGCGAGCGGGACTTCCGGGAGCGGGGCTACGGCGGGTTCGTCCTCTCCCTCGTGGACTGGCCCGGAGCGCTCATCGGCTTCTGCGGGCTGCGGCGCATCGAGGGCCGTGAGGACGTGGAGCTCCTGTACGGACTCTATCGGGACTTCTGGGGGCGGGGCCTCGCCACCGAGGCGGCCCGGGCCGTGCTGCGCTTCGGCTTCGAGCGGGTGGGGCTGAAGGACATCTACGCCCGCGCGGACCTCGCCAACGCCGCGTCCATCCGGGTGATGGAGCGGCTCGGGATGTCGCCCCACGCACCACCGACGGTGACCTACCGGCTCCGGCGGAGCGACTTCGCCCCATGACACCTGGGGCGAGCGGGGAGGGGGCTCAGGCGCTGACGAGCTTGGGTCCGGCGGGCTGCGCCGAGGCGCCCGCCGTGAGGTTGCCCGTGAGGTACTGGCCGGAGAAGCAGGCGGTGCAGAAGGTGTTGCGTTCCCGGTCTCCCACCGCGGTGCCCAGGCCCTCCAGGGAGATGTAGCCCAGCGAGTCCGCCGTCACGTAGCGGGCGATCTCCTCCACGGTGTGGCTGGAGGCGATGAGCTCCTGCCGGCTCGGCGTGTCGATGCCGTAGAAGCACGGCCACTGCGTGGGCGGCGAGGAGATGCGCAGGTGCACCTCCACCGCGCCGGCGGCCTTGAGCATCTTCACGATCTTCCGGCTGGTGGTGCCGCGCACGATGGAGTCGTCCACCACCACCACGCGCTTGCCCTTGAGTACCTGGCGCACCGCGGACAGCTTCAGCTTCACGCCGAAGTGGCGGATGGATTGCTGCGGCTCGATGAAGGTGCGGCCCACGTAGTGGCTGCGGATGAGGCCCACGTCGTACGGAATCCCACTGGCCTGCGAGTAGCCGATGGCCGCGGGCACGCCCGAGTCCGGCACAGCGATGACCAGGTCCGCTCCGGGCGCCGGCTGCTCCCTGGCGAGCTGCCGTCCCAGCTCCTTGCGCGTCTCGTACACGCTCGTGCCGAACAGCACCGAGTCCGGCTTGGCGAAGTACACGTGCTCGAAGATGCACCGGCCCAGCCGCGTGGGCGGGAAGGGCTGGCTGGCGTGCAGGCCCGTCTCGTCGATGACCACCATCTCCCCGGCCTCGAGCTCGCGGATGAACTCCGCCTCGATGAGATCCAGTGCCGTGGTCTCGCTGGCCAGCACCCAGCTGTTCTTCAGCATGCCGAGCACCAGCGGACGGAAGCCGTTCGGGTCCCTCACCGCCACCAGCTTCTTCTCGGAGAGGAAGAGGATGCTGTAGGCCCCCTTCACCTTGGAGAGCGCCTCGACGACCTTCTTCTCGAAGGTGGGCTGCCGCGAGCGGGCGATGAGGTGGATGACGACCTCGGTGTCCGAGTCCGACTGGAAGATGGCGCCGTCGGCCTCGAGCTCGTTGCGCAGCTCCTGTGCGTTGACGAGGTTGCCGTTGTGGGCCACGGCCAGGTGGCCTCCCACGTACTCCACCGTGAGCGGCTGGGCGTTCTTGAGCTGGCTGACGCCCGCCGTGGAGTAGCGCACGTGGCCGATGGCCGCTCCGCCCGGCAGTTGCTCGAGCACCGGCGCGGTGAAGATGTCCGCCACGAGCCCCATCTCACGATGGGCCCGCAGACTCTGGCCATCCGATGCGACGATGCCCGCTGATTCCTGGCCGCGATGCTGGAGCGCATGCAGACCGAGGTACGCCAGGTTGGACGCTTCCGGGTGACCGACGATTCCGAAGATCCCGCACATGCGCGTTGCCCTTATCCCCTTCGGGTGCCGAACGGAACTGGAGAACGGTTGCTTCGTTCGACGGTATTCCGCGGGCAGGGGGATGTGAGGAACGGACGAGCAGCCGGGCACCCGGAATTCCCCGCTTGGAGGTAGGCTTCCACCCCCCATGTCTCCCCGCTGGCGGCGGTTCCTTCGTTCCCTGCTTCCCCTGTTCGTGCTGACCCTCGGGTCCGCGTACGCGCTCGCGTCATGGAACTGGTGCGGGCGGTGGAGCGAGCGGACGCCCGTGGTGCGAGGGCAGGCGCGCGCCGAGGGCTCCTTGAGGGCCGGAGCGGCGAAGGTGGCCCTGGAACCGCCCTTTCCCGTGGTGGTGGCCGGTTATGGGCCTCCTCGTCCGGAGGCCAGCCAGGCGGATCCTCCCCCCTGGGCGCGCGCGGTGGTGCTGGCCATGGGGGATGTGAAGGTGGGGCTGGTGTCGCTGGAGCTGCTGCTGGTGCCCGACGCGCTCGTGGCCGCGGTGCGCGAGCGTGCCTCCGACCTGGGGCTCCAGGGTCTGGTGGTGGTGGCCACGCACTCACACTCGTCCTTCGGCGGGTATGACCCGCGGCTGGTGTCGCAGCTCGCCGGCACCGGGCGGTACCGGAAGTCCGCGCTGGAGGCGGCGGCGGCCGGAGCCAGCGAGGCGCTGCACCAGGCCGCGGCGAGGCTCACGGACGTCACGCTGGAGGTGGGCGAGGCCCGGGAGCCGGGGCTGGTGCGCTCGCGCTCGGGCGGAGAGGCGCCGGATGGGACGCTCACCCGCGCCGTGCTGAGGAGCGCGTCCGGGCCCGTGGCGGAGCTGCTGGTGTTCTCCTCGCACCCCACGGTGGTTCCGAGGAAGAGGGCCTTCGTGGATCCGGACTGGCCGGGGCGCTTGAGCCTGCTGCGCGAGGAGAAGGGTGGGGTGGCGCTGGTGCTGCAGGGGGCGGCGGGCAACGTCTCGGTGTCCTTCGACGAGGGGGAGGGTGTGGAGAAGGCGGCGGCCTATGCGCGGGCGGTGGCGGGGCTGGCCGAGCGCGCGGCGCCGGTGGCGGCCGGGACGTCGCGGCTGGCCCATGCGCGGGTGGAGGTGGCGCTGCCGAGGCCGGACGCCTCGCGGCTGGTGCCGTCGTACTCGCGGGCGGCGGGGGACAACTTCCTGTGTGCGTCGTCCTCCCGGACGGCGGAGGTGGGGGCGCTGGTGCTGGGGCCGCTGGAGCTGCTGTTGCTGCCGGGCGAGCCCACGGTGGCGGCGGGGTCGGCGCTGGTCCAGCGCACGGGAGCCACGGGGGTGCTGGGACTGGCGGACGGGTACGTGGGCTACGTGGACACGCCGGAGCAGGTGAAGGCGGGCCAGGGCGAGGCCCGTCACCAGTACTTCAGCCCCGCGCTGCTCGACAGGTTGGGCGCGGGGGTGGAAGTGGCGGCCCAGGCCGCGGGCTTCACCCGCTGAGGGCGCTCCTCAGTAGTCCTCGAACTCCGAGTCCTCCGCGCGCTTCTTGAAGAGCAGCGCGGTGCGGCCCAGGAGCTGGACCAGCTCGGCGCTGGTGCCCTGGGCCAGCTTCTCGGCGGCCTCGTGACGGTCCTCGGGACCCTCGTTGATCTTCACCTTGATGAGCTCGTGGTCGTGCAGCGCCTGCTCGACGGCGGCGATGACGCCCTCGGTGACGCCCGACTGGCCCACGATGACCACCGGCTCCAGGTGGTGTCCCAGCCCGCGAAGCTGGCGGCGCTGTTTTCCGGTCAACGGCAAGACTCTTCTCCTCGTGTGGGGGAGCCCACGGTGGCGCTCCCGAGGTGGCGCACCCTACTTCTTTTGCGCCGCCATGCGGATCTCCCGCTGCGCGTCGATGTGATTTGGCTGAATCTCCACCGTCCTCTGGAAGTGCTTCAGCGCGCCGCTGTTGTCTCCGCAAAGTTTGGCGATGACACCCAGGAAGTAGTGCGCCGAGGCGACCTTCTCGTTCTTCTTCAGACAGGCCTGGATGTCCTTGAAGGCCTCGGCGTAGGCCACCTTCTTGTCCTCGAAGGTGAAGAAGCGGGCATAGCCGCGCCAGGCGTAGAACTCGGGCTCCTCGCCGTTGAGCTGGATGGCCTCGTCGAGGATCTTCACCGCCTCGGCGAACTTCCGGGCCTTGATGTGCAGGCCGGCCTTGCGGAAGAGCTCCTCGCTCTTGAGGATGGCCTCCACGTCGACCTGCTGCTCCTGCTTGCCGCCGCCATGCTTGAGCTCCTCGATGTAGGCGGCGCGGCTCTTGTCGTCCGCGAGGGCCCGGTAGGCCTCGCCGATGTAGGCGAAGACGTCGGCCTTGAGCTTCTCCAGCTCCGGAGGCGCGCCGGGCGGCAGGGTGTCCGGGTGGTACAGCCTGGCCAGCTTGAAGTAGGCGATCTTCACCGCCGGGCCGTTGGTGTCCGCTCCCAGACCCAGGCGCTCGAAGTGGTTCTGCTCCTTGAGCTTCTCGGCCAGCTCGCGGAGGACGGGAATCTCGTTGGCGCCCGGAGTGGCGCCCGAGGCGGCGGGAGCCGGAGCCGGAGCGGCCGGTTTGGCGGCGGGAGCGGGGGCGGCTGGTTTCGCGGCGGGCATGGCCGGAGCGGCTGGTTTCGCCACGGGAGTGGCGGGAGCGGCCGGTTTGGCGGCGGGCGCGGTGGGAGCAGCCGGTTTCGCCACGGGAGCTGCGGGAGCCGTCGCCGGGCGTGGTGCCTGGGGAGTGGCACCGGCCTGGGCAACACCCGGAGCGGTGACGGCGCGTCCAGGCGCGGGGGCACCAGCCTGGGCAACACCCGGAGCGGTGACGGCGCGTCCAGGAGCGGGCGCGGCGGGCTGGGGCGTGGCGCCAGCCTGGGCAACACCAGGAGCGGTGACAGCGCGTCCAGGGGCGGGCGCGGCGGGCCGGGGTGCCGAGGCTTGTGGCGGCGGGGCCGCGCGCTGGGCCACGGCCGCGAAGGACACCCCATCGAGTTCCTTGAGGAGGAACACGAGCCGCAGCACGTGGTCGGCGTCCTGGGGAACGTCGGTGAGGAGCTGACCGGTGGAGCGCACCCCGTCGATGAGGGCGAGCACGCGCATCTCGTGAGGGGTGAGGCGCAGGTCGCCGGTGGCCACGCGTCCGTTGGACTTCATCACCGGCAGGCCGAGGACGGGCTGGAGCCTGCGCCGGAGGTCCGCGCTGGGCAGGCGGCGCACGAGGTCGCTCAGCACCGCCCACTTGTTGCCCAGGGGCATGGCCTTGGCGGCGGGCAGGTCCTTGGGCTCGAAGGTGAAGGCGCCGGACTCGGCGCGCAGGCCCTTGAGGAGGATGGTCTGGGCGCGGTGCGCCAGCTGGGTGAAGGCGGAGGGGGGTTGGAGCAGGCCCAGGCCGAAGAGGGCGGCGAGCAGCTCACCGCCGAAGCGGCCCCGGGCGGCCTCGGCCTGCTGGAGCTGCTCCGGGGTGACGAGCTTCGCCTGGAGGAGCGAGGTGCTCAGCGCGTCCTCGGGGTGCGAGGAGTCGATGAACTCGGGGTTGCCCTTGCGGAAGTGGAGGCTGACGGTGCAGTCGGCGAGGGTGAGCGTGAGCAGACCCGTGTGGTTGCCGGCGGCGAGAAGTCCGTAGAGGCGCACGAGCGAGTGCGTCTCGAGCTGCCCGCTGCTGGGAGGCACTTCCGCCGGACCCGTGGCCGCCGTGGGAGCGGGGTGGGTGGGGATGCCCGCTCCGACGGGACGCGCGGTGGTGGCGGGCGCGGGGGCCTGCTGGGGCGTGGCACCGGGCGGCACGGGACGCGCGGCGGCGGGAGCCCCGGGGGCGGCGGCCTGTGGCGCGGTGCCTGGAGCGGGGTGGGTGGGGATTCCGGGCCCGACGGGACGCGCGGTGGTGGCGGGCGCGGGGGGGCGCTGGGGCGCGGCGCCGGGAGCCCCGGGACGCGGAGCCACGGTGGGGACCGCTCCGGGCATTCCGGGCGCGAGCGTCGAGCCGGGCGGGCGGGCGGCACCCGGGGGCGCCCCGGGAGGAACGGCTCCTGGAGGCGCGGCGGGCCGGGCGCCTGGACCCGCCACGGGGGCACCGGGCCGTGTGGCGGCGACGGCCCCGGGACCAGCCATGGGCGCTCCGGCGGGTCCTCGCGGCGCGACGCCGGGGGCGGGCTTGCCCTGGGGGCCGGTGGGCGTGGCGGTCGGGGCGGCTCCCATGGCCGGAGCCATCGGGGTGGTGGGGCCGGGGACCACGACGTCTCCCCACATCTCCCGAGGGAAGGCATCGCGAATGTGGGGGAAGAGCCCCGGGAAGGCGAAGTTGATGCCGTCCTCGGAGACCTGGAGCCGACCCTGGATGCTGCCGTTATCGATGAGCAACTCGATGGTCGGCAGGGCCAGTGGACCCCAGATCATCCCCGTCTCGTTCCGCACGAAGTATTGCCGGACGTCTCCCTCCGCCATCTCCGATGTCACTCCTTGTGTGCGTCGGCCACCCTACCCCTGTCTCGGGGGTTGGGAAAGCAAGCTGCCGGGCGCCCTACGGCGCCTCCATCACGGCCAGACCGATCAGGCTCAGACAGGCGGGGTCGGCGTCCTGGGTGCTCGGCGGGTCGAAACAGTGGACTTCCGTGTCGAACACCTTGCACAGGCCCTTGGGGGTGGCCGCGCAGGCCACCTTGGAGTAGGCCTTGGTGCAGCCGTAGCCGCACACCGGCTGGTTGTCGCTGAGCTGGCACTGCAGGGGCGGCAGCGACTTGCCCCAGGCGCAGAACGCCTGGGCGGGCGGGTCGAAGCAGCTGAGCTGGAGGCCATCGCTCTTGCAGACGCCCACCGGCGTCCTGCTGCAGGCCACCTTTCCGGCGCCGAGGGTGCACTTGTAGCCGCACGAGATCTCCGTGCCATTGCCACGGCACTCGGCCTTGGGCGTCTCCCGGCCGTAGACGGCGTACACCTCGGGGGGAGGATCGAAGCAGACGATTTCGTCATTCCGGCCGGAGCAGATGCCCGCCGGGGTGCGAGCGCACTTCACCTTGCCGAACTGGGTGGCGCACTGGTAGCCGCAGGCGACCTGCCCGTCGATGCTCTTGCACTCGGGCTGGGGCAGCGCGTCGCCGTAGATGCGGACGATGTGAGCGGGCGGGTCGAAGCAGACGGCCTGACCGTCGATGACCTGGCAATATCCCTGGGGAGTCTGGGCGCACCGGACACGCTGGCCATCCGACTTGCACTGGTAGCCGCAGGCCACGTGACCGTCGATGGAGCGGCAGGTGGGTCCTTTCGGGTCCACGGGCGCCGCCGACAGCAGCGCGAGGGTCATCACGGAGACGAGGGACGCGAGCATGATGGAACCTTGGCGGGGGGACTGGGACCCTGATTGACGCCCAGAGTCGCCGCGCGCGCAAGCTTTGGACGTGGTAGGTGGCCGCTCGTGGACGTCACCCCGCTCGAAATCGTCCTGTTGTGCGTCGCGGCCCTCACGGCCGGTGTGGTGGATGCCATCGCCGGAGGAGGAGGGCTGGTGACGCTGCCCGCCCTCCTGGCGACCGGCCTGCCGCCGCACGTGGTCCTGGGCACGAACAAGGGCCAGTCCGTGTTCGGCGCGTTCGCGGCGCTGGTGCGCTTCGCGCGGGCCGGGTTGGTGAAGGGGAAGCTCGCGGTCATCACCTTCCCGATGGGGCTGGTGGGCTCGCTCCTCGGGGCGGCGCTGGTGCTGCTGCTGCGCCCCGAGGTGCTCAAGCCCGTGGTGCTGGTGCTGCTGGTGGCGGTGGCCGCCTTCCTGGCCTTCCGCCGGGGGCCGCCGCCGGGCGAACGGCCGGAACCGCCGGCCCGGCGCATGATGACGCTGGGCGCGGTCATCTCGCTCGTCATCGGCACCTATGACGGCTTCTTCGGGCCGGGAACGGGGACGTTCCTCATCATCTGCTTCTCGGGGCTGCTGGGGCACAACCTGACGAAGGCCTCGGCGGACGCGAAGGTGGTGAACTTCGCGACGAACCTCGCGGCGGTGGGCCTCTTCGCGTACCGGGGCCTGGTGCTGTGGCAGGTGGCCCTGCCCATGGCCGCGGCCCAGTTCACCGGTGCGTGGATCGGCGCGCACATGGCCGTGCGCGGGGGCGACAAGCTGGTGCGCAAGGTGGTGCTGCTGGTGGTGGTGGCGCTCGTCATCAAGCTGGGCCGCGACGTGCTCGTCGGGTAGGCCGGAGGCCGCGTGTCGAGGCAGGGATGCCGTGAGCCCTCCCGCGTGGGGGCGTGTTTGCTGGTGCTTCTCCTGTTGTCCTCATGCACGGGGCCCCGGGTGGAAGGGCCTTGGCTGGAGAGGGGGCGGCCCGTCACGGAGGATCATCGGACGGGCGCTTTCCCCGCGCCCGTCGAACTGACGCCACTTCCGGATGGAAGATGGCGGCTCGTCGTGCGGTCCCCTCCAGATGCGCAGCATTCCAGGGAGTTCACCCTTCAAGAAGCGCGGAGCGTGCTCTCCGTGCTCCACGACGACCGCACCCAGCCACGTGCACGGCCCGCTGTCTTTCAGCTCACTCCGAAGGCGAATGGCTTGGACGAGGGAGACGGACCGTCCGGTTGGGAGCGCCGGTTGTGGTCCGATTACGCGGCCAGGTACGGTGCGTCCTCTCTACCACCACTGGATGAGTTGGCGGATGCGCGTCTCCGTCTCGCGTTGCGTCTCTCGCCTGGGTACATGGACGAAGGCGTGCGAGAGGCCGCGGAGGTGCTCCTCACGGACCCGGTTTTCGTTACGGGCGTCATTGTTTCGATGACCCTCTACATGGCGGCGTGGGCCATGCCGGAGCCGCTCTTCTCCAAGGCGACGGCGGCAGCTCTGACCTTCGTCTTGATGATGAGCTTCACGGTGGCGGAGATCCGGAACGCCGCGGTCGTGTTGTTGCGTCTGGACCGGGACGTGCGGAAGGCACATTCCCTGGCCGAACTGGAGGCGATCTCGGAGCGCTTCGGCCGGGCAGCGGGAGCGACGCTCTTGCGGATTCTGGTGATGGTGGCGGGCTGGGCCGTGGGGAAGGCACTGCCTCCTGTACCTCGCGGAGGGATGGGAGGGCGGCTCATGGCTCCCTCGGGTCCGAGGCTCCCTGATGGAAGCCTTATCTCCTCTGGTCAGGTAGTCGCCGACGGCAGTCTCGTCATGACGGGGATCGCGAGTGGAACCGTGGCCTCAGCCGCACGCCAGGAGAGCCTGTGCAGCGATGGCGCGGAGGACGACGGAGTTCCGGGACACCACATCGCCACCATCCGCAACAGGGCTTCCAACGTACGTGGAGGACCCTGGACATTGGTCTTCGAACCCCTCTTCAAAAAAGCCGGAATGAGTCTCGATGCGCCTGAGAACATCGTCCGGGTCAGAGGACACAAGGGCCCTCATTCCGAGGAGTACCATTCAGAGGTTTTCAGACGGATCTCGACCGCGCTTCGAGGATGCAACGGTGTGGATGAGTGTCGAAGAACTCTGATTTCAGAACTCAAAGCACTTGCAGCGGAGATCTGCACTCCTGGAACCTTACTGAACGAACTTCTGATGCGGAAGCGCTGATGCTGAGGTGATCGCAACCCATGCCGAGATATTTCGACCTGGTAGATGACAAGTACGTGCCTGACAGATGGTTTCTGGGTGCTCCTGTTGATTCGCACGGGCAAGAACTCAACCCCTGGCAATTCACAGAGGGAATTCGGCTCAAGATAGGAGGGAAACTCCGCCTTCCTGTTCTTCAGGAGGGAACACCCTTGGATCTCGATCAGGCGTCTTTCGCCATTCCTGTTGCTCACGCCCGGGTCGTCGACATCTTCGAGCGTCTCGGAGTGAAGGATGTCCAATTCATCCCTGTCGAGATTGAGTCCCAACCCGACAGCTACTTCATCCTCAACGCCACCCGTGTGGTGAAATGCATCGATGACGCCCGCAGCGGTCAGGTGAATTACTGGAAACCCGAGGATGGACAGCCCGCCAAGGTTGGCACCTACCGGGCTGTCCACCGGCTACGCATCGACCCGACGAAGGTCGGTGATGCGCGCATCTTCCGAACTTGGGGCTGGGTGGTGACCCTCGTCATCTCCGAGGACATCAAGGAGGCATTGGAGCGCGAGCACGTGATTGGCACGCGCTTCGTCGAGGTATGACGTCTGCTAGCGCCGCGCCCGCTCAGCCGATGAACACCAGCAGGCCGTGGCCGCGCTTCGCCACGGCGGCCGTGAACTTCTTCAGTTCATCGAAGTAGGAGGCCAGCTCCTCCTTCGGGTCCAGGTCCGGCGGAGGTTCTTCCCAGAAGCCCGGGTAGATGTCCTCTTCCTGCATCCGCGCCGGGTCGTAACGCTCCAGCAGCGTCTTCTCGGTGAGGGCTCCGAGGGACTTGGACAGCGCCTTCACCTCGTCCGCCGTGAAGACGCGCGCCGTACCCTCGTCCGAGGGGATGTCACCCACGTCCTCGCCGCCTCGCACCAGGAAGTCCAGCGGCGCCTTGCCCTCCCACGCCGTTCCCGTCAGCAGGTACTGCAGGCCGTGCCACGTCTCCCCGATGTCCAGGTCCAGGAACCGCGCGCCCTCGGCGTCACCGAAGTCCTCCTCGTCGTCGATGAACTCCTCGAGCGTGTCGGGGTGCTCCAGCAGCTTCTGGCGCTGGTTCTCCGTCAGGCTGCGCAGCGTGCAGAGCATTTCCATCAGGTAGACCCTCACCCCAGCCCTCTCCCAGAGGGAGAGGGGGTTCTCACAGCACCACGTGCTCTCGGTGCTCTCCGAAGACGTCTCGCATCGCGTCGGAAATCTCTCCCAGCGTCGCGTATGACTTCACCGCGTCCAGGATGAGCGGGATGAGGTTCTCCTCCGGGTTCCCCGCCGCCTTGCGCAATGCGTCCACCGTGCGCTGCGCCGCCCCGTTGTCCCGCTCGGCCCGCAGCTTCTTCATCCGCTCCAGCTGCGTGCGCTCCACCGCCTCGTCCACGCGCAGCAGCCCCGACGGTGGCGGCTCCTTCACCTGGAACTGGTTCACCCCCACCACCACCGTGCGCTTCTGCTCCACGTCCCGCTGCGCCTCGTAGGCCGCGTCCTGGATCTCCCCCTGCGGGTAGCCCTTCGCGATGGCCTCCACCATGCCGCCCATGTCGTCGATGCGGCGGATGTAGTCCTCGGCCTTGGCCTCCAACTCGTCCGTCAGCCGCTCCACCGCGAACGAGCCACCCATCGGATCGATGATGTCCGCCACGCCCGACTCGTAGGCGATGACCTGCTGCGTGCGCAGCGCCAGCCGCGCCGACTCCTCGGTGGGCAGCGCCAGCGCCTCGTCCCGGCTGTTGGTGTGCAGCGACTGGGCCCCGCCCATCACCGCCGCGAGCGCCTGCAGCGCCACGCGCACCACGTTGTTGTCCACCTGCTGCGCCGTCAGTGTGCTGCCCGCCGTCTGCGCGTGGAAGCGCAGCATCATCGAGCGCGGATCCTTCGCCTTGAAGCGCTCCTTCATGATGCGCGCCCACAACCGCCTCGCCGCGCGGAACTTGGCGATCTCCTCGAGGAAGTTGTTGTGGACGTTGAAGAAGAAGGACAGCCGGCCGGCGAACTCATCCACCTCCAGCCCCGCCTTCAGCGCCGCGTCCACGTAGGCGATGCCGTCCGCCAGCGTGAAGGCGATCTCCTGGGCCGCCGTGCTGCCGGCCTCGCGGATGTGGTAGCCGCTGATGGAGATGGGGTTCCACTTGGGCACCCGCTTCGCGCAGAAGGCGAAGAGGTTGGTGATGAGGCGCAGCGAGGGCTGCGGCGGGTAGATGTACGTCCCGCGCGCCATGTACTCCTTGAGGATGTCGTTCTGCACCGTGCCGGAGAGCTGCTCCAGCGCCACGCCGTTCTTCTCTCCCACCGCCGCGTAGAGGCACAGCAGGATGGGGGCCGTGGCGTTGATGGTCATCGAGGTGGACACCTGGTCCAGGGGAATCCCCTTGAGCAGCACCTCCATGTCCTGCAGCGAGGAGATGGAGACGCCCACCTTGCCCACCTCGCCGTGCGCGCGCGCGTGGTCCGCGTCCCGGCCCATCTGCGTGGGCAGGTCGAAGGCGACCGACAGACCCGTCTGCCCCGACTGGAGCAGGTAGTGGTAGCGCTTGTTGGCGTCCTCGGCCGTACCGAAGCCCGCGTACTGGCGCATCGTCCAGAAGCGGCCCCGGTACATGGTGGGCTGCACGCCACGGGTGAAGGGGTACTCGCCCGGGAAGCCCAGCTTCTCCCCATACTCCCCCGTCACGTCATCGGGGGTGTAGAGCGGCTCCATCGTGAGGCCGCTGGAGGTACGGAACTCCGGGTGGCGCTCACCGGCCTTTCCCTTGGCCTTCTCGTACGTCTTCTGCTTCCAGCGGGCCTTCTCTGCCTTCGTGTCTGCCATGGCGCTTCCTCGGTGTCGCGTCTACTCGACCACCACGAGCTTCGCGTTGATCTCCACAGCGGTGCCCTCCTTGGCGGGCAGCTCCACCACCTTGCCGGCCTTGGGGCTCTTCAGCTCGTTCTCCATCTTCATCGCCTCGACGACCACCAGCCCCTGGCCCTCCTTCACCTCGTCGCCGAGCTTCACCAGCACCTTCACCACCTTGCCGGGCATGGGCGCGGCGATGACCTGCTTGCCCTCCACCGAGAACGCCGCCGTGCCCGCGCGCAGGCGCAGCCGGCGCTCGTCCGCCACGTCGATGCGGGTCACCTGCCCCCGCACCAGCACCTGCACCTCGTCGCCCTGCTCGTCGAACTCGACACCGTAGGACGTGCCGTCCACCAGCATCGACACCGCGCCGTGGTCCAACGTCAGCGCGTCCACGAGGAACGTCTTCCCGCCGTGCGTGAGCTTGAAGCTGTTCTCTCCGGCCGGCTCGATGTCCACCGGCACCGCTTCCTTCTGTCCCTGCAGCTTCGCGAAGTAACGCATTGGTGTGGTCCCGTGTGGAGTTAGCGCCCGCGGCGGCTCGACAGCCGCCACGCGGAGATTCCGCCCTTGCCGCCTTGAGACGGCGCCTGGGTCAGGGTCTTCGCCCGCTTCTGGTCCCGCTGGTACGCGTACACCACGCTCGCCAGCAGCGCCGCCTCGGTCAGCTGCGGATCTTCCTTGCCCAGCAGCGTCTCGTGCTCGCGCGTGAGGAAGCTCGTGTCGTAGTCACCCTCGACGAACTCCGGGTGCGACAGGATTCCCTTCAGGTAGCGCACGTTGGTGGTGATGCCCTTCACCACGTACTCGCTCAGCGCACGCTTCGCCCGCTCGATGGCCTCTCGCCGCGTGGGGGCCCACACGGACAGCTTGGAGATCATCGGGTCATACGTGTTGGGCACCGTGTACCCGGGGAACACGCCCGAGTCGTCGCGCAGGTACGGGCCTCCCGGCACGCGCAGGTAGTTGATGCGGCCCGGGCTCGGCATGAAGTTGCGCGCGGGGTCTTCCGCGTAGATGCGCACCTCGATGGAGTGCCCGTTCGGCTTGGGCGCCTCGGTGTACGGGAGCTTCTCGCCCTCGGCGACCTTGATCTGCCAGGCCACCAGGTCCAACCCCGTCACCCACTCCGTCACCGGGTGCTCCACCTGGAGACGGGTGTTCATCTCCAGGAAGTAGAAGTTGCGGTGCACGTCCACGAGGAACTCCACCGTGCCCGCGCCCACGTAGCCCACGGCCTTGGCGGCCTTCACCGCCACCTCGCCCATCTTCGCCCGCAGCTCCGGGGTGAGGATGGGGCTGGGCGTCTCCTCCACCACCTTCTGGTGGCGGCGCTGCGCCGAGCACTCGCGCTCGTTGAGGTGGATGGTGTTGCCGTACTGGTCGGCGAACACCTGGATCTCCACGTGGTGCGGCTTCTCGAGGTACTTCTCGATGTAGACGGCGTCGTTGCCGAAGGCGTTCATCGCCTCGCTCTTGGCCGCGCGCCAGGAGGACTCGAAGTCCTCCATCCGCTCCACCTTGCGCATGCCCTTGCCGCCACCGCCGCCGGCCGCCTTGAGCATCACCGGCACGCCGATCTTCTCGGCGTAGGCGCGGGCCTCCTCGACGGTGGCGATGGGCTCGGCGGTGCCGGGCACCACGGGCACACCGGCCTTGATCATGTTCTGCCGGGCGCGCGTCTTCTCGCCCATGGCGTCCATGGCGCTGGCGGGCGGGCCGATGAAGGTGATGCCGGCCTTCTCGCACGCGCGCACGAAGGACGCGTTCTCCGACAGGAAGCCGTAGCCGGGGTGGATGGCGTCCGCGCCGGCCTTCTTGGCGGCCTCCAGAATCCGCTCCTGTACGAGATAGCTCTCGCGCGAGGGCGGGGGGCCCACCAGGAAGGCCTGGTCGGCGGTGCGGACGTGAAGGGCGGAGCGGTCCGCCTCGGAGTAGACCGCCACCGTGGAGATGCCGAGCTCCTTGCAGGTGCGCATCACCCGGACGGCGATCTCGCCGCGATTGGCGACGAGGATTTTGCGGATCTTGGGCATGGACGCTCCCTTTAGCACAGGGGAGCGCGTGCCCGGGCGAGCGCGATGGCGCCCGGTGCCGGGCGCTGGCCGCCGATACGTCGCGCTACTCGGAGCGTGTAGCTCCGGAAGTGGCTACTTGCGGCTGCTGAGGTACTGCTCCATCAGCCGGCGGGCCTCGCTCAGCTTGGCCTCGACGAAGCGGTCATCCTCGTCCGGCTCGGGCGGCGCGGGGGGCTGCTCCGCCGGGTGCCGGCCCTTGCCCTGGGCCTTGCCGCCCTTGGCGGGCGCGGGGGCATGGGGCTCGTCACCGCCGAAGTCCACCGCCGCGGCGAGCAGGTTGCGGGCCGTGGCACCGCCATCGAGCAGCCGGCCGAGCAGGGGAGCCTCCACGCCCAGCCAGCGGGCCGTTTGACGCACCACGTCAATGTACTCGCCCTCGAGGGAGCGCGAGGGGCGGCCGGGCTCGCTCAGGGAGGCGCGGCCATAGCTGCCGGCCTTGTCGGTGTAGAGGCCCACGGCCTGGTCGCGGAAGTCACGGGCCACGGAGCGGACGAGGGAGTCCAGGTGGTCCTCGGGGACGGCCTTGCCACCAGAGGGGGTCAACTTCAGCTCGGCCACCCGCCAGCCGGCATCGGCCAGGGCGGTGGCGGACTCGACCCAGCGGACCTCCGGCATGGGGACGTTGGCGGCCTCACAGGCGCGGGTGAGCGTCTGGCGCAGGGCGGTGAGGTTGCCTTCGATGTCGGCGAGGAAGAGGATGAGGCGGGGTTGAGACAAAAGGGGGCTCCTTATCTGGTGCGCTCCTTCAAAGCGTGAACGCCCCCCCTAAAATTTCCCCGGGGAGGCGTTCTGTCACTTCTCTGTCAGTAACCCCTGCCTGCTCGCCTGCTTACAGGGGGATGTTGCCGTGCTTGCGCGGCGGGTTCTCCTGGCGCTTGTTCTTGAGCATCTCCAGGGCGCGGATGACCTTGGCGCGGGTCTCCTCGGGGCGGATGACCTCGTCGATGTAGCCCAGCTCGGCCGCCTTGTAGGGGTTGGCGAACTTCTCGCGGTAGTCGTTCACCAGGCGGGTGCGCTCGGCGTTGGCGTCCTTCGCCTTGAGCAGCTCGTTGCGGAAGATGATGTTGACCGCGCCCTCGGGGCCCATGACCGCGATTTCCGCCGTGGGGTAGGCGTAGTTGATGTCCGCGCGGATGTGCTTGGAGGCCATGACGTCATAGGCGCCGCCGTAGGCCTTGCGGGTGATGAGGGTGATCTTCGGGACGGTGGCCTCGGCGAAGGCGTAGAGCAGCTTGGCGCCGTGGGTGATGATGCCGCCCCACTCCTGGTCCGTGCCGGGCAGGAAGCCGGGCACGTCCACGAGGGTGAGGAGCGGGATGTTGAAGCAGTCGCAGAAGCGCACGAAGCGCGCCGCCTTCACGCTCGCGTCGATGTCCAGCACGCCCGCCAGCACCGCCGGCTGGTTGGCCACGATGCCCACCGGCTTGCCGTTCATGCGGGCGAAGCCGATGACCATGTTCTTGGCGAAGTGCTCCTGCACCTCGAAGAAGTGCTTGTTGTCGACGACGGCGCGGATGATCTCCTTGATGTCGTAGGGCTTGTTCGGGTTGCTGGGGACGACCGTCTTGAGGCTCTCGTCGGCGCGGAACGGATCGTCCTCGCACGGCTGGACGGGCGGGTCCTCCTGGTTGTTGGAGGGCAGGAAGGAGAGCAGCTCGCGGGTGAGGAGGATGGCGTTCTGCTCGTTCTCCGCGGCGAAGTGCGCCACGCCGGACTTCTGGTTGTGCGCCAGCGCGCCGCCCAGGTCCTCCTTGCTCACCTCCTCGTGCGTCACCGTCTTGATGACGTCCGGGCCGGTGATGAACATGTAGGAGGTGTCCTTCACCATCATGATGAAGTCCGTGATGGCCGGCGAGTACACCGCGCCGCCCGCGCACGGGCCCATGATGAGGGAGATTTGCGGCACCACGCCCGAGGCGAGGGTGTTGCGCAGGAAGATGTCGGCGTAGCCGGCGAGGCTCTCGACGCCCTCCTGGATGCGCGCGCCGCCCGAGTCGTTCAGGCCGATGACGGGAGCGCCCACGCGCATGGCCATGTCCATGATCTTACAGATCTTCTGGGCATAGGCGCCGGAGAGCGAGCCGCCGAAGACGGTGAAGTCCTGGGCGAAGACGAAGATCTGACGGCCCTCGACGGTGCCGTAGCCGGTGACGACGCCGTCGCCGAGGATCTTCTTGTCACCCATGCCGAAGTCGTTGCTGCGGTGGGTGACGAACTTGTCCAGCTCGGTGAAGGAGCCGGGGTCGAGCAGCAGGTCGATGCGCTCGCGAGCGGTGAGCTTGCCGGCCTCGTGCTGCTTGGCGATGCGGTCAGCGCCACCGCCCAGCTCGGCCTGCTTCTCCATCTGCTGCAGCCGGGAGCGAAGAGGGTCCTTCTCGGAGGTTGCGTCCATGTGGCGCGCATCTAGCACGATTGGGCCCGTGCCGGGCACCTGGGGGTGCGGACTTCGAGAGGCCCGGGATGAAGATGGATGAGCCTCACTTACGGACGTCCGTTGGGGATGTGGGTGTATGTATGTGCTGCTTGCGGATGAGCCATCAAGGCGCGGCGGGCAGCTTCCAGGTGGAGGAGAAGCGGTGGGCACCGCCGGAGGTGCTGTCGAGCCAGCCGGAGATTCGTTCGCTATTGGCCAGCAGGGGCCCCAGCTCCAGCCCCACGGCGAAGAGGGTGGCGAGTTGCTGTTGGGAGACCACGTCCATCAGCGACACCTGGTTCAGCCCGCGCGACAGCCGCTTCGGGTCCACCGTGAAGTCCACTGCGTGCGGCAGCTTCGCGCCCTCCTGGGGCAGTCCCGTCATGAGCGACTGGGCCACCGCTTCGTCATTGCCCAGCACGAGGTGCCGGCCCTTCAGCCGGACGAAGACGGTGCCTCCCTGCACGTCCAGCGCATACCCATCCTCCAACGTCCTCGCGCCGGGGAACTTCGCCATCGGCGCGAGCGCGGTCCTCATCGCCGCGGCGTCCGTCACTTCGGCGGCGAGCGCCTGGCGCGGGGCGAAGAAGCGGCCCTCGGGCGTGCGCAGGTTGGGGCGGGATCTCACGCTGTCCACCACCACCACCACGTTGCCGGTGAGGCGCTCGGCCACCGCGCGTGCCACCGCCGAGACCTGGGCCGAAGGGCAGGCGGGGCACACCTGCTGGATGCTCGCGCGCACGCCGCCCACCGCCTGGGCCACCCCGGACGGTGCCACCCGTGCCCGGGACACGAGCATTCCCTCGGGCTTCATCGCGCCGTAGGGGCTCGTCCCCGCGGCCTGGAAGGGCGGCAGCGGAAGCTCCGTGGCGGTGCCCTCCAGCCGCAGCTCGGAGCCGCTGCCATCCACACCCACCACCATGCCGCGCTCGGGCATGAGCACGTAGGCGACCCCGGGCAACTGCGCGAGCCGCGCGTCCGCCTTGGGCGCCTTGCCCACCAGCCGCGAGGCCTCCTTCAACAGCACCTGGCCCTGCCCATCGTCGACGAAGCCCCCACCGGAGCTCGCGAAGGCACACGCCTCCTGGCCCTTGAGGGCATAGCCGGCTTGTCCACCGGACTCGCGCGGGACGCTCACCGAGGTGATGCCTCCGGAGGTGGTGGGCTTCACCTCCGCCTTGCTCCCCGCGGATTCCAGCATCGCGGCGGCTCTCTCCTGGAAGGCCTTGGGGTCCGTCAGGCGCGTGCAGGAGATGCGGCCGTTCCCACGCTGGGAGACGGTGAGGGGGCCGGTGGGGTCGATGCCCGCGCGGGTGAGGGTCTCTGGCTGGCTCGGGTCGAGCGAAAGGAAAGGGTGGAGCTCGGCGAACCAGACGACGGGCCGCATCAGGGCGGCGTTCTGTCCCGCCCGGTCCATGAAGGCGGTCACTCCCTGGAGCGCGTCCAGCCGGGGGATGTGGACGACGGTCCCCGAGGCGGTGGCGGCGCGGGGCGCGGGAGTGGCGGCGAGCGTGGCCGCGAGAACGAAGGAGAACATGGCCACTCGTGAGAGCAGCGCGCCCGGTGACCTGTCAAGGTGAAGTGCCGTGCCATGTCCGTTCCCGTGCGTGCACTCCCAGACGCCCCGCCCGGCCTGCCCCTCGCGATTGCTGCCAACCGCGAGCCCCTGCCCTAACGTCAGAAGGCAATGACCGCGCCTACATCTGACAATCCGCTGCTTCAGACCGAAGGTCTTCCGAAGTTCGACCGCATCCGCCCGGAGCATGTCGAGCCCGCCATCCGGGAGCTGCTCGCACGCCTGCACACCGACCTCGACGCGCTCGAGCGTGACGTACGCCCCACGTGGGAGCAGACGGTTGCCCGCCTGTCCGCCATCACCGAGCCCATCGGTCTGGCCTGGGGCGTGGTGAACCACCTCATGGGCGTGCAGAACAGCCCGGAGCTGCGTCAGGCCCACGCCGCCGTCGAGGGCGAGGTGGTCGAGGCCTTCATGCGCATCGGCCAGAGCGAGCCTCTCTACAAGGCGCTCAAGGCGCTGCGCGAGGGCCCGGACTGGAAGAAGCTCGACGACACCCAGCACCGCATCGTCGACGCCTCCATCCGTGACGCCGAGCTGTCCGGCGTGGGGCTACAGGGCGAGGCCCGTGCGCGCTTCCAGGAGATCGAGCGCGAGCTGGCCGAGCTGTCCACCCGCTTCGCCAACAACGTCATCGACGCCACCAAGGCCTGGTCCATGACGCTCACCAGGCCCGAGGAGGTGGAGGGCCTGCCGCCCAGCGCGCTCGCCGCCGCCGCCCAGGCGGCGAAGCAGGGACTGGCCGAGGGAGCCCCCGAGCCCACCCCCGAGAAGGGGCCCTGGCGCATCACCCTGGAGGCACCCAGCTACGTGCCCTTCCTCGAGCACTCGCGCCGGCCGGAGCTGCGCGAGAAGCTCTACCGGGCCTTCGTCACCCGCGCCTCCTCGGGAGACACGGACAACGGCCCGCTCATCGAGCGCGTCCTCACCCTGCGCCGCGAGAAGGCCCGCCTGCTCGGCCACGGCTCGTTCGCCGAGGTGAGCCTGGCGGCGAAGATGGCGCCCGGCGTCCAGGCCGTCGAGCAGCTGCTCGGCGAGCTGCGCAAGGCCGCCCGTGTTCGCGCCCGCGACGAGAACGCCGAGCTCACCGAGTACGCGCGCCGCAAGACGGGCAACACCTCGCTCGAGCTGAAGCTGTGGGACGTGCCCTTCTGGGCCGAGCGTCTGCGCGAGGAGCGCTACGCCTATACCGACGAGGAGCTCCGGCCGTACTTCGCGATGCCGCGCGTGCTGGAGGGCCTGTTCGACACGGCCAGGCGCCTCTTCGGCGTCACGGTGCGTGCCGCCGACGGTGAAGTTCCCGTGTGGGACCCCAGCGTCCGCTTCTTCCGCGTGGCGGACGAGTCGGGCAAGGACATCGCCGCCTTCTACCTGGACCCCTACAGCCGCCCGGCCACCAAGCGCGGTGGAGCGTGGATGAACGGCGCCGTCGACCGCAAGCGCAAGCCCGACGGGAGCCTGCGCCTGCCGGTGGCCTACCTCGTCTGCAATGCCACGCCTCCAGTGGGCAACAAGCCCGCGCTCCTCACCTTCCGCGAAGTGGAGACGCTCTTCCACGAGTTCGGCCATGGCCTGCAGCACATGCTCACCCGGGTGGACTACCCCGAGGCCGCCGGCATCAACAACGTGGAGTGGGACGCGGTGGAGCTGCCCAGCCAGTTCATGGAGAACTGGTGCTTCCACGAGGAGACGCTCTCCCGGCTCGCGCGCCACGTGGACACGGGCGAGCCGTTGCCCAAGGCCCTCCAGGAGAAGCTCCGCGCCGGGCGCATCTACCGTGCCGCCTCGCAGACGCTGCGGCAGGTGTACTTCGCCACGCTGGACCTGGAGCTGCACCACCGATACCCCGCGGGGGACGATGACGCGCCGAGCGTCCTCGACATGCAGACGCGCATCGCCGCGGACAACACGGTCCTCAAGCCGCTCCCGGAGGACCGCTTCCTGTGCAGCTTCACCCACATCTTCGCGGGCGGGTACGCCGCCGGCTACTACAGCTACAAGTGGGCCGAGGTCCTCTCCGCGGATGCCTTCTCCGCCTTCGAGGAGGCGGGGCTGTCCGATGCCCAGGCCGTCGCCAACACCGGGCGGCGCTTCCGGGACACGGTGCTCGCGCTCGGCGGTAGCCGCCACCCGCTCGAGGTCTTCCAGTCCTTCCGGGGCCGCGCTCCCAGCACCCACCCGCTGCTCAAGCAGACGGGATTGTTGGAGACGCAGGAGCTCGAGACGACGGCGCCGATGATGTAGCGCGCGCCGCCGTCAGGGCCCCTGGCTGGCCTGGGTGAGCCCCGCCTCCTGGAGGCGCTCGGCCGCCCAGGCCTCCGCTTCCTCCGGCCGGGCGAAGATGGCGACGGGGTTGGGCAGGGGCTTGAAGTACGTGATGGCGCTGAGCGCCAGCCGGATGACGGGCGAGGTGATGACGAGGGCGGAGCCGAGCACCTGCTCGCGCAAGCGCTGGTCGTACTGCTCGAACCATTCGACCTGGCGCCAGCGCTGCTCGATCGGCACCATCCCGACCCGGCTCAGGTCGATGTAGAGGAGGAGCTTCTCGGAGCGCAGCAGGTAGTCGGCGAAGGTACCGAGGAAGCTCTCGTACTCCGTCGCGGAAAGCACCCTCGGGAACCGGATGCGCAGCAGGGGCCAGCGCGAGTCGTCGAAGATGGGCGGGGCCGCGTTCTTCATAAAGAGGGGAGGGGCGCATTCTGACAGCGCCGGGGAAACGTGCTATGCCGCGCGCGCCCCGGATGCCAGGAACATCCGTTCGTCGTGGAGCAGAAGCACATGGAGCAGCGTCGAGTCGAGGGATTCATCTACCTGTTGGGCTTCTGTGCCTCGATTCCACTCTCCAACTGGATGATCGGCCACGTGGGGGTGGTGTGCCCGGACAACGGCCCCTGCCTGCTCCCCGTGGGCCCTGGCATCCTGGCCCCCAGCGGCGTCCTCATCGTCGGCATCGCCCTGGTGCTGCGTGACCTGGTGCAGCGCCGGCTGGGCAAGAACTGGACCCTGCTGGCCATCGCGGTGGGCGCGCTGCTGTCGGCGGTGCTCGCTCCGCCTCCGCTCGTCGTCGCCTCCGGGTGCGCCTTCGCCATCTCCGAGCTGGCCGACTTCGCCGTCTACACGCCGCTGCAACGGCGCGGGCTGGTGCTCGCCGTGTTCGTCAGCAGCCTCGTGGGCCTCGTCGTCGACAGCGTCCTCTTCCTCCAGCTCGCCTTTGGCGGTCTCGAATTTCTGATGGGGCAGGTGCTGGGAAAAGTGTGGATGGTGCTGCTGTCGCTGCCGCTGGTCGCCTGGCTCCGACGGAGAGACGAGCGGCTCGGCATCCAGCCGGCCTGAATCCGGCGGTGCACGCGCCTTGCATCGTCCTCGTTCCACGACCCGTATTCACGGGCGGAGAACGAAGAGGAGGGGCGATATGCCTCGTTGGAACATGTTCCTTGGCAGTGTGGCGCTCGGGCTGATGGCCTGTGGCGCGCCCGTGGTGGGCGACGCGGTCCTGAAGACGGACCGGGGCTTGTACGTGACCGGCTCGGAGCTGTCGCTGCGGCTGAGCAACGAGTCGCTTCAGCCACTCGGCTACAATCTCTGCTTCTCCACGCTGCAGCGTCACGTGGGAGAGGCCTGGGAGACGGTGCCGCTCATCGACAACGAGGTCTGCGCGGCCATCCAGAAGCGGCTGGGTCCGGGTGAGGAGTCCTCCGAGCGCCGCGTCCTCCGGGAGTCCCTGGCGGAGGGCGAGTACCGCTACCTCACGGACGTGGAGTGGGATGGGGAGCGGCAGGAGGTGACGTCCGCCCCCTTCCGCGTGGTGCGCCCGGGCACGCCCTGAGCCGCCCTCAGGAGGCGCTCTCGTCCGGGTAGCTCCGGCGGAAGTCCTCCTTCACCGCCGCCAGGGCGATGGAGCTCGCGGCCTGGCGGGCCTCGTCGGAGGAGGGCGCGGATCCGCTCGTGAAGCCCACCAGGACCGTGTCCAGCGCCCGCTCCAGGCGCTGGGTCCGGCGGATGCCCTGGGACTCCAACAGCCAGCCGAGGGCCTGGTGGGTGTAGCGGGACCAGCCCTCCTCGCAGCGGGTCGCCTCGACGGTGAAGTCGATGACCCGCCGCACCGCGTCCGACAGCACCGCCGCGCGGTCCGCCTCGTCCAGGGGCAGGGCCAGGGAGCGGAAGTACGTGTCGAGCGTGCACAGCCACGCATGGGCGGCGCCGAGCGCGGAGAGGATGCGCTGGATGTTGCTCTCCACGCCGACGTCGGGGGGCTCGCCCTGGTTGAAGAAGCCGTGACACCGGCAGTAGTCACCCAGCACTTCATTGCCGAGCGGGACGTGGGCCTCCGTGTACCAGGCCCCGGCGTGCTCGGCGAGCAGCTCGCCGACACCCTCGAGCAGGGCCGAGCGCGTCCGCTCGTCGAGGTGCTTCGCTCCCTGGGGGATGCGGGGGACCAGGTACTCGCGCAGCCGCGCCGCGAGCTGCGCGGGGTGGAAGTCATCCAGACTCTCGCGGATGGAAGTCCAGGTGCCGTCGTCCCGTTGCTTCTTCTTCCTCATGGTTCCTCCCTTCCGGAGCGGGTGACGGTCACGAGCTCAGGGCAGCGGGGTGGTGTCATGGTGCTCACCAAACGGGCTCCATGCACGCCAGTCGTGTTGTGGCGTCACGCATCCACCATGTGTCTTCCCGTTCTCCCGGAGCACGCTGGAAAACCAATGCCTCTCCAAGCGCATCTTTCCAAGATTGCCGTGCTCTGACCGGCGCCGACGTTTGTCTCGCACGTGTCGCTCTATTCCGGGTCGCTCCCATGGGTACAATCCTGGAGTCATGCCCGCTCCATCCAATCCAGAACTCGAGGCGTTCACCCGGCCGCTGATGACGCGAGCGGCGGTGGGCAGCCTCAAGTTGCCGCCGGTGGCGACCTGGCTGGTGCGGGTGAGGCACCCCGAGCACGGTGATGAGCTCAACGGCAGGGCGCTCTGCGATGAGATCCGCCAGGCGTTGAAGCACCAGCCGGGCACCTTCTGCTTCTTCTACGACGGCATGGGGATGGTGAACGCGAGGATCGGCTACGCGAACGTGTTCAAGGAGCTGGATCGCGAGCTGTCGGACCGGGTGACGGAGGTGGTGTGCGCCATCCCCGGTCCCATCCCCCGGATGATGGCCTATACGGTCGCGACGTTGTCGAGGAGCTCCTGGACCATCTTCCGCACGCTCGCGGAAGCCGAGACGCACCTGCGGATGCGCGGCTATATCGGCCCCGACCTCACCCAGCCCCTCGAGGGCGGCGTGAATGTCCGGGTGTTGCGCCGCGCCTGAGCTATCGTGGGGCTCCGAAGTTCCTGGGGGGCCCATGGAATCACACGGAGTCGTCATCGTTGGCGGAGGTATTGGCGGGCTGTGCGCCGCCATCGCGCTCCGCCAGGCTGGATTGGATGTCGCGGTGTACGAGCGGGCCGGGGTCTGGCGGCACGCCGGGGCCGGGTTGTCGCTCTGGCCCAATGCGATGCGGGCGCTCGATGCGCTGGGACTGGCGCGAGAGGTGGGCGCCCTGGGCGCTCCCTGGCGGGAGACGGTGATCCACCGCTGGGATGGCAAGGTGCTCTCCCGCCTCCCCGTCGAGGTGCTGTGCCGCGAGCTGGGACAGCCGACCCTGGTGCTGCACCGCGCGGAGCTCATGCGGGTGCTGCTGAAGGCGCTCGGGCCGGAGGGGGTGCGCCTGGGCGCCGCCTGCACGGGCTTCCTCCGCGAGGACGACGGCGTGCGGATCGACTTCGCCGATGGCGGGCAGGTGCGTGGCCAGTGCCTCATCGGCGCGGATGGATTGCACTCGGCCGTGCGTCAGCAGCTGTTCCCGGACGTGCGAGTCCGGTACGGCGGCCGGACGTCCTGGCGCGGCATCGTGGACGTCACCTCCACCCCGGTGCCCGAAGGGGAGCAGTTCGAGATCTACGGTCCGGGAGCGCGCTTCGGCATCTGTCACATCGGCCCGGGGGCGTCGGGCTCGAAGCGGATGTATTGGTTCCTGCTGGCGGCCGCTCCCGAGGGAGGCAAGGACCCCGAGGGAGGGCACAAGGAGGCGGTGCTGAGCCGCGTCCGCGGATGGATGGCGCCCGTGGAGTCCCTGGTCCACGCCACGCCCGAGGCGGAGATCCTCCGCACGGACATCCACTACCTGGCGCCGCTGCCGAGCTGGGGTGAGGGGCCGGTCTCGCTGCTGGGAGACGCGGCGCACGCGATGGTCACCGACATGGCCCAGGGTGCGTGCCAGGCCATCGAGGACGCGCTGGTGCTGGCGAAGCGGCTGCGCAAGGACACCGACAAGGTCCGAGCGCTGCGGGCCTACGAGGCGAGACGTCAACCCCGCACGGCCTACGTGGCCGGGCTGAGCCTTCGCGTGGGGTCCACCCGGTACCTGCGCAACCCGCTGGGGCGTTGGGCGAGGGATCTGCTGATGCGGACCCTTCCGCCCGCTGTCGCACTGAACCAGCTCCGGCCCGTGGTGGCTCACGACTTCATGAGTTAGGAGCCATCCATGGCCACCTACCCCGCGTCGCCCCGGGAAGCGTTCCAGCAGCTGCGCACCCTGTCCGAGCAGCTCGCGGTGCCCGAGAGCCGCCCGCGTGCCCTCGCGGAGCTGCGGGAGCTGGCCGGGCTCGCCCGGGACAAGCCCGAGGGCGCGCCCCTGCGGCTCGGCTCGGTGGTGGTGGCGGTGGGCTCCTCCCAGGAGCGGCTGGAGTTGCTGCTGCTGCCCTCCATCTTCTCGCCCGAGGCCTGGGCCCACACCTTCCTGGAGGGACTGTTGAAGGTCCCCCTCGATGAGTACGCCGGCAAGCGGCTGGTGGAGGTGGGCGCGGGCTCGGGGTGGGTGTGCATCGCGCTGGCCCGCTTCACCCGGCTGGCGCACATCCTCGGGGTGGACCTCAATCCCCACTCGGCGCCCGTGGCGTGGTGCAACGCCTGGCTCAACGGGGACGAGGCGCTGGTGTCGCGGCTCTCCTTCGGGGAGAGCGACCTGCTGCGCCAGGTGGCCGGGCCGGAGCCGTGGGACTTCGTGGTGGGCTGCATTCCGCAGGTGCTGCGCGGCGAGGGGTTGCCGGCGGAGGTATCCCAGGCCGACGAGCAGGCCCTGTACGACCTGTCCAACTACTGCGCCATCCAGAACGTTTACGAGGACCACTTCGGGCTGGGGCTCATCGCGCGGCTGCTGGACGAGGTGCCCGAGCGCCTGGCGCCGGACGGGCGGCTGCTGCTCAACCTCGCGGGGCGGCCCGGGCGGGCCATCATCGAGCGCATGTTCACCCGGCGCGGCTTCACCACCCGGGTGCGCGTGGCGCGGCGGGTGATGCAGGCGGCGGACACGGACATCCGCCCCCTGGTGGCGCTGGAGCAGCGCACGCAGCGCGAGTTCGAATTCTTCATGGAGGCGCACAGCCCCGAGCCCCTGCGCGCCGCCACCGCGCTCGGGTGGCTGGCCGCGGGTCATCCCATCTGGCACGAGGTGGCGGTATGGGAGGCGAGGCTCGCCCTGCCGCGCGAGACGCTCGCGTTGCGCGCCGCCCTGCGCGCCCTGGGCCTGCCCCGGTTGCAGGAGGCGCTGGACCTGGCGGCCTCCCCGCCCGAGCAGCTCGGCTTCGTGGCCGGGCTGGCTGAGCGTCTGGCCCGCTCGCCCTTCCTTCCGTACGCGCACGAGTCCGGGGACCTCAGCCTGCGCCAGCTCGTGGCGCGCTACCTGGGACGCTTCTTCGAGCTGCGGCTCGCGGAGGAGGAACTCTTCGTGGCGCCCGAGCGCGAGCAGGCGGTGTACTCGCTGCTGCTGGCCACCTGCGACGAGGGCGACGGAGTGCTCGTGTCGCACAACCTGCACGGCGTGTACGCGCCGGTGCTGGCCAAGGCGGGCGTGCACGTCACCGTCACGCACAACACGCTGGGGGAGATCCGCCGGCTGTTGGGGGCGTTCGACGTGAAGGTGGTGCTGCTGTCGGTGGAGCCCGGGGAGCGCGCCAACATGGCGGAGCTGCGGGACATCCTCGCCGAGGCGGAGCGGCGGGGCATCCTGGTGGTGCTCGACGAGAGCCCCTTCTTCAACATCACCGCCGAGGTGGAGCCGCGCACGCTCTTCGAGTTCCTGGCCCGCGAGCCGCACACCTCGCACCTGGTGGTGCTGTACGGGCTCATCAAGAACGCCGTCTTCCCGGACTGGGAGCTGACGCTGCTGCTGCCGGTGCCGGAGCGCCTGCGAGAGGACCTGGAGGTGGCGGCGGAGGTGACGTACTCGCGCATCAGCACGCTGGTGCAGTGGTTCTACGAGCGCACCTTCGCGGAGCTGCTCACCTTCCGCATCGCCTTCGCGGAGCCGCGGCCCCCGCCCGCGCGCCCGGTGCCGGAGGTGCCCCTGCCGCGCTCCAAGCGCATCGCCCGGCTGGCGGGCTTCCCGGCCTTCGCGCCCAAGGTGTTCCGCGTCGACGACCCGGAGCTCATCCGCCTGGACTACGGGGAGAACGAGTACCCCCTGCCGCAACCGTTGATGGAGGGGCTGGTGGCGGCGTGCGCGGCGCCGCGCGACTCGGGGACGCAGCACGGGTTGGCGGAGTCGGTGGCGGCCTTCCTGCTGGAGACGCGGGGCGTGCGCTACACGCCCGAGGAGATATTGCTCGCGCCCGGGGTGTGGCCGCTGGTGCACCACCTGGGCGTGGCGCTGCGGCGGATGTTGGGACGTGCTCCGCGCGTGTTCGTGGCCACCCCCTGCTACGGCGTGTTGCCACCCGCGTGGGTGGCCGCCGGGGCCGAGGTGGACCTGGCGCCCCTGTCCGCCCTTCAGGCGCGGCGGGGGCCGGGCGCTCCGGACGTGGTGGTCATCTCGCAGCCCTCCAACCCCGCCGGGTACTACCTGTCCCACGAGGAGCTGGTGGGCCTGGCCGCGTACGTGGTGGAGCAGCGCTGCCTGCTCGTCTCGGATGAAATCTTCGGGTTGGTGAACCTCTCCAACCCGACGGCGGAGACGGTGCACGGCCCGGTGGGACTGGAGGCGACGGTGCCGGGCATCGGCGCGCGGACGGTGGTGCTCGGGGGCCTGTCCAAGGAGTTCGCGGCGGGTGGCCTGCGCGTGGGGTGGATGGCGACACGGGACCGGGCGCTGGCGGCGGCGGTGCGGGAGAGCGCGCCGGGCGTGTTGCACCTGGCCACGGCGCGGGCGGCTTCGCGTCTCTACGCGGCCTATGCGCGCAGCCCGGAGGGGAAGCTGCTCTACCCGGAGCGGCACCGGGCCCTGCGCGAGTTCCTCGCGCGCATGCGGAGGGATCTCGCGGAGAAGCGGGAGCTCATCGCCGAGGCTCTGCCCGAGGACGGAAGGGCCGAGACGGTGGAGGCCGGAGGCCTCTTCCTGGCGCCGAGGGTGACCTCCTGGCTGGGACGCGAGGTGGACGGGGAGCGGCTCACCGTGGAGAACCTGCCCGCGGTGGTGTACGCGCGCACGCACGTGGTGCTGAACGGAGGGGACTGGTGTGGAGACCCGGCGCGGATGCGCGTGGTCTTCTCCATTCCCCGCGAGACGTTGCTGAAGGCACGGGAGCGGTTGCTGGCCTTCGCGGCCGACCTGCGCTGAAAGCCTGTCGCGGCGCGTCAGTGTTCATCCCCGAAAACTCCCCGCGTCCGTGATGTGACGGCGGGGCCGCCCACCCTTCCCGGCTCCGTGCATTCCAGGTATCCCGGGGTTCCGGTCTGATAGGGACCGGGAATCCGGCGCCACGCGCCGTGGGGGGATGTCATGGCGAACCTGAGGAATCTGCCTCGTCAGGCTTTGGGGGATCTGCAATTCAAGCTGCGCCACCTGCCCCTGGTGGGGACGCTGCGAAACATGCTCGTGAGCGCGCCACCGGAGCTGTCGAGCCCGGTGCCCCGGGACTCGGGCCTGGTGGATGCGGAGCGGGTGGAGACGTACCGGCGCGCCATCGAGCGCTACGTGAAGCCGGGCCACGTGGTGGTGGACGTGGGCACGGGCAATGGCCTGCGGGCCTTCCTCGCGGCGAAGCACGGTCCCCGGAAGCTGTACGCGGTGGATGCCTCGCGCAATCTGGACACGGCCCGCTGGGTGGCCCGCCGCAACGGGCTCTCGGACATCGAGTTCGTGCGCGTGGACAGCTCGCGCTTCCAGCCCCCGGAGAAGGCGGACGTCCTGCTGCATGACCAGGTGGGGGACGCGCTCTTCGACACGGGGCTGGTGCCCCGGCTGTTGAACCTGCGCGACCGGGTGCTGGCGCGCGGCGGCCGCATCCTGCCCAACCGCTTCGAGGTCTTCTTCGAGCCGGTGCAGCTGCGCGAGGAGGCGCGCCTGCCCTTCATCTGGAACCAGCGTCTGCCCAGCGTGGACTTCAGCTGCCTGCAGGTGCTGCGGGACACGATGGACCCCGCGTACTTCACCCGCTTCATCCGGCCCCAGGACGTGGAGCGGTTGCTGTGCGACCCCGAGCCCGCCTTCGCCCTCGACCTGGAGACGCTGCGGGCCGGCGCGCTGCCGCAGCGCCTGCGCCTGTCCCGGCCGGTGGTGCGCGAGGGCCGCATGGACGGCCTGTGCCTCTTCTACCGGTCCCGCTTCGACTCGGAGCTGTCCTTCGACACCTTCCCCGAGCGCCAGCGGGCTTGTACTCCAGTGCTACTGCTGCGGACGGATCCGCGGGACTTTGCCCGCTACGAGACGGTTCACGTGGAACTGTCGTTGCCGGAGCTGCCGGACATCACCACATGGCGGTGGAGCTTCCAGTGAGGGTAACCACCTGCGTGTCTCCAGCTTCGTTCCGCTCCTCCTGTTGCTGAGCCTGCCCGCCGGGGCGCAGTCCCCCGCGGGCCAACCGGCCGCCAGCAAGCCGCGCACCCTGGCCGGCCGCTGCGGCTCGGCCAACTGGGTCTGCGTGTCCCGCTGCATCGACGTGACGTGCGTGGACCGCTGCCTGGCCAAGGGGTGCGAGGAGGCGCTGAAGTCGCTCGGGGACTGCGCCGCGAAGTCCGGCTGCGGTGCGGATGATTCGGCCTGCGTGGCCCGTACCTGCGGGCCGCAGTGCGGACGCACCTTCGAGCCCGCGCCGCCCAGCCCCGAGAAGGAGACCACGGACCCGTGCGCGGATGCCTCGATGGGCTCTGGAAAGGTGCCCGAGGAGGTGGTGGGCCGTTGGACCCTGGAGGCGGCGAGCCTGCGGCCCAACGAAAGGGCCCGCGTCGTCGGTGGCGAGGGCACGGAGGACGCGAAGCCACGGCCGGATTACGAGCGCTGGCTGGAGGTGACGCCCCAGGGCTGCTTCGTCCTGAGCACGAAGCTGGAGGACGCCACGCTGGGCAAGGGCAACGAGCTGCAGGTCCGCTCCTGGGGCGCCTTCCAGGTGGACGAGAAGAAGGACACGGTGGACCTGAAGACGAAGTCCGGACAGGCGGTGGGGACGGTGTGCGGCAAGCCGCGCGTCATCGGTCTGTCGAAAGAGCGCTTCGAGCCGGGCCGTCCCTACAAATACGATGTGGAGGGGGACACGCTCACGCTCACGGCGCAGACGCCCTCCAAGCAGACGTTCCAGTTCCGCCGGCAGAAGCCGGAAGAGACGAAGTAGGAAGAATGTCCGAGCGGATGACGCACGTGGACGCGGCGTGGCTCCAGATGGAGGAGCCCACGAGCCTGATGGTCATCACGGCGGTGCTCTGGTTCGATGAGCCCGTGGACCCGGAGCGGCTGGCGGAGGTGGTGCGCGAGCGGCTGGTGGAGCGCTACCCGCGCTTCCGGCAGCGCGTGGTGACGGGCGGGGTGCTGGGGGCGCCCCGCTGGGAGGAGGACCCGGGCTTCCGGTTGGAGGCGCACCTGCGGCACACGGAGCTGCCAGCGCCCGGAGACCGCGCCGGGCTGGAAGCGCTGGTGGGCGCGTCCATGAGCACGCCCCTGGATTTCTCGCGACCGCTCTGGGAGCTGCACCTCATCCAGGGATACGAGGCGGGGGGCGCGCTGCTGATGCGCGTGCACCACTGCATCTCGGACGGCATCTCGCTGGCGAGGGTGCTGCTGTCGCTGACGGATGATGGCGCGGGGGGTGGCCGGGCGTCCGTGGGCATCGAGGAGGAGGCGGAGACGCCAGGGGCGCTGGCGCGCCTGCTGCGGGGCGCGCGCACGGTGGTGGGCTCGACACGGTCGGCGTGGAAGCGGGGCTCGGAGCTGCTGGCCGAGCCCATCCAGCTCATGGACCTGGCGGTGGAGGGCGCGCGAGGGGCCTCGGCGCTGAGCAGACTGCTGACGCTGACACAGGACCCACCGTCTCCCCTCAAGGGCCAGCTCGGAACGGAGAAGCGGGTGGCCTGGTCGCGGCCGGTTCCGGTGGGGAGGATGAGGGAGATCGGCCACGGCACCGGGAGCACGGTGAACGACGTGGTGATGGCGGTGGTGGCGGGCACGCTGCGCCGCTACGTGGAGTCGCGCGGGCAATCGCCGGAGGACCTGCGGGCGGTGGTGCCGGTGAACCTGCGGCCGTTGAACGAGCCCATTCCTCGTGAGCTGGGCAACCGGTTCGGCGTGGTGTTCCTGCCCCTGCCGCTCGGGGTGGAGGATCCGGTGGAGCGGCTCTGGGAGCTGAAGCGGCGGATGGACGGGCTGAAGCGCTCGCCGGAAGCGGCGGTGATGTTCGGGATGCTGACGGCGGCGGGGATGGCGCCGGCGCCGGTGGAGCGGGCGGCGGTGGAGGTGATGCGGAAGAAGGCCTCGCTGGTGATGACGAACGTGCCGGGGCCCAGGCGGCCGGTGTACCTGGCGGGGGCGAGGCTGGCGGGCGTGATGTTCTGGGTGCCCATGGCCGCGCGGCTGGGCGTGGGCCTGAGCATCTTCAGCTACGCGGGCCATGTGACGCTGGGCGTGGCGGCGGACGCGGGCCTGGTGCCCGAGCCGCGGGAGCTCATCGCGGACTTCGAGGAGGAGCTCGACTCCCTGGCCGAGGCGGTGAGAGCGGTGGGACATTCCCGTTCCCTTCATTGAGCCCTCTTCTCCCGAGAGGGCGAGCGGAGGAAACACCTCGCTCACAAACGCCGGTCTTCGCGTCTTTCCTTATGGAAGACCCTCCTGATGAAGGCCGATGGTCATGCAATCCCAGCAAGACAGAGCTGATGCGGGTCGTCGCTACGGATGGATGTTCGACGACCTGTTCGGTGTCGTAGGCGGCGCGAGAGGGATGTTCCTCGCGCTCGCCTGCTCCGGCATCGCCCAGGCCCACCACCGTTGCCGTTGAGCTCACGGCCGGGTGGCTGGCAGCTCTCCCTCGTCTCCCATTCCCATTTCGGGGCAGTGCCCGGCTGATTTCAGCCCAGGGCTCACGTTCCTGATCTGCTCTCCCCTCGGGGTGGAGCATGGGCATCGGTACGTGTGCGTGGACCTGGGGCGGTGCGGAGACGCACCCACGACCTCCCCCCACTTCTTCTACGCACGGAGGGTGTCATGCCCTATGTCCATGCTCAGCTCATCAAGGCCCTCGCGTCCCGCTGGGTGAGAACCTCCGCGGTGGCACTGCTGGTCGCCGGCTCGCTCGTCGTCAACGCGGCGCCTCCCGAGCGCTTCCAGACGGCGGTCATCGGTGGCTCGACCGGTTTCTCACTCCTGTTCGCCTGGCTGTTCTTCCACAGGGGGATTCCCCAGCTTCCGTGCAAGCAGCGGGGTCCGTTCATCCTCGTGGTGCTGGTGATGCTCTCCCTGCTGCTGGTCGTCCAGGCGCGGGCCGTCCTGTCCCTGGCGACCGAGGCGTTCCGGAGTCAGACGCTGTACGCCCGGAGCGAGCCATGACAGGACACTGTCGGAAGGTGAGCGCCTCCATCACGAGGCGGCGTTCACCTTCCACGCTTCTTCTGGGCTTCAGTGGAAGAGCGCGGGGGGCGCTTCGTCTGCGCGTCACGCTGGCGCTCCTGGCGGCTCACCTCCTGGGAGAGCTTGTGGAAGCTCTCCAGGCGCTCCGGGGCGAGCCTTCCGTCACGCACGGCCTCCCGGACGGCGCAGCCGGGCTCCTTCTCGTGGCGGCAGTCGCTGAAGCGGCACCCGGCCGCCAGCTCCTCGATGTCCACGAAGGTGGTGCGCACGCCCTCCTCGCTCTCCATCAGCCCGAGCTCGCGCATGCCCGGCGTGTCGATGACGAGGCCTCCCTGGGGCAGCAGGAACAGCTCGCGGTGGGTGGTGGTGTGCCGGCCCTTGTCGTCCTCGCGCACCTCGGCCACCACCTGGCGTGTGGAGCCCAGCAGACGGTTGATGAGCGTGGACTTGCCCACGCCGGACGAGCCGATGAGCGCCACCGTCCGGTTGCCGCCGATGTACCGCCAGAGCACGTCCAACCCCTCACCGGTGACGCTGCTGACGACGTGCAGGGGCACGTCCGGGGCCAGGGTGGCGATGTTCTCGCGCGCCGCGGCCACGTCCTCGCAGAGGTCCGCCTTGGTGAGGACCAGCACGGGCGCGGCCCCGCTGTCCCCGGCGAGCGCCAGGTAGCGCTCGAGCCGCCGCGGATTGAGGTCGCGCGTCAGCGCCGAGACGATGAAGACCACGTCCACGTTGGCCGCCACCACCTGCTCCTCGTCGGTCCGGCCAGCGGCCTTGCGAGCGAGCTGGGTGCGCCGGGGAAGCACGGCCTGGATGATGGAGGTGCCCTCCTGGAGGCGGGGCTCGAAGGCCACCCAGTCCCCGACGACCGGGCGCACGGACTCCCCCTTGCGGATGGCCATGCGGAGCCGGCCGGGCACGGTGGCGCGCAGGTCCCCCCGCGCCGAGAACAGCACGTACTCCACCCCATAGTCGGCGCCGATGCGCGCCGGCTCCTCGCCCTCGATCGCCCGGGAGCGCCAGGCCTCCTGGTAGGAGGGTCCCCAGCCGAGCTTCTCCAAGACCTGCTCATCCATGCTCATTCGGTGCCCAGACTATGCCCATCCCGGTGGGGTTGGGGTAGGGCGCGCTCATGTCAGGTGCGATTGGACGCGGCGTCCGTCGCCCGGGCATCCTCCTTGACGACCCATGAACCTCTCCGACCTCCGCAGTGAGCTCTCCGCCTCCCACCACGATGGCCGCGTGAAGCGCATGGTCGAGCTGGGCCGGCGCGCGCGGGATGACGCCCGCGTGCGCGCCCAGCTCGACGAGATGGCCCGAGGCGACACCTTCGAGCGGCGGCTGGCCCTGGTGGCCCAGTACTCCTGGCGGGAGGGAGGTCGGGTCCTGCACGCGACCTCCGACGAGTCCCGCCTCGTTCGCTCCCTGGCGTTCCGGCTGGTGGCCCTGGCCTGTGATGACGTGCAGGCCCTCGAAGCCCTGCGGATGGCCTACGCCATGCGCCGTGACGATGTGCTGCTGCGCTCCCTGGTCCAGGAGGGGCGCCACGCCGTCATCGACTCGTACCTCGACTGGCTGGCCACCCGCCCCGGCGTCCACTCCTTCGCGGACGTGGTCCCCCTGGCCTCTCCGGAGGGACTCCGCCGCTACCTCGCCCGCGCGCTGGAGAAGCCGAGTGTGCGCTTCTGGTCGCGTCTGGCCCGCTACGCCCCCGATACGCTCGGGGCGGTGCTCGCCGAGCGCCTGCGCGCCGTGCCCGGCGAGGCGGACCCGGTGACGCGGCAACTGGTGGACTGGAGCCTCGATCGCATCGCGGAGTTCGTACCCGACCGGGCCCTGGAGCTCTTCGAACTGCTCCTGTCGCGGCGCATCCACCCCGACCCGGGCGCCTGGCGGTACCTGGTGAAGCAGCGGCCGTCGGAGGTGATGGCGCTGCTCCAGCGCCATGGCCTCGATGTTCCTCCGGAGCTGTTCTCCCGCGTCGCGCACCGGCTCGATGCGGAGTCGCTCGGGTGGCTCGTCCGGCGCAAGCCCCTCGCGTTGGGGGATGCCGGCAAGCTGCTCGAGAAGCTGTCCGAGTCCCAACGTCAGGCCGTCACCGAGGCCTGGTGCGCGGCCGTGGATGCCGGGCCCGCCTGGGGCACCGCGCTGCTCGAGCGCATCTCCGAGCCCGCCACGCGTGACCGCGTCTTCACCCGGTGGAGCATCGCCCAGCGCAACGCGAACGGCGTCATCGAGATTCACGTACTGGCGAAGCTGCCGGCGGAGCTCCAGGAGCGCGAGGCGCGGCGGCACCTGCACGAGGTGGTGGCGCTGGGCACCCGCCCGGCGGAGCGCATGCCCTACGCGCGCTTCCTGCCCTGGGACGAGGCGCTCTCCGCGTTGCAGGGCTACATCGGCCACCCCGAGGGCGGGATGCGGGGCGCGGCGCTCGCCACGGTGCTGGCCATCCCGGGCTTCCGGCCCGCGGAGACGGCGCTGGTGGACAAGGCCCTCGCCCTGGTGCTCGCGCGCAAGAACGAGCAGGACCCCGTGCGCATGGCGATGTTGCAGGCGCTCACCCGGTGGCCCCGCCGCGTCTGGCGCCGCGAGCACACCGAGGCCATCGGCCGGATGCTGCGCGATGCGCTCGACGCCGCCGACCTGTCGTACGCCACCGCGGCTGCGGCCGAGACCCTGCTGCTGCGCACCTTCCGCCTCGACCCGGAGTGGGGGGCGAAGTGGCTCGGGACGCTGCTCAAGGAGCGCGGCTCCATCCAAAACGCCCGGCTTGGCGTCCACCTGTCGGATGACGACGTCCGCGCGGCGGCGCCCCACCTGCTCGCGGTGGCTCGCATCTGGGCGGAGCGCGAGCGCGGGCGGCCCCTGCTGGAGCTCGCGCAGAGCCTGGGCGAGCGGGCGAAGCTGGTGCCGGGGATGTGCGAGCTGTTCGCGGCCGTGCGTGACGAGACTCCGTGGTCGGGCTTGTCCCTGGCCCTCACCCAGTGGGCCTCCCTCAACGACCGGGAGCGGTTCGAGTCCTCGCTCGGCGGGGTGCTCCGGCGCTGGTACGACCGCGGGTGGTTCAACGAGATCCTCGCGCTGGTCGCCTCGGAGAAGGCGGACGTCCCTCTTCACCCGGAGCTCCTCGCCGCGTTGGAGCGGGTGGTGGTGCGGTGCCTGCAACTCAACAACAACCTTCTGCGCTGGGCCCTGGAGCTGCTCCAGCACCGGTCCATCCGGGACTTCGACCGGCTGCTGCCCGAGCTGCTGGCTCGGGACGAGAGCATCGTGTGCCTGCCGGTGGTGCACCTCCACCTGCACCGGCGGCGGCAGGACCTGCTCGGGCCCTTCCTGGGAAACCGGGTCATCACCGGGCACTACGCGACGGGCCGGACGCGCTGGCTGCTGCCCTTCCATGACGGCTTCTTCCGGTGGACGCCCGAGCAGAACACGACGTACTCGCGCTCGCTCGCGTCCCTGTGCGCGGACACCGACCGGGATACCCCCACCGTGCTCTGGGCGGTGGCCCTGCTCGCGGCGCTCGACTACGCGCCCATGGACTACCTGTGCTCGCTGGCGGAGGACCCGCGTGCCGCCGTGCAGGAGAAGGCCCTGCGCGTGATGGCCCGCTGCGACCAGGGCCAGGGCGTCCCGACGTTGTTGGGCTGCCTGGGGGATGCCCGCGCGCGCATCGCCATCTACGGCCTGCGCCGCGCGTTCGCCGGCATGCCTCCGGCGCGGGTGGCCGCCCTGCTCGCGGAAGCGCCGATGACGAAGGTCACCGTGGCCAAGGAGATCGTCCGGCTGCTGGGAGAGCTGCGCTCGGACGCCGCCTACGAGCGGTTGATCGCCCTGGATGCCACGCCGCTGCACCGGGACGTGCGCATCGCCATGCTGCGCGCGCTGTGGGACCACCTGGACCGCGAGCCGACGTGGGGTGTCTTCGAGCGCGCCGTGAGTGGCACGGACCATGTCATGGCCTCGCGGGTGGGCGACATCCCCGCGGACCGGCTCACCGACGCGACGGACCGGAAGCTGTCGGCGCTGCTGGGCCGGGTGCTCCAGCGGCCGGAGCCCGAGGCCCGCATCGACCTGCTCAAGCGCGCGGCGTGGCTGTCCGTGCAGGATGTGGAGCGGACGTTCCTGTCGGCCTGTGGCGCGCGGCTGGGCTCCCGGTACGACGACGAGGTGCGCGCGGCGATGGCGGCCCTGCTGCACCGCTCGGACGAGCACGACATGGATCGGCTGGAGGGGATGCTCGCGGCCGTGGTGGGGGACCGCCGCGCGCTGAGCGTGGCGCTGGAGGTGTTGCTGGCGCTGCCGGTGAAGCAGCGCGCGGTGTACGTCCAGGCGGCGTACGCGGCGGAGCGGGCGCTGGCCCAAGAGCCCCGGCTCGCCTCGCTGCGCGTGCGTTGCGCGGCCGCCGCCATGGCGCCCGCGGAGTTCGCGGAGTGGCTGGTGGCACTGGGCGAGGCGGGCCTGCTGAACGCGGACGCGCTGGAGACGTGCCGGAGCCTGGTGGAGGCATTGCCCGAGGAGGCGCTCGAACCCGTGGAGACCCGGCTGCGGGCGAGCCGGAGCGAGGAGGCGCGGCGCGTCGCCGTGTGGTGCCTGGTGCGCGACGCGAGAACGGGACGCGGGTGGACGCCGGAGCGGCTGACACGGCTCGCCATGTCCCAGGAGGACGCTTCACCGCTGGTGTCGGGGGCCGCACAGCTCGTGTTCCCGCCCCGGGAGATGGTCGAGCAAGGCCGCTGACGGTCCGGGTGTGTCCGTTTGACACCGGTCGCGGCCGCGCGCCAGCGTGGACGGTCAATCGTCAACGCTGGAGGGGCATCATGGGCAGGCTCGATGGCAAGGTCGCGATCATCACCGGGGCCACGATGGACGAGGCAGGCGGGGTCGGCATCGGAGGGGCGACGGCCCAGTTGATGGCGCGCGAGGGGGCGCGTGTCGTCGTCGCGGACATCCAGGGTGAGGGGGCCCGGCGGCTGGCCGGGTCCATCACCCGGAGCGGAGGCCAGTCCCTGGGGGTGGAGGCCGACGTCTCGAAGGAGAGCGACATCCTGAGGATGGTGGCCGCGGCCGTCGACACGTACGGCGGCCTGGACATCCTCCACAACAACGCCGTGGCGTCGGGTCCGGACGCGCTGGGCAAGGATGGAGACCTGCTGTCGCTGGAGCTGTCCGCGTGGGAGCGCTCGCTCCAGGTGAACCTGACGGGCGTCATGCTGGGCTGCAAGCACGCCATTCCGCACATGCTGAAGCGCGGGCGCGGGGCCATCGTGAACACGTCCTCCGCCGCGAGCCTGCACGGTGACGTGGTGCGCGCCGCCTATGGCACCACCAAGGCGGGCCTCAACTCGCTCACCCAGTACGTGGCGACCATGTACGGGAAGCAGGGCATCCGCTGCAACGCCGTGGCGCTGGGGCTGGTGCTGACGGCGGCGGTGCGCGCGGCCATCACCCCTGAAATCCTGGAGTCGCTCAAGCGCCACCACCTCACGCCCTACGTGGGCGAGCCCGAGCACGCCGCCGAGGCCGTCGTCTTCCTCGCGTCGGACGCGGCGGCCTTCATCACCGGGGAGACCCTGGTCGTGGACGGTGGGTTCTCCTGCCATGTGCCCGCCTTCGCGGACTACATGGCCATGGCCAAGGCCCCCATCGTCGCGACGAAGGACTGAGGCTCACACCAGCCCGTGCTCCTCGAGCTTGTTGTAGAGGGTGCGCCGGCTGATGCCGAGCAGGCGCGCGGCGAGGGTGCGGTTGTCTCCCGCGCGCGCCAGGGCGTCCACCAGCGCCTGCCGCTCCATCTCCTTGCGCTGGGATTCCAGCGTACGCCCTTCGCTCCCAGCGGGGGCTCCCATCGGGGGGAACGCCGGAGCGGTGGGCGCGGGGCTCGCCGCCGTGGGGGCCAGGGCCACGGGGACGATGCCCGGCTGCCGGGTGACCTCGCGGTTCACGTCGTCGCCGGTGATGATGGGTCCGTCGGAGAGCACCACCAGCCGCTCGATGAAGTTCTGGAGCTGGCGCACGTTGCCGGGCCACGGCTGGGCCTGGAGGGCGGCGAGCCCCTCCGGCGTCAGGGTGAAGGGCGGCTTGCCGTTGGCCTTGGCGTGCACGTCGAGGAAGTGCAGCACGAGCGGCTGGATGTCCTCGGGCCGCGCGCGCAGCGGGGGCAACCACACCGGCACCACGTTGAGCCGGTAGAAGAGGTCCTCGCGGAACTCGCCCTTGCGCACCATCTCCTCGAGGTTGCGGTGCGTGGCCGCCACGAAGCGCACGTCCACCTTCAGCGTCTGCGTGCCGCCGAGCCGCTCGAACTCGCGCTCCTGCAGCAGCCGCAGCAGCTTCACCTGCACCTGGAGGGTGATGTCGCCAATCTCGTCGAGGAAGAGGGTGCCCCCGTGGGCCAGCTCCACCCGGCCCGGCTTGCGGGTGGCCGCGCCGGTGAAGGCGCCCTTCTCGTAGCCGAACAGCTCGCTCTCCAGCAGCGTGTCCGGCAGCGCGGCGCAGTGCAGCTTCACGAAGGGGCCACTCCGCCGGGGGCTGGCGTCGTGCACCGCCTTGGCGGCCAGCTCCTTTCCCGTGCCGGACTCGCCGCGCAGCAGCACCGTGGCCGTGCCCGTGGCCGCCCGCGACAGCAGGGCCTGCACCTCGGACATGGCGGAGCTGCGGCCCACGAAGGTGCTGGCCTCCTTCGCGATCGGACGCACCCCCTCCTGCTGCTGCGCACGCAGGAGCGCCTTGCGGATGCTGAAGAGGATCTCCTCCCGGTCGAAGGGCTTGAGGGCGAAGTCCGCGGCACCGGCCTTCATGGCCTCCACCGCCAGCGGCACGGTGCCGTGCGCGGTGAGGAGGATGACGGGCACGTCCGGCCAGGAGCGCCCCACCTCGGTGAGCAGCTCCATGCCACCCATGCCGGGCATGCGCACGTCGCTCACCACCACGTCGATGGGCTTGCGGCCCAGCAGGGCCAGTGCCTCCTGTCCATTGGAGGCCGCGTGCACGGTGAGTCCCGCCTGGCCCAGCAGCGCGCCGAGCACCTTGGCCACGGCGGGGTCGTCATCCACCAGCAACACGCTTCCCTTCAGCAGCTCGGCCACGGTGCTCCTCATCCAGAAGTCATTCCCAGCCTACCCGTTGTCCCTTGCCCCGGCCACCTGGGGCTTCCCTCGGGACTCGCGGTGCGGCTAGCGCCCGCGCGCCTTGTGCACGATGGCGTCCGCCAGGCGCTCCACCGCGTGCGGTCCTCCCTGACGAAGGAAGAGGTTGGGCTCGGTTACCTCCAGCTCCATCAGCAGCAGTCCGCCCCGCTCGTCCCTCGCCACGTCCACCCGGGCGTAGAGCAGCTCGAAGCCCGTGGCTGCGAGCACCTGACGGGCGAAGCCGCGCTCGTCCTCGGCCGAGGGCGCGGGCTCGGCGGCCGTGGCGTCATACGCAGGAGCTCCCGACAGGGCTGGTGGCCGCTTGATGGCGTGGGTGTGCTCGCCACCGAGGAAGAGGATGGAGCGCTCCCCATAGCTCTCCACCGAGGCCAGATACGGCTGCACCATCATGTCCTTGTGCGGCAGGACGCGCTCCACCAGGGCCCGTGCGGCGGGGATGTCTCCGGGTCCTCGGACCCGCAGTGTGTCTCGTGCACCCGCGGACACCGCGGGCTTCACCACCGCGTCGGTCCAGCCGCGCTCCGCGAGCAGTGCGCCCACGTCCGGCTTCGTGCCGCGCTCCATCCAGGCGGTGGGCACGATGGTCACGCCGCGTGCCTCGAGCTCCCGCAGGTAGCCCTTGTGCGTGTTCCAGCGGAGCACCTCGGGTGGATTCCACAGCGGGCAGCGGGCACCGGCGCGGTCGGCCCAGGCCACGAACTCGTCACGGCGCGCGTCCGAGTCCCAGGCCGTACGGATGAGCGCGAGCCGGAAGCGGCTCCAGTCCACCGCCGGATCATCCCAGATGACCGGCCCGGCCTTTACTCCCCGTGCGGCGAGCGCGTCGGTGAGGAGCTTCTCGTCGGGAAGACAGTCGGGAAAGCCAGAAGATGTGACGAGGGCGATATCGAAGGAGTTCCAGTTCGCGGACATGGCGGCCCTAGATAGCGGTTCGGGCACGGGGGTGCATCCGCGAACATGCCCGGGCCAGAGCGCGGGGCCCTGCCGGACTGGAACCGGTCGCCTCTCCTACCGTGGCCACCCGAGCGCTCCGGCACTATGTTGCCGCCGGACGGGGAGGGGTAGGGGATGGGGACGATGTGGAAGTGGGGGATGGGGGCGGCCCTGCTCGGCGCGCTCGTGGGTTGTGGCACGACGCATTCCGAGCCACCCAGGGAGCAGACGGTCGAGGAACCAGACGAGCAGGCGGGACCCGGCGAGGTGGTCCCGCCAGAGCCGGTGGAAGACAAGGGGGCCACCCGTTCCCGGCTGTGTGGCCCGAGCACGTCTCCCTGCGCTGTGACGCTCCGGGAGAAGATACCGCTCGCTCCCTCGGAGCACGTCTCCTCCCTGTCCCTGCCGGCGCTCGTGCTCGACAAGGACGAGCGCCCGCATGTCTTCGCCGCGGGCCAGTTCGCCCCGGACTTTGGAGCCATCCTCGCGGTGCGTTCCGGACCGGGACAGTGGGACCTCCAGAGGTTCCCCTCGGGCTGGGCCGGCGCGAGCTTCACGCTCTCCCCCGAGGGACGGCCGCTCGTCGTGGGTGCCGGGCCCTTCGAGCAGGGCGAGCCCACGTGGCTGTGGGAGCTGGAATCCGGAACCTGGCGGAAGAAGTCCGATATTGGATGGGGCCTGCGCTCGTGGGCCCATCTCCCCGTGCTCCTGGGAGACGCGAACGGGGGGCTCCACGCGTTCCTCTGGACGAACGATGGCACGCCCGACCTCGTCCATGCGTCGAACCGGGGGACCTGGAAGACCGAGATGCTGGGGAGCGGCGGGCGCTTCCTGCTCCAGCCCGGCTTCACCCTCTCCGCGCGGGGCCAGGCACAGTTCGCCTACTGGGAGACGCATGAGGGCCGGTGGACGCTCACGTGGCAGCAGGAATCCTCCGCTCCCGAGCGCATCTTCTCGCTGCCGTGCTGTGGCGACAGTGGGGGCTGGCCCGGTGGCTCCACGGCATACACGCCCCTCCTGGTGGCGATGACGGGGGGTGGGAGTGAGGGGAGTCCCGAGGTGCCTCACCTCTTCTTCTCGCGGACGGTGTCCGCGGACGAGCCCCTCTCGGAGCTCGCCTACGCCACACGGGGGCCTGGTGGGGGTTGGGAGGTACGTTCCCTCCTCCAGGATGAGCGGCTGTCGCCGCCTTCCTGTGGTGACATTCCGCCCACGCACCCTGGCGAGACGTGCGAGCTGGAGTCCATCACCCATACGCCGCTGTCCATCGTGGCCGACTCCCAGGAGGTGCGTGCCCTGGTGGGCCGGAACCACACGCGCATCCAGCTCGGGACCAATTGCCGGCGCAACGTCTGTCAGTGGGAGAGCAGCGGCTACGCGTCGGATTTCCGCGTGGAATTGGTGTGGCTGGAAGCGGGTGAGGTCCGGCGCTCGGAGATCTGGCGGGGCGAGGAGCCCCTCCGCGCGGTAACGGCACAGGCGGACTCGCGGGGGAAGATCCACCTCGTTGCCGCCACGGATATCGACTGGGTGTACCTGATCATCGCCAATCCCTGACGCGCGACTTGTCGAGGGCCCCGCCGCTACGTCCGGTGATTCAAATGGATGGCGGCCACGACCGCCCCCGTGTCGCTCCGCAGGGCCAGCGCCTCGGGCGCGGCCATCCAGAGCGTCTCTTCCGTGGTCAGCGGTGTTCCCTCCACGGACGCCTGTCCTTCCAGGGCGTGGAGGAACACGGTGCTGGCGCTTGAAAGAGTCCGTGTCTCGCCCGGACCCAGGTGCACCACCGCGAGCGTGGCCTCGGCCGAGGCCCGGTCGACCATGAGGTTGAAGTCCCTCACCGGACCTCCGAGCAACCGGCACTGGACCTCCGCCTCGCCCGGAAACGCGAGCGGTCTCCAGCGCCGGTCGAGCACCACCTCCGGCCCACTCCCGAAGGACAGCGCCACGCCCGCACCTTCCAGGATCATCAGGACGCGGTCGACACCCGGAAACACGGAGAAGGGTCCGGGTGCCGCGACCGAGGCGATCGACAGGCGCGCCAGGAAGCGGGCCGGGTCGGACGGATGCGGCAGCTTCAGCAACTCGCGGGTGACTCCGCCTCCGTTCTTCCAGGGCATGTCGCGGTAGTCGGCGGGTCCGAGTCGTCTCATCATCCGCCGCATCATAAGTCCTGGCTCTCGGAGCGAGATGCCCGACTCTGGCGCCAGCGAGGAGTCTCGGAGCATCTCGGAGCAGGCACGGGCTATGTCACGGCCATGTCGACCTGGTATCCCCCTGGCCTGAGTGGCCTGCTGCAAGAGCTCGAAACCTTCGGGGAGCACAACGACGCGACCGTCCAGGACCGGGCGTCGAAGATGCTCAACATCACGCCGGACACGGGCGTCTTCCTCTCCGTCCTCGTGCGCTCGATGGCCGCCCGGCGCGTGTTGGAGATCGGCACCTCGAATGGCTACTCCACGGTGTGGCTCGCGTCGGCGGCCGCGGCGGTGGGCGGTCGCGTCACGACTCTCGACGTGGAGGCCCGGAAGACGCAGCTCGCCGCGCACAACCTCGAGCGGGCCGGTCTGAGCGGCGTGGTGGAGCTGCGCACCGGGGATGCCGGTGCCCTGCTGGCTCAAGGGCCCGCCGAGCACTGGGATTTCATCTTCCTCGATGCCGACCGCAAGCCGTACGCGTCGTGGTGGCCCGACCTGTGGCGCGGGCTCCGGCCCAACGGCCTGCTCGTCGTGGACAACGCCCTCAGTCACGCGGCCGAGATGGAGCCCCTGGTCGAGCGGATCCGCCAGGAGCCTCGCGCGACGCACGTGCTCGCCCCCGTGGGCAAGGGCGAGCTCATGGTCCTCAAGTCGAATCCCTGAGCCGGGCCACGCCGTGGGCGCTCACATCAGGTACGAGGACTCGGGGCTCAGGTCCTGCAACCGCCCGTTGCCCTTGCTCGACGCGCCCTTGCTGGCTCGCGTCTTGCGGGTGCGCTTGTTCGTGGCGGGGAGGGGCGACAGATCCTCGGCCTTGCGGCGTACGGCCCTCATCGCGTCCTTTCCCATGTCGAGCACCGAGGACACCGCGCCCGCCACCAGGTTGCCCGGCGGCGTGTCCGGCGCGCGCGGGTGCGGCCTCGTCGGCGAGGCCCTCTTCGCCAGCATCAGCGCCTCCGCCATGTCCTTGAGCTCGCTCGGGCTGAAGGCCTTGCGCACCTGCGGGAACAGATGTTTCTCCTCCTCGGAGACGTGCGTGCGGATGTTCTCCATCAGCACCTTCACCTTGGCGTCGAAGCGCTCGGCCTCCGGCGGCAGGTCCTCCAGCTCCTTCAGCAGCCACTTGGCCACGTGGTGTTCCTCGAGCGCCTCGAGCACCTCGTCCTCCAGCGCCTCGGCCTTGTTCCGCACCGCCGGGTAGAAGACCTGCTCCTCGATGACCGCGTGCACGGCGAGCTCGCGGACGATCTGGTCCACCAGCTTGCGCTTGAGCTTCCTCGCGTTGCGGCCGGCCTGCTCGAACTTGCGGAAGAGCGTCTCCACCGTCTTGTGGTCCGCCTTCAGGAGCGCGATGGCATCCATTGAACGTCTCCCTTCCCCAAAGGGGGCCAGAATTCTCTGGCCTGTGTCGCTTGGAAGGGTGGCGACTGTGCTCGTCCCGTGCCGCGATGTGTCGAAGACAGGCTCTCGTCGGGCTGGAGGGCAGGCGAGCAGGACAGCCGTGCGGGGCGCTCACACCGCCCCGGCTTCGAGCGTCATCCCGTCCTCCTCTTCGGGGGCGAGGCGCCGGTACGTCCGCAGCGCTTCCGCCGCCGCCGCGGTGTGGCCCAGCAGGGTCAGGACGAGGGCTCGGTTGCGGTGGAGGTCCGCCACCTCGGGCGCCAGCGCGAGCGCCGCGTTCAGGTCGGCCAGGGCCGCATCGGGCCGGCCCTCCTCGTAGTGCAGGGTGGCCCGGTTGGCGAGCACCAGGGGTTGGGCCGGTTCGAGCTCCAGCGCCGCGGTGTAGTCCGCCAGGGCCTCGTCCGTTCGTCCGAGCTCCTCGGCCGTCTGTGCGCGGCCGATGCGTGCCAGCAGCCAATCCGGGTTCAGGTCGAGCGCCTTGCCGTACGCCTCGAAGGCCTCCTCCATGCGCCCCAGCAGGCGCAGGCTCTGCCCCAGGTTGATGCGCACCTCGGGGTAGGGCGGGCTCAGCTCCTCCGCGAGCTGGAAGTCCGCGAGCGCCTCCTCCAGCCGGCCCATCCGCATCAGCAATCTGCCGCGCTCGTTGTGGTACTCGGAGTAGTGGGGGTCCATCTCGATGGCGGCCGTGTACTGCGCGACCGCGCGCTCGGGCTCGCCGAGGGCGGCGTAGACCTGCGCCACGTTGTACTGGAGCACCGAGCGGTGCAGCCGGTGCTGGTCGGGCGCCAGGTGCGCTTCGAGCCGGGCGGCGCCTTGCAGGCACAGCTCGATGGCCTCCCAGGGCCGCCCTTGCCGGTGGCGGATGAGCGCCAGCCCGTTGCGGTTGAACACGTGGTGGAAGTGGTACTGCTCGGCGGGCAGGTGCGCCGCCTCCAGCTCGGTCAACGACTGCTCCAGGTAGGCCTCGGCCCTGCCCAGGTCCGTCTTCGGCAGGAAGCGCCCGTACAGCATGGCCAGGACGTAGTGGATGCGGAACAGCTTCGCGGGGTCGCGGAGGTGGGCCTCCATCTTCGACGCCAGCTCGAGCGCCTGGGACGGCTTCCCGGAGGCCAGATAGCAGTTCATGAGATTGCCCACGGCCATCCAGAAGGTCTCGGGGTCCTCCCGCTCGAGCACGTCGAGCTCGTCGAGCAGCTTCTGGCCGTAACGCAGGGCATCCGTGTACAGGCCGTAGTGGTTGGCCAGCCCGAAGGCGATCGCGCGGCACCGGCGCAGGCTGTCCTTCTGTCCCGCCTGTTCCCAGAGGCGGATCAGCGCCGGCAGGTGGAGCTCCTGCTCGATGAGATCGTCCCCCATCCGTTGTGCCAGCTCCTCGGCACGGCGGCGGGCCTCTTCTGGCTGCAACCGGGGTGGCTGCTCGTCCGGAAGCGGGAGGCGCACGATGTGAGGGGGCGTGCCTCCGGCCGCGAGCACATCCGCCAGCGCCTCGCTGGCTCCGGGCTCCACGGTGAGCAGCAGGGTGAGTTGGAGCTGTTGGCCTCGGCGGCGGATGAGCTCGAGGAAGAAGCGCTGCACCAGCGTGCTGGCCCGGTCGAAGGCCTCACAGGCGATGACCCAGGGGGCGGCACCCGAGCGCTCGTTCCAGTCCGCCAACATCTCCACGAGCCCGTGGATGACGTGGAAGGCGCGATCCATGGGGTAGTTGCGCACCCGCTCGTCTCCCATGGAGGAGTCCGTCAGGGAGGCATGCCGCACCTCCATCTCGCGCCGCAGGGCCGGGAGCACGGTGAGCAACTCGTAGTCGTGCCGGGTGACGAGCTCGGGAGCGTCTCGCCGCAGCCTGGGGAGCAGCTCGCCGAGCAGCTGCCGCAGTCCCGCCCAGGGGCCGTCCTCGTCGAAGTCGCAGGCGAGGTGCCAGGTCCGGGCTCCCCGCCGCCGTGCCTGCTCCAGCCAGGTGTCCACGTGCTCGCGGCGGCCCTGGCCGGACTTCGCCTCGAGAACGAGGAGGGTAGGAGGGTGGGAAGCCTCGAAGGGGAGGGGGAGGACGGCCGGGTTCATCATGACTCCAGGTTGGGGGGGAGGGAGCCTCGTGCGGCCCGGTGGCGGAGGAAGCCTTGGAGGAGGCTCTTCAGCCAGAGACCCAGGCCGATCACGAGGCCGAGGATGGTGAGGCCACTGACGAGCAGTGCATCCGTCACCGAGTAGCGGGTGCTGTCGGCGGACGTCAGCGCCTGATGCAGGCCGGAGACGAAGCCGATGAGGAAGGGGAGCTGGAGGGTGAGCAGCACGGTGAGTGCCGCCAGCCGTCCCAGCAGCCAGACCATCGCGTACAGCCGGACGAAGCGCGCCTCGCGGGCGGGAAGGTCCGCCAACGGCGAAGGTTGCTCCCGGCGTCCGAGGAGCCGCCCCAGGCGATGGCGCAGCAGCGCCTCCGAATCCTGCATCAGGCTCTTGCAGCCGAGCAGGTTGGCGAGCGCGTAATAGAAGTCCGTGCGGACGAAGAGGTAGCACTGCCAGAGCAGGCGGAAGAGGTACATGAAGAACGCGCCCTGGCAGAGGTAGTGCATCCACGGAGAGAGCAGCACCCAGCCCCGCGCCTCGGCGAACAGCACCAGCACCAGGCCGGCGGCGGACGTCAGGTCGACGAGGGGCCCCGCCAGCAGGGGCAGGTAGCGGGCCCGGCGCTCCACCAGCCAGAGGCCCGACAGGTCCGCCTCCGCGACGACCATCCACAGCCGGTGTCCGATTCCCAGCCGCGAGCCCACTCCCACGGCACGCGCCGCGACCAGGTGGGCCATCTCGTGGATGAAGGTGGTGAGCAGGCCGAGCCCCATCAGCACGAGCAGCGTCAGGGAGAAGTGCTGGGAGGGGGCCAGTTCCCGGGTCGTGCCCACGAGCGATGGGGTGGAGATCAGCGCGAGCACTCCCAGGGTGATGAGGAGCCCATGGAGCCAGAGCGCCACCCTGCCGAACAGCAGCCGCGCCAGGCGCTCGGGAAAACGCGCGAAGTGGTGGCGGACCGGGACGGCCGTGCTCCGCTCGGAAGCAACGGGGCCTGGCGCGGCGGCCTGTCCCTCGGCGGGGTGGACGAAGCCTCGCGCCTCGAGCGCCACGAGCAGCTCCTCCGTGGAGGGCTTCTCGCCGTGCTTCTCCTCGTACAGCACCTCCGCCTCCCGCACCCTCTTCCCCGAGGCGAGCAGATCCAACAGCTCCAGGGCCTCGGGAGGGAGCGCGATGAAGGCGCCCACCTCGGGGCGGCCGATGATGACCTCGTCACCCTCCGTGATTCGCTGGAAGCGCTCGACGTGGACCCGGCTCTCGGAGGAATAGCGGCTCATCATGATGGGAGGGAGTTTGCTGAAGAAAGGACCGGAACCTGTGGGCGGGAGACTCAGGTTCCGGCCCCGAGCCTTCGCTCCTCGACCGAAGCGCTAGAACGGCAGGACCCTGCCGATGCACGCGAAGATCGGATAGAGGAGGATGGCGGTCGTCTTCACCGTCTCCACGTCGCGGATGGCGAACTTCTTCATCTGCTGTGGCTTCTCGTTCTTCTCCAGCTCCATGGGGTTGCTTCCTTGGCCGGGCGCGCGGCCGTGCGGGATTGCCGGCAGTGCGCCTTCCGCTGGAAGGAGTTCCACGGTGCTTTTTGTGAGCAGAGGAGACTGGACCCGCCGCGAGTCTTCTTCAGCAACTCGGCCAGGGAGCGCCCTGTCCCGGCACGGCAGCACTGGCGGGTGCCTCGGAGGCCGGCAGGCGCAGCGTCACGGTGGTGCCTCGCCCCTCGTGGCTCGTCAGCGAGACCTGTCCCCCGTGGGCCTCCACCACCCGGCGTACGAAGGCGAGCCCCAGCCCGCTCCCCATGGCCTTGGTGGTGTAGAAGTCGTCGAAGGCCCGCTCGCGCGTGCGCACGTTCATGCCCTCGCCCGTGTCCTCCACGCTCAGCTCCAGGCCCGTGCCCACCACCTGCGTCCGCACCGTGAGGGTGCCTCCGCACGGCATGGCCTCGAAGGCGTTGCGCACCAGGTTCTCCAGTGCGTTGGCCAGCAGGTCCCAATCCCCCGAGCAGCGCGGAGGGTCCACCGCCAGCTCGCGCCGCAGTTGCACCTCCGGGCGTCCGGTGAAGGCCTGCAGCGACAGCACGCTCGCCACCAGCTCGTTCAGGTCCAGCGGCGCCCGCAGCGGCTCCACCCTCCCCAGGCGCTGGTAGGTGCTCACCACCCGGTCCAGCCGCTCCACCTGCTCCAGCAGCAGGTCCAGGAACTCGCCCTTGTCGTCCCAGGGACGGCCCTGGGCGTGCTCCACCTTGAGGTACTGCGCGGCGCCCTTGAGCGCGGCGATGGGGTTCTTCAGGTCGTGCGCCATCTGCGCGGAGAAGCGGCCCAGGGTGGCCATCTGCTCCAGCCGCTCGCGCTGCGCCACGTAGGCGATGACGCCCCGGCGCATGGTGGCCAGCAGGACCAGGGTGATGGCGGCCGTCCCCACCACCAGCGCGCCGTACTGCGCGGCGAACAGCTGGAAGACGGCCAGGTAGGACAGCACTCCCACCAGCGCCAGCAGCAGCGCGTACATGGCGTGGACGTTGGACAGGTCCCTCCCGAAGAGGCGCAGGCGCAGCGCCACCACGGCGATCGCCGGCAGGCCCAGCAGTGTGCCCAGGTTGCCCAGGCGCGGCACGTCCTGGCCCATCACCGCCACCAGGTCCGTGCCCAGCAGCGTCACCAGCAGCGCCAGTCCGGTGAGGAGCAGCCCCGTCCGGGTGCGCTCGGTGGAGCGCACCTCGCGGCGCAGGTGCTGGGTGAGCAGGCCGAAGCCCCCGAGCAGCAGCGGCCCGCTGAACGCCAGCACCAGCAGCGCGAAGGCACGCGAGCCCACCAGCCCGGCCATGCGCTCCGAGCCCAGCCCCGCCAGCGACGCGGCCGTCAGCGCCCCGAAGACGCCGTAGCTGGAGAACATCACCACCGCCAGCCGGCGCCGCTCTCCCACGAAGGCGAGGATGAAGTGCAGCGCGGACGGCGCGCTCATCAGCGCCGCGGCCAGGGCCATGATGCGCCAGCCAGGCTCCCCCGAGTGCGCCAGCGCGAAGTCGGCGAAGTTCCACGTGGACAGCGTGATGCACAACACCGAGAGCGGCAGTGCCATCGGGCTGCGTCCCACGCGCACCAGCGCCAGGCCCGCCAGCGCCAGCAGCCCCGCGCAGGCCCCGAGGCTGATCCACGCCTGGCTCGTCATGCCGCCCTCGTCCTCACCGCGTCAGAGCAGGGCCAGCCGGCGCGCCCGGGCGGGGTCCGCCACCGCGGCCTCCCACCGGCGCACGGCGGCCTCACGCTCGGGCTCGGGTGCGTCCGCGTAGTAGCCGAGCGTGTCGTTGATGCCGCGGCTGAGCTCCTCGATGGCGGCCAGGCGGATGTCCAGCTCCGGGTGGCGCAGCGCGGAGACCAGCCAGTCCGCGCGGCGGCGCTGCCGGTTCTCCGCCCACCACGCCGTCCACGCGCGCGCGTCCAGGCCGAACGTGGCGCGCGTCACCTCGCGCAGCGCCTCGGAGGCGGCCTGGGCGCACATCTCGTCGTCGCCGCGGGTGAGGTTGATGAGGCCCTCGATGGCCTCCCGGTCATGCAGCGTGCCCAGGGCCCGCGCGGCCAGCGAGCGGCGCAGCGCGTCCCGGCTGATGAGCTCCTGGCGCAGCTCCTTCTTCGCGGCGTCCAGGCGGGGCAGGTGCTTGAGGGCGGCGGCGGCCACGCGCGCGGCGCTGGAGATGTCCGGCTCGTAGTCGAAGAGGCCGCGCAGCACGCCGTCCACCAGCTCCGCGTACGGGAGGCTGCCGGCGGTGAGGAGCGCGAAGTAGCGCGTGTCCGCGTCACTCGAGTCCAGCAGGGGCGCCAGCGCCTGGGCCGCGGGCCGGCCGAGCCGCGACAGGGCTCCGGGGATGGGGCCCAGCTCGTCGGCCTCGGGCAGGTCCACCACCGGCAGGCGGCTCCACGCCGTGGGGCCGGGGAAGTGGGTGGCGAGCACCTTGGCGCTGGCCTCGGGCGAGCGCGCCAGCTCGGCCATGGCGCTCGAGCGCTGGTTGGCGTCCGGGCCGGTGAGGCGCTTGAGGATGGGGCCGAAGTCTGGGGGCGGCCGTTCCTCCTGGGACATGACCAGCGGCGCCATGGCGGCGGCGCGGCCCAGCGCGTTGGCGGAGCGCGTGACGAAGGGGCTCCACCCCAGGCCCGCGGCCATCGCGGGGGGCGGGGCGCTCGGGGCCATGCCGGTGCCGGCGGCGGGCTGCTCGTCCACGTCCACGTCGAAGTCCAGCGAGTTGCGCAGCTCCCCCAGCCGCTGCTTGCGGAAGAGGATGAGCTCCTGGAAGGCGGCGGGCAGGTCCTGGCAGAACAGGATGTAGTCGGAGAGGCGGCGCTGGCTGATGGGCTTCTGCCCGCAGTCGCCGTAGAGCACCGCCACGAGCCGGCCGCGCACCTCCACCGGGTAGAGGAAGAGGGTCCGCGGCGGCTGGCGGCCGAACAGCTCCAGGTAGTGCTTCGTCAGGCTGTCCGGCGGCATGGGGCCCGCGTAGCTGCCGCGGGTGATGGCCACGGTGCGGAAGACGCTGGAGGCGTCGAGCGGGACGGAGACCAGCGACAGCTTGTCGCTCGCCAGGCCCTCGCCGCGCGAGTCCCAGCCCACGGCCGCGCCACGCAGCACGGCGAAGGCGGCCACGTAGTCGAAGGTGCGGCGCCCGAAGCGCAGGGCGGTGTCGATGAGCCGGTCGCGGTCCCTCGTGGACTCCTTGAGGGCGGCGCGGGCCTGCGCGAGCGTCCACTCGGGCACATCGTCCCGGGGGGACTGCGGCGCGGCGGCCTCCGGAGCACGCGGCTCGAGCAGCGGGCGCGGCTGGGCACCGCCTTGAGCGGCGACACGCTGCGGAGCGGGAGCGGCGGGCTGGGCCTGCGGCTGCACCGGCGGACGCGTGATGGCGGGAGCGGCGGGCTGGGCCTGCGGAGGCGGAGCCGCGGGGCGCATCACGGCGGTGGGCTGGGCCTGGGGATGCTGGGCCGGGGCCGCGGGACGCGCGGGCTCGGTCATGTTCAGGCGCAGCGGCTCACGGGTGGCGGCTGGAGGCGGCGCGGCGACCGGAGGCGCGGTGTGAGCGGCCGGACGCGCGGGCTGGGCGGGGGCGGCGTGAGGGGCCTGCGCCGGGGGCGCGACCCGTTGCGGCTGCGGCTGCGCGGGCGGCGCGACGAGCCTCGGCTCCTCGAGCGCGATGGGCTCGGCGGCCACCGAGCGCGCCAGCCGCTCCACCATCTCCATGGTGAGCGCAGACTCGTCGGGAGCGGCGGGTTTCGGCGCTGGGGCCGGAGCGGCGGTGGCGGCGGGCTTCGGAGCCGGAGCCGCCGCGGGCTGGGCCTGGACCTGGGGCGGTGGCGCCGGGGGAGGGGCCGCCGAGGGGTCGAGCGAGGCGAGGAGCGTGGCGTAGCGCGGGGCGAGTGGCTGCCGGTAGATGACGGAGATCCACTCGCGGATGCGGACCTCGGTGGCCACCCAGAGCTCCAGGGCCTTGCCGAGGAGGAAGCCCACCTCGTCCAGCTCCTTCTGGGGCACCGGGTAGCCGCAGGCCACGTGCAGGGTGCTGCCGTCGAGCGACAGCGGCACCACGCACAGGCGCTCGGCGATCTTCGGGGGGATGAAGGAGGCGACGTCCGCGTTGGGCTCGAAGTCGGCGAGGTTGACGGGGCGCTGCCCCGAGGCATCTCCGAGCGCTTGCAGGACCTGGGCTTCCGGCAGCAGCCGGCGCTCCAGCAACGCGGTGTCGATGGTGCCACCCTGCGCCACCTGATGACGCAAGGCTTCTTCGGCCTTGTCCCTGGAGAGGAGGCCTTGCGCGATCAGGGTCTGGGCAAGATGAGAAGGCATGGGGGACGCGGCATCTTAGAGCCGCGGCCGGCAGGCACAACGAATCCTTCAAAAACCGGGAAGTCCCTGCCGTTTCTCCTCTGGAGAAGGGTTGGAAATGTCCGAAAGGGACTTCTATCCGACTCGACGAGGGGTGTGTAGGGCGAAGGGAGCCGCCTGCCTGCCCTCCAGACTCAGCGCACCGGGGACGATGGGTCCCCGCCTGGGCGCGGGAGGCGACTAGCTCGGCTGGACCACGTACGTGGACGTGAGCTTGTCGTGCAGCGTCTGGCCCCGGCGGTCGAAGAGGGCCATCCAGAAGCCGGCGAGGAAGAGTCCGAAGGACAGGCTGGCGAGCATGGCGCGAACGATGGCCCGTCCCGGCGCCGGAGCCAGCCCGTGGGTGTCCACGAGCCTCAATCCGAGCAGCCGGCGTCCCAGGGTGCGGCCATTCCAGAGGAAGGCGGACACCGCGCAGTAGACGAGCGACAGCACCAGCAGGAGGACGGCGCCGGGCACCAGCACGGACTGGAGCGCGCGGACCTGGATGACGAAGGCATCCAGCCCCGAGAGGCCCGTCTGAGGTGCCTGCACGCCGGCCACGCTGGAGGCGAGCATCAGATACAGCGCCGCCACTCCGCCGATGGCGCCGGTGTCGATGGTGAAGGCCAGCAGCCGGCGCCAGAGCGAGGCCGGGCGCGCGTGGACCTCGGTCACGCCGGTCTCCGAGATGACGGGCGCCTTGACGGCGGGAGCGGCGCGGACCGGGGCCGGGTTGTCGGGGGCACCCATGGGCAGGGTGACCGGCTCGCCATCATCGATGGTCTCGTCGAGATCGACGGAGAAGGAGGCCTCCTCGTCGGCCGCGGACATCCGCTGCGGCGCGTGCGCCACCGCCTGCTGTGCCGGGGCGGCGGCCTGCGGGCGCGGCGGCATCACGGGCAGGCCCGGAGCGGACGCCTGTCGCGGAGCGGGGGCGGGGGCCGGAGCCGGCTCGCTCGCGACCACCGGCTGCGGGGCGGACGGGCGCGGAGCCGGAGCCGCGACGCCGGGCAGGTTGAAGGAGGGAGTCGCCTGGGGCGGCGCCGAAGGACGAGGCGCGGCGGCCTGCGCGGGAGCCGGGGCTCGCGGCGCGGCCGGAGCGGCGGCCTGGGGCTGGGGACGGGGCGCGGGAGCCGGGGCCATCTGGGCGGCCGGTGCCTGCTGCGGGCGCGGCGGCATCACGGGCAGACCCGGAGCGCGAGGCGCGGCCGGAGCCGGGGCCTGGGGACGCGGGCCCTGGGCATTCGCCGGATTCATCCCGGGAGGAACCGGAGCGCGGGCCACCATTCCCGGAGGCGCGGAGGGGGCGGGAGCCGGCGCGTCGCGATCCGGACGGCGGCGGTCGATCATGATCTCCTTGTCCAGGAGACTCGGGATGGCCCGGGCCGCGGGCTGGGTCGCGGCGGCGCAGGTGGGGCAATCCCCTACGGGCGGCAGCGGAGCTCCGCACTTCATGCACTTGGACAACGGTTCCTCCGGGCTGGAGAGGGCTGTAGCACCATGAAACGCCCTCTCCGCGCCGGGGGCAAGAAAACCACCGGAAACCCAGGGCTCCCCGCCTGGTCACCGTCGGGGAGGCATCATCCGAAGCGCCGGCGGCGCGTGGCCAGGGTCACTCCGACCGTGATGAGTGTCGAGACGATGACGGCCAGTGTGATGCCCAGCGGGTGGATGGTGGAGAGCGCCTGATTCGGGGCGAGCGCCGAACTGAAGAGCCCGCCGACGATGCCTCCCACCATGCCGAGCAGGACGCTCCCCAGGAAGCCCACCTGGGGCGCCGGAGGCAGGGCGATTCGCACGATGACGCCCACGATGAGTCCGATGATGATGTAGGCGATGATGGCGTTCATGAATCCCTCTCTGCGGACCTCGGGAAGAAGTCACTGTCGCGGAGGAAACATAGGGATGGGGGGAGGGGCTGGGCAGACAGCGAGCGGCGGGGGCTCGTCCTCCCGGCTCCCGGGCATGCGCCCCGCCTAACCGAGCTCCCCATCCAGGTGCATCATCACCGCCAGGGCGGCGAGCGCGGCCGTCTCGGTGCGGAGGATGAGCCGGCCCAGGGTGACGGGGCGTCCACCGAGCGCGCGGAGTGCCTGGACCTCCTCGCGGGCCAGTCCGCCCTCGGGGCCCACCACGAGGGCGACGGGAGAGCCGGGGGCGCTGCCGCGGAAGGCCTCGCCCAGCGGGACGGCGGACTCCTCCTCGTCGAGCACCAGCAGGGTGGTGTCCGGGGCGAGCGCACGTACCGCCTCCACCAGGGGGCGGGGCGGGTGGACGACGGGCACGTCATCGCGCCGGCACTGGCGGGAGGCCTCCTCGACGATCTTCGCCCACCGGGCGGTGCGCTCCTCGGCGCGCTTGGGCTCGAGCTTCACCACGCTGCGCGCGGCGGCCACGGGGTGGAACGCGGTGGCGCCCAGCTCGGTGCCCTTCTGCAGCACCCACTCCAGCTTGTCGCCCTTGGGGAGCCCCTGGAGGATGTGCACCTGGCGCCGGGGAGGCGAGCGCCGGGCCTCACCGAGCTCCAGGCGCACCGCGTCCGCGTCCACCGAGGCCACGCGTGCCGTGCAGGAGCGGCCCGCGCCGTCGAAGACCTCGAGCGAGGCGCCCTCGCCGAGCCGCAGCACGTGGACGAGGTAGTGACGCCGCTCGCCGGTGAGGGTCACCTCGGAGGGGGTGGGCTCCGGGAGCGGGACGAAGAGTCGGACCACGGCGGGATTCTCCTCCTGAAGGGGAAGGGCGACTTCAGCAGGAAGCCGCCGTCCCCACCAGGGCGGACTCAGTGGCGGGTGTCGCGCAACTGGAAGTCGGCGAAGGAGGGCAGGTGGTCGGACGCCTCGGTGGAGTGGTCCACCTCCAGCAGCAGGGGCTCGAGCTGGCGGGAGGCGAAGAAGGTGTCGAAGCGCTTGCCGGTGGCGGGGGGCACGCCAGTGCCGTCGGGCAGGGCATTGAGGGTGGACAGGTCCGCCACGTCCTGGAGCCGCAGCCACTGCGGGGAGCCCTTGGGCACCTTGCCGGCCACGAGCATCTCGCGGGCCTGCTCCGGGCTCATCAAGGTGCCGTCCGGCAGCCGCACGCGCCGCTCGCGGGCGCGGTGGAGCGGATCCGGCAGCTCGTGCTCGAGCGCGTGGAGGGCGCGGCGCACGCGCACGTCGGCGATGTTGCCCACGCCCCAGTCACCCACGCTCGGGTGCACGTCACCGTAGCGGGACTCGTAGTCCTTCACCGTCTCGGTGGGCTCGTGCTTGCGCAGGGGGTTGGGCAGCAGCGAGTAGTGGTGTTTGACGTTGATGTTGGCGTTGAAGTCGCCCAGGGCGATGGAGGGCACGCCGTCGCGGGAGTGGAGGACGGCCTGGAGCTGCCAGAGCTGGCCGGCGTTGATGCCGCTGTCGCCCAGGGTGTGGTGCACGCAGTAGAGGGCCACCGTCTGGCCGAACACCTGGAGCAGCGTGAAGAGGGCGCCGCGGTCCTCGTCCAGCTCGCCCACGAAGCCCTGGCGGGCGATGGCCGCCGCGCGCGCGTCCTCGGGGAAGGCATAGGTGTAGTGCGCGGCCTCGAGGATGGGGTGGCGGCTGAGGATGGCCTTGCCGTTCACCACGGGTCCGCCGATGTCGCGGCCGTGGTAGGCGAGGTGGAAGCCATAATCGCGCGCGAGCTCCACGGCGGTGGGCTGGCTGGCCTCCTGGAGCGCGATGACGTCCGGCATCCGGCCGCTCGACTCCAGCTCGACGAAGTAGCGCTCCAGCAACTGCCGGTGCGTTCCACCCAGGAGGATGTTGTACGTCATCACCCGGAGCATGTGGTCGCGGGTCGGGCGCGGCTGGGGGTGGTGCACCAGCAGCGTGTCGCCCGTTCCGAGCTGGCGCGGACCGTCCGCTGGCGGCAGCGAGTCGAACCCATGGAAGACATGGGTGCGCTCGAGGCGCGGCAGGTGCTGGGGTGGGGCGACGGGGACTCCGTCGATGACGTTCCTCCCGAAGGGGAGGCGCTCCAATAGTCGAGAGAGGGCCTGTCCTGGCATGGGTCCTCTACTGTCTGCGCATCAATCGCCCTGCACGCGACCGCTGGCCGCTTCGCCGCTCCCGCTACTGGCGCCCAGCGATTCGCCCGCTCCCTCGGCCGCCGGGCCGGGAGGGGTGTTGGTGGGATCGGCCCCGGACGCCGTCTTGTGGCCGGTCACGGTGTCGTCGTCCGCGTTGCCCGGGAAATGGCCCTCGCGCTGCTCGGAGAAGGTGCGCCGCTCGTCGGGCACACCGCGCCCGGCCTTCTCGGTGATGCCACGTGACTGGGTGACGGCTTCCGTGTAGCCCTGGGCGGGGGGCGTGGGACCGCTGAACTTGCCTGCCATGGTGGACTCCTGCGCTGTGAAGGTCTGCTACCCGTCAATCTCTGGCGGCGGGGAGGTGCCGCCAACCCATCGAGCCTCTTGTGCGGGAGGGAGGGCGGGGGGACGAGCCATCGGGAGCGAGGCAAAGTGGCGGCACACCTGCTATGCGCAGCCCGACATGTCCTCTCGCCATCGAATCGACCCACGAGGGCCTCGTGGAGTCCCTGCACCCCGTGCCCGGGGTCCGTCCCGCATGAGCCGGAAGAGGGACCGGATGGCGCGTTGGGCGGATGAGAGCACCGTCGCCCGCTTCGAGGTGGCCCAGGCCAACCAGGAGCAGGTGCTGGCGGAGAGCGCGCTGCGGGGTGAGCGCCTGGTGGCAGCGACGCGGCTCGTGCTGATGGCGCTGCTCTTCGTGAGTCAGTCCTTCATCGCCCGGATGGAGGGGGAGGTGCTGCCAGCGGATCCGCTGCTGCGGGGGGCGGTGTTCCTCTACATCCTCGGCGCCGTGGTGATGCTGGTGACGGTGTGGCGCGAGAAGGCGAATCCGCGCCGGGCCATCTGGCGGCCGGTGCTGGCGACGCTCTTCGACTGTGGCTTCTTCGGCTTCATGGCGTGGCGGATCATCCAGGACAGTGGGCACCTCAACGCGCCGATGCTGGCGGCGAGCTGCGCGGTGGTGATTGCCTTCTCGGTGGCCCGCTACAGCTGGCTGCACGTGGTGCTGTCCACGGTGCTGGCCTCGGCGACGTACGTGCTGGCGAGCTGGATGGCGGGTGCGTTCTCCTTGTCCCTGGTGAGCTTCGTGCTCGGCTGCTACCTCTCGCTCGGGCTGCTCATCGGGCTGGTGAACGGGGAGGCGCGCCGCATGTTCCTGACGCTGCGGCGGCTCGACAACCTGTCGCGTTTCCTGCCCAGGCAGGTGGTGGATCGGGTGATGGGAACGGGGGATGGAACGCTGGAGCCGATGCAGCGCGAGGTGACGATCCTCTTCAGCGACATCCGGGACTTCACCTCGCTGAGCGAGACGCTGCCCCCCAGGGCGGTGCTGGAGCTGCTGGACGACTACTTCGGGCACATGTCGCAGATCGTCATGGGGCACGGGGGCATCGTGAACAAGTTCCTGGGAGACGGGATGCTGGCGTGCTGGGGCGTGCCGGACGGGGACCCGCGGCACGCCGTGCACGCGATGCAGGCGGCGCTCGACATGAGGACGAAGCTGGTGGAGCTCAACGCGTGGCGGGAGCAGCGGGGCGAGGCACCGCTGCGCATCGGCATCGGGCTGCACACGGGGGTGGTGGCGGCGGGGATGCTGGGGGGCGCGGAGCAACACGAGTACACGGTCATCGGCGACGCGGTGAACGTGGCCTCACGGGTGGAGGGGCTCACCAAGACACTGGGTGTGGACATCCTGGTGAGTGAGAGCACCTGGCGGGCGGGCGAGGGGCGCTTCCAGGGAGAGCGCATCTCCGAGGAGCGGGTGAAGGGGCGCCGGGAGGGCGTGGTGGTGTACTCGCTGAATGGCTTCGCCCGGAGGGAGGAGCGGGAGCTTTCGACAGCCCTGAGCGCGTAGCGGATACTGGCGGCGTCCATGCGTCTTCTCGCTCGCGCCGGCACCTTCGGTCTCTTCGTCCTCTTCGCCCTCGGCCTCACGTGGCTCGTGTCCGCCGTCGTCCTCACCGGCGTGGGTCCTCAGGGGCCCGCCTGGTGGCGGTATGGGCTGGCCCTGCTCTTCGTCGTGGCGGTGGTCCTCGTCTGGCGCCGGGGCTCCAGGCGGAAGGCATTGGGCGTGCTCGCCGTGCTCTGCGTCTGCGTGTTCGCCTGGACCCAGACCGTGCGGCCCTCGCTCACCCGCGAATGGGCGCCGGATCTCGCCCGCTCCGCGCGAGCCGACATCCAGGGCTCCCGCGTCACCTTCCACGACCTGCGCGACTTCCGCTACCGCGGCACCACGGACTGGGACGAGGCCTGGTACTCCGCCACCTACGACACCCAGGAGCTCGTCCGCGCGTGGTTCATCGTCGAGCCCTTCTCCGGCTTCGAGGGCGCCGCCCACACCATGGTCAGCTTCGAGTTCTCCGGAGACCGCTTCCTCGTCTTCTCCGTGGAGATCCGCCGCGAGCGCGGTGAGACGTTCTCCGCGGTGGGTGGCCTGTTCCGCCAGTTCGAGCTCACCTACGTCGTCGGTGACGAGCGCGACCTCATCCAGCTGCGCAGCAACCACCGCCGAGACGACGTCTACCTGCATCCCATCCGCGCGTCGAAGGAGCGCACCACCGCCTTCTTCCTCGACATGGTGCGGCGGATGAACGCCCTCCAGCAGCGGCCCGAGTTCTACGACTCGCTCACCAACAACTGCACCACCAACCTGGTGCGCCACCTCGAGAAGGTCAGCGCCACCAACGTCCCCTACGACCACCGCACCCTTCTTCCCGCCTACTCGGATGAGCTGGCCTTCGAGCTGGGCCTCATCGACACCGACGTGGATCTCGCCCGGACGCGCGCGCGCCACCACATCAACACGTTGGCCCTCGCCGCCCAGGGCCGCGATGACTTCTCGCTTCGCATCCGCGGGCGGGGCAAGTAACGGGCGAGTGCCCTCTACCTGGCTGACTGGGGCGCGGCTTGCGCCTGCGCCCCGAGCTTGTAGTCCCCGGTGAGCAGGGCGACGAAGAACAGGGGGCCGACGAGGGCGTGGACCAGGTTGGTGAAGAAGGAAGGCGACTTCTTCTCCCAGACGGCGTGGCCGGCGAGCTGGACGAGCCACCCGCCGATGGCGATGGCGACGACGAACCCGCCGGGCAGGGCGCGGCCGAGCGGGATGCAGAAGGCCATGGCGACGGAGACGATGCCACCGAGCTTCGCATCCGCGCGCAGGTACCAGATGGAGGCGAGCACCCAGGCCACGTGGGCGAGGGTCAGCTCGCCACCGGGCATGAGGGGGAAGGACACCAACCGCACCCAGTCCAGCATGGCGACGATGTGCAGGACGATGAGGGGAATGGCGATTTTGTGCGTGAGGCGGTTGGTGGGGTGCTGATGGGACGAGGTGTATTCGTCGAACAGCGCCTGGGTGTGGGGCTTCAGCATGGGGGCGACTCTAGGCCGCGCCCCGGGGACCGGGCTACTTCGCGCGGTGGAAGTCCAGGCGCACCCACTCGCCCTGCTGGGCTCCGGGCTCCGGCACCAGCCCGAGGTTCACGTACGCCGCCTCCACGTCCGCCTTCTGGTGCGCGAGCACGCCCGCCATCACCAGCCTGTCCTTCACCTTGGGGACGATGAGCGGGGCCAGCTCGATGAGCGTGTTGGCCAGGATGTTGGCCACCACCAGCTCGAAGGTGCCCTCCACCTCTGTCAGCTCCTTGCCGGACAGCTCCACGTCCGGCGTGCCGTTGTCCTGCGCGTTCTCCCGCGCCAGCTCCACCGACACCGGATCGTTGTCCGTGCCCACCACCCGGCCCGCTCCCAGCTTCTTCGCCGCGATGGCCAGCACACCCGTACCCGTCCCCACATCCAGCACACTCGCACCCGGATGGGTGGCCATGTAGTCGTCCACCGCACCCAGACACAGCGAGGTGGTGGGGTGGTCGCCGGTGCCGAACGCCATCTTCGGCTCGATGACGAGTCGCACCTTGTCGGATGGGGCGCTCTGCGCCTCCCAGGGGGGACCGACCCACAGCCGGCCCACCTGCACGGACTTGATGTGCGCCTTCCAGGCGTTGCTCCAGTCCTGTTGCTGCTCCTGGGACAGCTGCATCCGCGCCGAGGGGAAGGCCTCGGCCAGCTCCGCCCGGGCCGCCTCCGCCGTCTGGGTGTCCTCGAAGTAGGCGACCAGGATGGACTCGCCCGCCGCGGGCGCTCGCACTCCCGGCATGATGAGGCTCTCCCGATCCCTCACTTCCAGTCCCATCGCCCCCGCCTCGTGCAGCAGATCCTGCGCCGCCTCCGACTCCGTCTCCGGCAGATCCACCGTGAGTGTCTGGTACGTCCCCGTCATTGCGTCCTTCCCGCGTCTATCGTTGCTGGCCGGAAGATGCCGGGATGGCTCCAGCGGGGAAAGAAATTTCCGAAGGCGAGTGCTCGCTCCGTCGCCTCTCCCGCTGGGGTCCCCAGGATGCGATGATCCGCCGTCGGAATTTGCGGTAAGCTGCCCCGCAGCGGACCCGTAGAAGGTCAATTGGATTCAGACCCGTTTCTGGGCGCCCGGTCGAGGATGGTGATGGCTCACGGGGGGCGCCTGCTGATGGACTCCCTATGAAGCGTACCCGTCGCAATGCCGGTTTCTCCCTGGTGGAAATGGCGACCGCCCTGGGCATTGTGGGCATCCTCGCCGCTCTTTCCTATGCCGCGCTGGAGGTGCTGCCCCAGCGGACGCGACTGACGGGAGGCGCGCTGGAGTTCGCCGCGGTGCTCTCGAGCGCGCGCTCTCACGCCTATGGCCGCAACCAGCGTGTGGCGGTGATCGTCAACGCGGACAAATACGGAGCGGGCAGCCCCATCCAGTACTGGGTGGTGGTGGACGCCTATTCGAATCTTCAGAAGACGCTGAGCGACACGCCCTGGAAGACCCTGGACGATCTGAAGCCCGGCTCGCCCCCCGCGCCCGCGGGCAAGGACTACTTCCCGCTGCTCGACTCGGGGCACTTCAACCCGTCGGTGCGGGTGCTGCAGAATGGCTTCAAGTCCGCCGTCGGCTCGGTGGCGCATGCGGGCTGCACCTCGCTGATGTCCGACAAGATCGGCCTCGCCAAGGGCCCCACCACGGGCTCCGACACCTTCCCTCCGCCCTTCTGCTTCGTCCCCAACGACACGGCGTGCACCTTCTGCACGGGGGACGGCGCCGCCGAGCCATTGCGCGGCGTCGTCTTCTTCGAGCCGGATGGCACCGTGGTGCTCGCCGATGCCGCGGGCAACCGGCAGCCGGCCGGCTCGGGCTCCATCACCTTCATGCCGACGGGCGGTGGCGGGGTCGAGAACGCCCAGGCCGTCGTCATCACCAATACCGGCCTCGTGCGAACCTTCTCGGCCAACGCGCACACGGCGAAGCCGCACTAGAGGTGACTCCCATGCTGCGACGCGTTCCTTCTCACGCACGTAACGGTTTCACGACGATCGAGGCACTGATCGCCGCGGTGGTGTTCCTCGTGGGCCTGGTCGGTCTGCTCGGCGCGCTCGTCCAGGCGCGCAGTGCCACCGGTCAGGCACGCCGGCTCATGCAGGCCACCGACATCGCCAATGACCTGGCCGAGCAGATCCAACTCTGGCCCTTCAACGACCCGCGGCTCAGCGCGTCCGATCCGCTGTGCGCGGAGGATCCGCTGGACAAGGACCACAAGCTGCTCGACCCCTCGTCCGGAGACCACGCCTCCTATCTGGAGTGCATGCATGGCGAGGAGAGCATCATGATGCTGGGCCCCGACAAGTTCGCCGGCCTGGCCACGGCCAGCTTCACCGACGAGAGTGGTGTGACGACCGAGTTCAAGCGCTACTACATCGTCCGCCTGCAGGACGTGAGCGACAAAGTGCGGCGCATGCAGATCTGGGTGAAGGTCATGTACACGGACGCGGGCGTGCCGCGTGTCGTCACCACGCAGGCGATGCGCATCCAGATGGGAGGCGTGTGATGCGGCGGCAACGCGGTTTCACGATCATCGAGTTGCTGGTGGGCACCGCCGTGACGTTCGTCACGGTGCTCGCGGTCTCCGCCGCCTTCCTCGGCTACACCCAGTCCTTCTACACGCAGGCGGGCATCCGCGGAGGCCAGGCCTCGTTGCGGCAGACCCACCAGATGGTGGTGCGCAACCTGCGCATGGCCGGCTACGGCATCGAGCCGTACCTGGCCTTCGACTTCCCGGCCGACTGGTACGACAACGCGGCCACCAACCGCTCGGACCGGCTCGTCTTCCGTATGCGCGACCCGGCTTTCAACGCGGTTGCCTCCAACATCATCAAGGGCACGACCACCATCAACCTGGCCAAGGGGCTGCCCGCGTCGCTGCGCAGGGGGCAGATCATCCAGTTGGTATGCCCGGGCGCGCTAGAATGGACGTATGCGCGGCTCAGCGCTCCCGCGGCCAAGGGAGACCTGATGTTGCAGATCGGGTCGGGGACCGACATCTTCCCCAACGTCAAGGACTTCACCAACGTCAATAACTTCGAACCGAGCTGCTTCAACACGGCTTCGGGTGGGCTGTCCATCCACGTCTTCAAGATCGACGTCTACGACTACTCCATCCAGCTCATCGATGATGATGGCATTCCGGGCACGCCGGGCCGGCCCTACCTGTTCCGCCGGCATGGGCTGGAGGAGAAGGACGCGAACGCGTTCGGTGAGCCGGTGGCCGAGGACATCGAGGCGATGCGCGTCACCTTCGTGCGCGCCGACGGCACGACCTTGACGCCGATCCCCACCCTCCCGGCGCCCGATCCCCCCTACAGCATTCCGCTGGACGCGAACAACCCGGCCAACATCCGCGCCGTGCGTGTGGCCCTGGTGGCGCGCACCAGCACCCGCGACTCGGGCATCAGCCCTGGTTTCATGAACAGGATTCCCGCCTTCGCGGGCCGGCCCGAGATTCTGAACGCGCCCTATGGTTTCCGGCGCATCCTCTCCGAGATGACGGTCCAGGTGCGGAACATGCGCTCCTCGGAGATGCCCATCCCCGTTTATTCCTTGGACTCGACCACGGTGAACGCCTGTAAGGGCGTTCTTCCCAGCGATGATTTCAATTGTGCTGGAGGCTAGGAGATTTGCCATGAAGAGACGCCTCGACAGACGCGGCTCCGTTCTGCTGCTGGTGGTGGTGCTGTTGGCGGTCATCAGCCTGCTGGCGGCCGCGGCGGTGACGTTCTCCCACAGCGAGCTGGGCGCGGCCCGCAACGAGCGCACCGGCGACGAGCTGCTCGCGTGCGCGGACGCGGGCCGCCAGTACATGCTCTCCCGCTTCGATATGTTCACCGGCAAGCCCGCGGAGCTCACGGCGGTCAACGTGGACATCAACGCGGCGGGAGCCGCTGACTGCCCCCCCGGTCAGATCAAGGAAGGCACACGTTGTGCGCGCAGTGGCCACATCGGACAACAGGTGTCAGTGAGCGGTATCACCGTCGTCGAGTCGAAGGCGGGTGGTGACCGGCGCGCGCTGAGGGATTTGACGAATAGCGTCGGGAAAACCACGTTTGACGGTGTTCCGCATAAAATTACCGTACACTGCTTGGACGAAAACGGTCGTGGGACCGAAGTGGAGTTCGTGGTGCGGTTCGGTCTCTAGGAGCCATTCATGATGCGCATCGACTTCGACACCATACGACGCACCCTGCAGCGGCCGTGGAGCCGCAGGCTGGGACTTGCCGCAGGAGTGGTGGTGGCGGGGGGCGTGGGATTCCTGGCCCTGGAGAGCCGCTCGGGCACCGTGGCCATGCCGGAGCTGGCCGCCTGCTGCACGGGCGGCGTCACCATGGGCGATTCCATGATGAGCCCCGCGGTGGGGGCCGACAAGGACTTCTTCGAGATCCCCTCCAGCCCGCCCAGCGCCATCTTCCTGCTCGGCAACAACGACTCGATGCAGGACTTCCCGGACTTCCTGCCCGAGGTGAACGGAAACGCGGGTGCCGTCCCGACCCCTCCCGGCGTGGACAGGTCCGATGAGATCGGCGCCGATGGTCACGCGGGTCTCAACGTCGGCCTGGGCTGCACGGATCCGGCGCTGGTCACGGCGATGAGCTGGTTCAACAAGGACAGCTCCGATCCGAAGCTCAATGGCTCCGTCCCCTACGACGCGGATGCCGACTTCAGCACCACCTCGCCCCAGTTCTTCAACCCGAACCTGTTCTACCAGTCCCGTGGCCGCCGCGTGTCGATGGTGGTGAACGAGGCCCCCGCCTCGCTCTCCTTCGACAACCGCACGACCAGCGGCTCCACGGACGCGGCGTCGGCCTGCTGGAACGCGCTGAACTGGAAGGACATCTATTACCTCAAGCCCGCCATCATGAACGAGTGCATCTCGTGTCTGACGACGAAGGGCTGGTGGCGTGGTCCGATCGTCACGCACCCGTTGGATCCCTACACCTACGGCATGAACGGCCCCGAGCGCGCGTTCGACGAGCCGCCGCTTCCGGTCGAGGCGTACCGCAAGTGGGTCCTCAGTGGCCGCGTGCTCAACGTGCGTCCGCCCAAGTTCGTGGTGGCGCGCAAGGTGCTGAAGCAGGTCATCGCCGGCGCGCCCAACGTGCGCATGGGCGTGGCCACCTTCGGTCCGAACAATGGTTGGTACGACCCGCCCCAGATGCTCGAGCCGCTGCGGCCCAGCTGCGATCAGTCCTTCCCCGTCATCAACGAGGACCAGCTCGACCGGCCCAAGCTGATGAAGGCCGTCAACCAGACGATCTTCCGCAACAACGAGCGCTCCATCGGCGAGGCCCTCTTCGGCCTGGGCGCCTACTTCTCCTCGCAGCGCCAGGACGACAAGTGGCTCAACTGGTTCAAGCAGCCGCTCAACCCGGGCTGGGGCTGGCCGGGCTGCTGCAACGGCGGCACGTACGATGACACCGTCTACACGGGTATGACGGAGGGTAAGTTCTGGGCCACCCAGAGCGACGAGTGGGTCAAGGGCGTGCAGACGTGGGAGACGCCGTGGGACGGCCGCAAGTCCGTGTGCTTCAGCTGCCAGGTCAACTCCGTCATCGTCCTGGCGGACGGCGCCCCGCTCTACGACAACTCGGTGCCCATCACCAAGATGATGGAGCTGCTGATCGCCAAGGGCGCCAAGCATCCGGATGGCACCCCCCTCACGTTCAATCCGGTCGACCCGGAGAACAACGGGAACGTGGGCGGAGTGAACTACTGCGACCAGTTCTTCCACGCGGATGGCACCAAGGCCACGAAGCCGGACTGCGACTACAACGCGTACAACTGGCCGACGGGTCTGGGGGTGGGCAACAAGAACTTCATGGATGACGTCGCCTTCTTCATGGCCAACATGGACCTGCGCGACGACCTGCCGGGCACGCAGTCGATGCGCACGTACACCATCGGCTACGGCGACTCGAGCCCCATGCTCCAGAGCATCGCGCTGGCCGGCAAGGGCAAGTTCTACACCGCCAAGAATCCCGATGATCTGCGCACGCACATCACTGACGCGCTCGGTGACCTGAAGCAGCTGTCCACCGCGTTCGCCTCGGCCAACATCTCCGGCGTGCAGACGGGCGGCATGCAGTCGTCCGTGTACGTGCCCCGCTTCATCCCGCGCCGCGGTCAGCCGTACGAGGGCCACCTCTACCGCTTCTTCTACTTCAGCGAGTTCGCCCAGGGTTGCAGTGACGTCAATGCCAAGAGCACGGCGGGCGATCCGTTCGACCTCAACAACGACAAGGACTGCGACGACACCTTCTTCCTGGACAAGCCGGCGGGCTTCTCCGGTGGCGCCCCGACCATCTCCAGCTTCACGGTCGACAACATCGTCCAGGAGAACGTGGAGGGCACCTGGGTCAAGGTCAACACGGCCATGGTGAACTCGGACGGCAAGCTGGAGGGTGGCACCCCGGCGCAGCCCTTCTGGGACTTCGGTGAGACGGTCGGCAACCGCAGCGCGAACGAGGATTGCAACCGCGACGATCCGCTCAATCCGACGAGTGGTCGCTGCATCTTCACGCTCATCGACAAGAACAACGACGGCAAGTACACCGACGCGGACAACCCGCCCGTCGAGTTCGCGGTCAAGAACGTCGACCAGCTCAAGAAGACCCTGCTGTCGGGCGGTGACTCCTTCTGCGTCACGCTCTACGCCAAGCAGAACAAGGGCGAGTGGAAGGGGACCGAGGCGGACCAGAAGTACTGCGCCACCCAGCTCATCCGCTACGTGCGCGGTATGAACGTCTTCGATCTGAAGGCCGGCAATGATCTCCCGAAGATCACCCTCATGGAGACGTGCCTGGATGGTTCCGGCGAGAACTGCCCGGTCGCCAGGACGGAGCGCCCGTGCGCGGACAACCCGAACAAGTCCTGCAAGCTGGCGGACATCTTCCACTCCACGCCCGTGACGGTGGAGCCGCCCGCCGAGCCCTTCCTGTGCACCCTGGGCTTGAGCGGCCAGTGCGTGTCCACGCTCTACGAGGACTTCTCCACCTCCATCAGCAACGAGCCGCGGTGCGCGACGGGCAGTCCCAAGCCCTGCTACATGCCCACGCCCATGTCTCCGGATCGCAGCTCGACGCTGAAGTACGGCGCGTATGACGAGTACCGGAAGAACAACGAGAAGCGCGACCGCATCGCGCTGGTGGGCTCCAACGGCGGCATGCTCCACGCCATCCACGTGGGCACGGTCCTCCCCAACAAGGAAAAGAACGGCGCCCTGGACGACATCTACGACATCGGCACCGGCCAGGAGATGTGGGCCTTCATCCCGCCGGACCTGATGCCCAAGCTGGGCCTGCTGGTGAACGGCCACGACTACTTCGTGGACGGCACGCCCATGGTGCGTGACATCTGGGCGGACGGCCTGGTGGGTGCCAAGGACGGCATCAAGCAGACGGCGGAGTTCCGCACCCTCGCCGTCATCACCGAGCGCGGTGGTGGTCAGCGCTACGTGGGCCTGGACGTGACGGATCCGCGCGAGATGCTGAAGGTGGACGGCAAGCCCTTCCGCTGGATGTTCCCCAACGCGTGCGACCCCGTGTCGTCCTCCATGGGTCAGTCCTGGTCCAACTTCGCGCCCAAGCCGCCGCCCATCGGGCCGGTGCGCCTCGAGGCCCTCACCGGTCCCACGCCCAACACCACCCGTGGCTGGGAGGAGCGGTGGATCACCGTGCTCAACGGTGGCTACAGCCCGGACCTCTCGCGCGGCCGCGGCGTGTACATGGTGGACGCCTGGACGGGTGAGACGCTGTGGTCCGCCGAGGCCCACCCCACCAACAACGGCTCCACCACGCCCTACCAGGCCGTGCTCAACCACATGCAGCCCGTGGTGGCCTCGGCGTCCCTGGTGGACATCGGCAAGGCGGAGAACGTGCAGTACGACCTGGACGGCTTCTTCGACACGATGGTCGTCGGCGACATGGGCGGCCAGGTGTGGACGTTCCGCTTCTGGGAGCCGGGCAAGCTGGACGGCACCGGCCGGGTGACGAACTGGTTCGGCTCGCGCTCGCTGGAGATGGCGCGTGACGACGGCTCGTCCAACGGACCGCGCAACGCCTTCCAGAAGGCGCCCATCTTCCACGTGGCCTCCAACATCCTGCAGCCGGAGACGGGCTGGCTGCGCAGCTTCGTGGGTACGGGCGACCGCCAGCACATGCGCACCACGCCGGGCGCGGACTGCGGTCCGGACGACCTGCTGGCCTGCATCCGGCTCAAGTGCGACGTGAGGGCCGAGTTCTCCGGCGACGTCAACGGCAGGCGGCGCACCAACATCCTGCAGTACTCCGGTGGCCAGCTGGTGACCAACGATGAGAAGTGGAACGGCGCCGTGGAGGCGACGTGCGGCTCCTCGAAGATGGAGCTGACGAACCTCGACATCAGCTGCCCCGCCTCGTCGATCGGCAGCAGCACGTACGCGGCGACGACGAAGACCGAGTCCTCGTGCACCAAGTCCAGTGGCATGTGGACGTGCACCAAGGCCAACCTCAACACCAGCACGCACGGTGACCTGAAGCTGACCGATAGCGACAAGGCCCTGGTGGTGGGCAACCGCTACTTCGGCTTCCACTCGTACGGCGGCGCGGTGCGCAAGTTCAACAGCGAGGCCACCGCGGTCGCGTTCGACGGCCTGCGCGTGACGGACACGCCTGGCTTCGACTGCGGCACGGGCAAGGTCTGCTCCCTGATGGACGTCACCATTCCGGACAGCGCCTACCAGGAGTTCACTGACTCCTCGGGCAACATCCTGCGCTACCTGCCCGTGGGCGAGCTGCTCAAGTCCACGACGAAGCGCGGTCTGACGGAGGGACCGGGCTGGTTCGTCAGGTACAACGGTCTGCAGGAGCGCACGGCGGCCGGTTCCACCGTGCTCGCGGGCGTCGTCTTCTGGCCCAGCTTCGCGCCGTCCGCGGGTGTCGGTGCCGCGGCCTGCTCGCTGTCTGGCATCGGTGACATGTCCTACTCGTGGCAGGCGGACGTCATCACCGGTCTGCCGGATCAGTCCGAGGGCTTCCGGGTGATGGATGACACGGGCAAGCTGCTCGGGTACCTGCCCAACAAGGCGCGTCCGACGTCGGCGCCCCCGACCGAGGCTCCGCCCATCATCTCGCTGTCGAAGACGGGCGGCATCCGCTACGAGGTGGCGGTGACGAACCCGGGTGATGCGCCCAGGACCGAGAAGCTGCGCGACAAGAGCAACGTGACGCCGGACGTGTACTGGCTCGAGGTGCCGCGCAACCTGCACGAGTGCCGTCACGAGAACGCCGAGAACTGCGACTGAGTCCGGCGTGGTGGTGAGCCGGGCCTCCGACGAGGCCCGGTGAGCCCATCCCCTCTCCCCCCTGTGTGGGAGAGGGGATTTTCTTTTGCGGGAAGGGGGGAGGCCCCGAGGGCCTCCGGGGCTCAGGGTCCGACGATGGCGAGCGCGCCGCGCTCGAAGTCGATGAGCTGGCGGGCCACCGTGCGCACGTCCTCGGCCGTCACCGCCGCCACGCGGTCCGCGTAGTGGAGGAAGTTCTCCAGGCCCAGGTCGTAGCACGCGTCCAGCGCGAGCATCGCCGCGCGCGCGCCGTTGCGCTGCAGGCCGATCTCATGGGTGCCGATGAGGTGCTGTTTGGCGCGGGCGAGCTCTGCCTCGGGGATGGGCTCGTCGCGCACGCGGGCCAGCTCCTCGCGGATGCCGGCGAGCGCGGCCTCCACCTTCTCGGGGCTGGTGCCCATGTAGACGGCGAAGTAGCCGGGGTCCACGCCCTCCATGGAGAAGCTGCTGACGCTGTAGGCCATGGAGCGCTTGTCGCGCAGCTCCACGAAGAGGCGCCCGCCCTGGCCGCTCAACAGCGTGGAGAGCACCTCCAGCGCGTGCCGCCGGCCGTCGCCCACCCGCAGGCCCTGGAAGCCCAGTACGAGGTGCGTCTGCGCGCGCGCCAGCACCCGCTTGTCCGAGCGCGAGGACTCGGGGGGCGGCTCGAGCTGGATTCGTGGCGGAGGCACCGCACGGCCGCGGGACGTGCCAAAGGCCTCGTGCGCGAGGGCGAGCACCTCGTCCACCCTCACGTCGCCCACCACGCTCAGGATGAGCTGCGAGGGATCCATGTGCGCTGCGTGGTAGGCGCGCAGCGCGTCCGGCCCCAGCCTCTCCACCGAGGACTGCTCGCCGAGCGGAGACAGCCGGTACGGGTGCGAGCGGAAGAGGGTCCGGCCGAAGAGGTCGAACACCAGGCCACTGGGTTTGTCCTCGCGGGTGAGGATGTCCTGCAGCAGCAGGGCACGCTCACGCGTCACCTCGGCCTCGGGGAAGCTGGGGTTCAGGAGGCAGTCCGCGAAGAGACGGAAGGCCGCCTGGAAGTGGCGGGAGAGGAACTCGCCGCGCAGGCCCACCGAGTTGCGTCCGCCCTGGCCCGAGAGCGAGCCGGCGAAGCTGTCGATGAGGTGGGAGATCTCCTCCGCGTCGTGCGAGGGCGTGCCCCGGGTGATGCTGCGGCCGAGCAGCGTGGTGAGGCCGTTGGTCTCCGGCGTCTCGTAGCGCAGGCCGCCAGGGAAGGCGGCGCGCATGGCGAAGAGGGGGACGGCCCGCTCCTCGCGCACGAGGATGCGCGCTCCCGAGGGCAGCCGCTCCTGCACCACCTTGCCCGGAGAGGCCGGCGAGGTGCGGCCCATGCGCGGCGCGGGCTCGGTGGCGGAGGCCCTGGGGGCCCGGCGCTCGGGCGGGGCGGCGGGCGTCTCGCGCGACACCCGGTCCAATATCTCCTCGGCCTGCTCCGCGCCGAAGGAAGCGCCCTGGGGCATCAGTCCGGTGACGATGGTCTGGTCGAAGCGCAGGTAGCGCTCGGCCACCTCGCGGATGCGCTCGGGGGTGAGCCGGGCGATGGCCTCGTAGTAGCGCGCCTCCGCCTCCAGGTCCCCCATGGAGGACTGGTAGTGGCCCATCTTGCGCGCCAGGCCCTGCACCGTCTCGCGCTGGTAGACGGACTCGGCCTCGATGAGGGCCTTCACGGTGGCCAGCTCGTCCGCGGGCACCAGGCCCGTGCGCATGGCGGCCAGCACCCGCACCGTCTCCTCGAGCGCCTGCGGCAGCTTCGCGGGTGGCAGCGTGAGGCTGGTGGCGAAGAGGCCCGGATCCCTCGGCGTGTAGGCGTACGCGTGGACGTCGTTGACGAGGCTGCGCTTGCGCTTCACCTCCAGCACCAGCCGCGAGGCGTCCCCCTGGCCGGCGAGCATGGCCAGTGCGTCCAGCGCGGGCACGTCCGGGTGGTCCGCCTGGGGAATGAGGAAGGCGAGGTTGAGGTAGGCCTCCTTCACCTCGTCCGGACGCAGCATCACGCGGCGGCGGGCCACCTCGGGCTCGCGCGCACGGACCACGCCGCCCTCGTAGGGCCGGCCCCAGTCTCCGCCGAAGATGTCCTCCACCCACCGGCGCAGCTCCGCCTCGGTGAAGTCACCCGCGGCGGACAGCACCAGGTTCCGCGGGGTGTAGTGCCGCCGGTAGAACTCGAGCACCTTGTTCCGGTCGAAGCTGCGCACGCTCTCCGCGGTGCCGATGACGGGGAGGCGGTAGGGGTGCATCTGGTAGGCGGTGGAGAAGAGATCCCTCGAGGCGCGCCGGGCCGGGGTGTCCTGGCTGCGTTTGATCTCCTCGCACACCACCTCGATTTCGCGCGCCAGCTCGTCGGCGTCGAAGGCGGAGGAGCGGATGGCGTCGCCGAGGATGTCCAGCCCCATGCGGGCGAACTGGCTGGCGATGACGATGTGGTAGACCGTCTGGTCGAAGGACGTCCAGGCGTTGATCTCCCCGCCGTGGGCCTCCACGTCGCGGGCGATCTCCCCGGGGCCCCGGCGGGCGGTGCCCTTGAAGAGCATGTGCTCGTGCAGGTGCGCGAGCCCGGCCTGGTCGGGGCGCTCGTCGGCGCTGCCGGCCTTGACCCACACCTGGAAGGCGGCCACCCGGGCCGCGTGCTGCTCCTCGAAGACGACGGTGAGTCCGTTGGGAAGTGTGTAGCGCTGAGCCATGGAACGTCTGAACCTGTCACCGGCAGTGGGGGTAGGCAAGACGAGCCGGAGCCCTTTCCGACCAGTCCCTAACGCCCGGGGTGTTTCACCGCGACCCTGTTGTGAGCCTGGAAACCAGCCGGGAGGGCGGGATGCGCGGGAGCCGCGGAGGCCGCTGGAGAAGAGGGCTCGCGGACGTTAACCTCGGCGGGATGGGGTCGTCAGAGGAGATGGATCCGCTCGCGGAGCTGCGTGAAAGCCTGGTGGAGGAGGTGGCCGGGTCCTCGGACTCCACGGCCGCGCGTCCTCAGGCCCCGTCCGTGCCTCCTCCATTGCCGCCGCGCAAGGCCTCGCCCGCCACCCCGGCCGCCTTCAGACCCGCCATGTCCCTGCCGTCCGTGCAGGGGACCTCTCGGAGCGCCGAGCCCCCGGCCGCCACGGCGCGTCCGGTGGGGACGGCGGACCCCTTCTCCGAGCCGCCCGAGCCGCGCATGCCCCTGGGCAGCGCGCCGGAGGAGAAGCTCGAGCACTTCCGCGCGGTGGTGAAGCAGAAGACGGAGACGCTGACCCGCGCCCGGGCCCTGTACGAGGAGCGCGAGGCCGAGCTCCAGGCCCTGCGCGTCTCCGAGGCCACGCTGCGCAGGCAGCTGATGGAGGCGCGGGAGCAGCTCGCGGGGGTGAAGGAGCTGCCCGCGAAGCTGGAGCAGGCCTCGGCGGCGCTGGCTCGCGAGTCGGCGCGCACGGCGGCGGCCGAGGCGAAGGTGGCGGAGCTCGAGGGCGAGCTGCAGTTGGTGGAGGAGGACCGCAAGGACCTGTCGCGCTCGCTGGCCGAGGTGGAGGCGGAGCTGTCGCGCGTCACCAGCGAGCTGCAACACGAGCGGAGCTCGCGCGGCTCCATCGCCGAGGAGCTGGTGGGGGCGAAGGAGGCCCTGTCGCTGGCGCAGGACCGGGTGGCGGAGCTGGCCGCCGAGCGCGCCGAGATGCAGGGGGCGCTGGAGGCCGTCCGCGAGCAGTACCAGGCGAACCTGGCCGAGCTGGAGCGCACCGGCGAGGAGCTGCGGGAGCGGGAGCTCGCCGACGAGGAGCGGGCGGGCGGGGCGGAGCGGGTGGCCGAGCTGGAGGCGGAGGTCGCGTCGCTGAGGGAGGCCCTGGCGGCGAGCGAGGCCGAGGTGGTGCAGCTGCGCGACCGGATGGAGGCGGACGCGTCCGCGCTGGGCGAGGCGGCGGAGCAGGCCGAGACACAGGTGGCGGCGCTGCGGGCCGAGTTCGAGGCGGCGGAGGCGGATCGCAAGGATCTCTCCCGGTCGCTGGCGGACGTGGAGGCGGAGCTGGCGCGCGTGCAGGCCCAGGCGAAGGAGGAGGCGGAGTACACGGCGGCGGCCCAGTCCCGGGTGGTCGAGCTGGAGGCCGAGCTGAAGACGCTGGAATCGGACCGGCAGGATCTCTCCCGGGCGCTGGCGGACGTGGAGGCGGAGCTGGGCCGGGCGCGGGAGCAGGCGGAGCAGCGGGACGCGAGCGAGGCGGAGGAGGAGCTGGAGGTGGAGGAGCTGGACGCCGAGCGCCGGGCCCAGGAGGCCGAGGAGCAGGTGCTGCGGTTGCGGCAGCGGGTGACGATGCTGGAGGGCGCGCTGGAGGCCTCGCGAGGCAAGAACCCGGCGCCGGAGGCGGAGGCCCTGGTACGCGAGTCGTCCGAGGCGACCGCCGGGCTGGTGGCCGAGCGCGATCAGCTCAAGGAGGACGTGGCGGCGATGAAGCGCAAGCTGATGGCGGCGGAGACGGCCCTGGAGACGGCGGCCAGCTACAAGATGAAGCTGGCGCGGTTGGAGGCGCAGCTCGCGCAACTGCGCGGGGCGAAGTAGCGCGGAATGGACTTCGCGGGCCCCATCGATCCTCTCACCGGGACACCGGCGGCGCGCTTCGGGCTGTACGTGCACTTCCCGTACTGTCTGGCGAAGTGCCCGTACTGCGACTTCGCGGTGGCGGTGGTGCGGCAGGTCCCGGAGGAGCGCTACGCGCGCGCGGTGCTGGCGGAGCTGGACGCGCGGCTGGAGGCGGAGCCCTCGCTGCGCGGACGGACGTTGGAGTCCATCTTCCTCGGAGGCGGCACGCCATCCATCTGGCACCCTCGCTGGGTGGCGCACGTGCTGGAGGGCGTGGCGGCGCGGCTGACGGTGGCGCCGGGCGCGGAGATCTCCCTGGAGGCCAACCCGAGTGTCGCGGACGCCGAGCGCTTCGCGGGCTACCGGTCGGCCGGAGTCAACCGGCTCTCGCTGGGCGTGCAGTCCTTCCAGGACGAGACGCTGAAGGCGCTGGGGCGCGAGCACACCGGCACGCAGGCGGTGGCGGCATACGAGACGGCACGGCGGGCGGGCTTCGACGTGGTGTCCATGGACTTCATCTATGGCGTGCATGGACAGACGCGGGCGCAGGCGCAGGCGGACGCGCGTCAGGCCGCGGCACTGGAGCCCGAGCACCTGTCCACCTACGCGCTGACGGTGGAGCGCGAGTCGCTGGCGGTGGCCACGCCCCTGTCGAGGCAGCTCGACAAGGGGGAGCTGGCGCTGCCTCCGGACGAGGAGGTGGTGGAGATGACGAAGGCCATCCACGACGCCTACGCCGCGCACGGGCTGCGTCGCTATGAGATCTCCAACCACGCGCGTCCGGGGTTCCACTCACGGCACAACGCGCTCTACTGGACGGGGGGCGAGTACCTCGCGCTGGGCGTGGGAGCCACGGGGATGCTGCTCACGTCCAGGCCGGGTGAGCGGCCCGCGGGTTACCGCTACGTGGACCTGCGTGGCTCGGATGCGTACATGCGGGCGGCGGAGGAGGGGAAGCTTCCGGAGTCCAGTCGCGAGGAGCTGAGCCCCCAGGAGCTCTTCGAGGAGCGGCTGGCCATGGGGCTGCGGCTGCGCTCCGGGGTGGACTGGGAGGCGGTGTGCGCGCTCTACGGTCAGGACCCGGCGCCGCGCCGGGCGGAGGTGGCGCGGCTGGTCCAGCACGGGCTGGCGAGGCTCGAGGGCCGGCGCCTCGTGCTCACCGACGCGGGCGCGGACGTGCACAGCGCCATCAGCGCGCGGCTCTTGTAACTGGCGCTTGCCCATAGGAGCAACCGACATGGACAACCTGTTCGCGCTTCCGAATCCGTTGCCAGAGGAGGAGACGTTCGAGCCGCTCCTGCCGGACAGGGGCGTCCTCATCGAGCGCATCGTCTCCACGGGACAGGCTTCACCTCCCGGCCACTGGTACGACCAGGCGCGGGACGAGTGGGTCGTCCTCCTTCAGGGGCGCGCGAAGCTCGCCTGGGAGGACGGCCGGACCCGCGAGCTCGGTCCGGGCGATTACGCCTTCCTCCCCGCCCATGAACGGCACCGCGTGGAGTGGACCTCCCGCGAGCCTCCGTGCATCTGGCTCGCCGTGCACGGAGACTTGCGCGGCGTCAGGGGCTGACCTGCCCGCGTGGGGGAGGGGCGGTCTGCTTGGGAGCGCGCGGGAGTGGGGGCGGAACGGGCGTCACCAGCTCCACGCGTCCCTCACGGTAGAGGGCGGTGACCTTGCCTCCGCGAATCTCCAGCGCGGAGACGTGGCGGCCGTAGCCGGTGCTCAGGCCGGTGTCGATGAACACCGCCTTGCCTCCGAAGCGGGTACGGACCTTCCCATCGCGGTCGGTGGTGTGCCCCATCACCATCCGCTTCGCGCCGAACCGCTTCAGCACCTCGTCGAGCGCGAGCCCCGCGCCCTGCTCCTCGCCCAGCGCGTAGCCGCGGAACCACAGCGGCCCCTGCGGATTCGCCGCGCCGCCAGGCGGATTGCCGGGGAACAGATCTTGCCGCACCCAGCGGTTGAGCTCGGCCAGGGTCTTCGCGGGGACCTGCGGCGAGACTCCACCGTGCACGAAGAGCGTGTCGTCGATGCGCACCACCGCCGGGTGCCGGCGCAGCCACTGGCCGTAGCGTCCGGTCGGCCCGTACGCCGCGCGATGCCCGTCGAACCCGCGCGGCGAGCCGGACGTCTCCGGCCCGGTGGCCTGGTCCGCGAACGAGGCCAGCTCGCCCGGGGAGACGTAGCGCAGGTCCCCGAGCATGTTCATCACCTCGTGGTTGCCCAGCAGCGCGTGCACCCGGCCGCCCGCCGCGAGCGCCTCGCCCTCCAGCCGCATCAGCAGCTCGAAGGCCTCGCGGGTCTTCTCCCCGCGATCCGGGATGTCCCCCGTCTGCACCAGGTGCGTCTTGCCGCCACTCCAGCGCCCCTTGTCATCGAGCAGGCCCGCCAGCCGCAGCGCTTCCTTCAGCGCGTCCACGTCGCCGTGCACGTCCCCCACCGCCACCACACGCTCCACGCCGGAGAAGGTGTCGGGGACCGCGTCCTCCAGATGGGGTGGAGCCGGAGTGGCCGGCGCGGAGGGCGCCGCCGCCAGCAGCAGCGGGACGAGCAAGGGAACCAGGAGTCGACGGGGAGCGGGAGGGGGACAGGACACGATGCTTGCCTCGGGTGGAGACCCTCACCCTAACCCTCTCCCAGAGGGAGAGGGGATTTGAAACGGAAGCGGGGGGGGGGGGGGGGGGGGGGGGGGGGGGGGGGGGCCCCGCCCCCCCCCGCTTCTACCCGGCCGTGTGCCGGGGACCGTAGGAGACGGGGTTACCTGGCCTGCCCGCCCTCGTCGCCGGTCACCTTCAGGATGTTGAACTCCACGCGGCGGTTGTTCTCACGGCCGGCCGACGTCTTGTTGGTGTCCACGGGCTTCGTCTCCCCGAAGCCCACCGCCTCGAGGCGCTCCGCGGCGATGCCCTCACGGATGAGGAAGGCGCGCACGTTGTTCGCGCGGCGCTGTGACAGCTTCAGGTTGCTGGCGTCGTTGCCCTGGTCGTCCGTGTGGCCTTCCACGCGCAGCTTCTCGATCTGCGGGTTGGCGCGCAGCACCGTCCCCACCTGCTTCAGCAGGTCGAAGGACTTGGGAAGGATGACGTCCTTGGCCGTGGCGAAGTAGACCTTCTCCAGGATGACGATGCGGTTGGCCTCCAGGCGCACCTTGGACTTGCCCTCGTCGGGGCAGCCGTCGTCGTCCTTCACGCCGTTGATGACCTCGGGCTGGTTGGGGCACTGGTCCTCCCAGTCCGGCACGCCGTCCTTGTCGTTGTCCGGATCCGGGCAGCCGTCGGTGTCCTGGAAGCCGTCCACGTCCTCGGCGGCGCTCGGGCACTTGTCCTTGTCGTCCGTGAGGCCGTCCTTGTCCGAGTCCGCGGGCGGAACCTCGTCCGGGCAGCCGTCGTCGTCCTGGACACCGTTCTTCGTCTCGGGCTGCAGGGGGCACTTGTCCTGCGTGTCGACGATGCCATCCGCGTCGTTGTCGGGGTCGGGGCAGCCGTCCTCATCCTCGAAGCCGTCCACGTCCTCGGCGCCAGCCGGGCACTTGTCCTGGTCGTCCGTGAGCGCATCCCCATCCGTGTTGGCGGGAGGGGGCGGGGCGTGCTCACCGGGCTGCGTCCAGTCGATGCCGGCGAAGACGCGGAAGCCCGGCGTGCCGTAGCCGCGGGTGATGCCCGGGCCACCGCCCACGTGGGCCGCCAGACCCGGGTTGATGCGGTACTGCACCGCCGCGAGGAACTCCAGCGGACGCTCCTCCATGTCCTGGTCCGTCAGCCCGAACGCGCCGGCGAGGTTGGCCCGGAGCGCGAGCTTCTCGGAGAGGGGCACCTGGGCGCCCACCGCGTACATCAGCTCGTTGCCCGTGCGCAGGTTGCGCACCTGCTCCGCGCGCTGGAGGTTGGCGCCCACGTTGGCCACCAGCCGCAGGCCGTTGTCGTTGCCCCACTCGGCGATGAGCTGGGGCCGGACGCCCACGCTCGAGCCGCCGCGAAAGGCCTTGCCGCCCGCGCTGGGAAACAGCACGGGGACGACGACACCCAGGTCGAACCGGCCCGCGGACAGCAGGTGCGCCTTGGGCACCAGCCGCACGTCACCCAGGCCCGCGCCGGTCACCCCCTGCTGGAGGGCCGGCGAGGGGGAGGGGCCGCTCTGCGAGGCCTGGTACGTGATGGGCAGCGCGACGCCCAGCTCGAACCGGTCCCACAGGGAGAGGGAGCCCATCAGGTCCAGCGTCATCTGGTGGGCGACGATCTGGTAGATGAAGTCGTCCTGACGGGGGTCGAGGAAGCCCAGCGGGTCGCTCGCGTAGTTGAGCGAGGCCCCCAGGTGCCAGCCGAGGTGGCCGTCCACCTTGGCGCCGGAGACACCGAGGATGTCGGTGGCGCCAGGGCCGGGCTTGTAGCGCTGCACGTCGACGGACTGGGACAGCGGGGAGGAGGCCGGAGCCTGGGCGTCCGCCGCCGGAGCGGACAGCACGCCCAGGAGGCCCATCAGCCCGCCGGCCACCGCGGTGCCACGGCGCGAGGAGCGCCGCGAGCCCATCAGCGGCACGGCGAGCAGCAGCGCCGCCAGCCACACCAGGGGCGAGCCACCCGAGGTGCTGCAACCACGGCCGGCCACGATGAGGTCGTCCATGTCGTCCAGCGGGTTGGTGTTGCTCTTCACCTCGTCACCGTCCTTGACGCCACCGTGGTCGGTGTCGGGGTCCCTCGGGTCGGTCTCTCCGGACTCGAAGAGGCCGTTCTGGTTGCTGTCCTCGTCGCCGTCCTGGAGGCCGTCCTTGTCGGTGTCCACGTCGTTCGGGTCGGTCTCGTCGGACTCGAAGCGGCCATTGTGGCTGCGGTCCTCGTCGCCGTCCTTGATGCCGTCGTTGTCGGTGTCGGGGTTCTTCGGATTGGTGGTGGTGGACGGATCCTCGTCCGGCACGAAGTCCGGCGAGTTGAGGTCGGTGCCCGCGGGAGCGGTGTCGCGTGTCACGCCCAACTCGGTGCCGTCCTTGATGCCGTCGTTGTCGCTGTCCGGGTCACGCGCGTCGATGAGGCCGTCCCCGTCCGTGTCCGTGAGACCATCCTTGCCATCGGGCACGCCATCGTTGTCGGTGTCCGAGTCGTTCGGGTCGAGACCCCGATCGACTTCGATGACGTCGGGTACGCCGTCACCATCGGTGTCCTTGTCATCCCTGGCATCGTTCGGGTTGGTCTCACCCTGGTCGATGCGGCCGTTGTGGTTCTTGTCCTCGTCGCCGTCCTTGACGCCACCGTGGTCGGTGTCGGAGTCGAGCGGGTTCGTCGTGGTGCTCGGGTCCGCGTCGGGGATGAAGATGCCTGTGTCGGTACCGTTGCCCTGGGGCGAGGTGAGGCCCGACTCGGTGCCGTCCTGGATGCCGTCGCCATCCGTGTCGCGGTTGCGCGGGTCGGTCTCGCCGGCGTCCACCTTACCGTTGTGGTTCTTGTCCTCGTTGCCATCGGTGATGCCGTCGTCGTCGGAGTCGGCGTCGAGCGGGTTCGTCGTGGTGCTCGGGTCCGCGTCGGGGACGAAGACATTCGTGTTGGTACCGGAGCCCTGGGGCGAGGTGAGGCCCGACTCGGTGCCGTCCTGGATGCCGTCGCCGTCCGTGTCAGGGTTGCGCGGATCGGTCTCGCCGGGGTCCACCTTGCCGTCGTGGTTCTTGTCCTCGTTGCCGTCGGTGATGCCGTCGTCGTCGGAGTCGGCGTCGTTCGGGTTGGTGCCGTTGGCCGTCTCGATGGTGTCGGGGATTCCGTCACCGTCGGAGTCATTGCTGGAGCGGTTGACCGTCCAAGTATAGCTCTCGGGAGTGGGATCGACGAGACCGGTGCTCGGGTCCTTGGCGCGTACCCTGAAGGTGTGGGAGCCATTGCTCAGGTCCGTGAACTTCCACGGGCTGGTGCACGCCGCCCAGGCGCCGTTATCGAGGCTGCACTCGAACGTGGCGCCGCTCGTGGGCGAGGTGAACGTGAAGGTGTCCGAGGTGCCCGTGCTGACGGACGGCGGAGTTCCGGTGAGCTGGGTTTCCGGTGGGGTAGGGGTCGTATTCCCGACGGTGAAGGTGCGGGGCTGCGTGACGAGGATGTTGCCCATCGTGTCGGTCGCCACGGCTTCGATCGTGTGCGAGCCATCCGCCAGCGGGGTGGTGGGCGTGCAGCTCCAGTTGCCGTTGGCATCCGCGACGGTGGAGCACAGGGGCTTGCCGCCTTCGTAGACGGTGACGCTGCTGCCCGGGTCGGCCGTACCCGAGATGGGCGGCGTGTGGTTGCTCGTGGTCGAGCCCTGGGTGGGGGTGAGGATCGCGGGCGGGGCCCTGCCGATCGGTGTGGTGGTGGACCCGCTGGGGAACCCGGCGGCGGGCGCGGAGGTCCCTCGGATCTTGTACGGCGCGCCTGCTTCACCGGCGGCACCGATCAGGGCCTGGTTCTTGACGGTACTACCCGCGCTGCTGGTGATGGTCACCCGGAAGATGATGGTGGCGCTGTCGCCCACCTTCATCTTTCCTCCCGTGCTACCGGTGGCTCCCTGTCCCAGACGCACGGTGATGGTGCCGCCGGAGTACTCACCCACGTCATCACCCACGTTGTCCGTCAGGTCCACCGTGCTGTTGCCCACCTTGAGCTTCAGCGACTTGTCCACGTACGCCAGCTCGGGCGGCAGCTTGTCGGTGAGCACCGTGTCCTTGGAGGTATCGGTGCCCGTGTTGGTGGTGGTGATGGCGTATTCGAGGATGTCGCCGACACGCACCTCGCCGTTCGCGCCGGTGGTGATGGGGGTCACCCTCTTGATGGTGTTGCTGAAGTCCGGCGCCAGCGTATCGACGGAGGTGATGAGTCCCGCCAGCCAGAAGATGTCGTCCTTCGTGGCGACGGAGACCCGGATGGTCTTGTTGTCCACGCCGATGCGCGAGGACATGTCCGCCACGTCGATGTCGATTCCCGGGCTGGTGCCGGCATGACCGGACGTGCGGGGGAGATCGCCGTCGCGACTGACCGGAACGCCCATGTAGGTCCGCGAGCTGTTGAAGAAGTCGGTGGCGGGGTTGACCTTCACCTGGTTCAACACCGCGCCGTTGTTCAGCGTCAGTCCGCCAGCGACGGTGACCGTGCCACCATCATCGCCGAGCAGGTAGCCGGTGGCGGTCTCGTCACACGTCACGGGCATGGTGCCGCCATCGCTGGCATCCGAGACGCAGATGACGTCGTTGGTGTCCGAGGTCCCGTTCTGCTGGTCTCCCTCGAAGGCGACGACGCCGAGCTTCGCGTTGTAGCTGTCGGGGGGCAGGACGAAGCCCGAGACGAGCACCTCCTGCGTCTCGTTGTGGATGCCCCGCATGCCGTCGAACAACCGCAGGCTGCGCATGGTCTGCGTCTCGTCCCGGTAGATGACGACCATCCACCAGGCGGAGTACATCGTGTCGCTGTAGACCCCCGCCACCTTGGGGATCGAGTCCACGCCGGAGACGCGGTAGATGCCCGCGCCGTGAGCGCGGACGAGCTGCGTCACGTCCACCGAGGACTGGTAGTCATACTGTTCCTGGGGCGTCCACTTCTGGCTCCACCAGATGGGCGAGGGGTCTTCCAGGGAATTGACGTTCAGCGTCTGCGTGAACCCGTTCGTACCGGGACGAGACAGGACGACCTGCGTGTCGGGCTGCGGATTCGCCAGCGTGTTCGCGAGGTTCTTGATGGTGGCGGACCAGTACAGGCGCGCGAACGTCACCTGGGCGCCGGGCGGCAGCTCGAGCATGGCCTGGCTCGAGGACTGCGTGTTGGCCACATCCTTGTTTCCCACGAGCGTGTCGCCCTGGAAGGTCCAGTACATGTCCAGGGCCGAGTCATCGGCGACGTACTCCTGGGAGCAGGAGCTCTCTCCGCCCGGCAGGGTCGGGCCACCGACGGGAGCCAGCGGCTTCGGCATGACGCCGCGGCAGTCGTAACCCATCACGTTGCCGATGAGGGCGAAGTCTCCCCGTTGATCCGCGTCGGCACGAGCGCGGAAGCACCCTCCCGGGATGACGTTGCCATTCACCACGCACCACTGGGGCTCTCCGACCGCATGCGCCGTTGCCCCCAGCAGGAGCAGTAGGGCGGGAACGACGGTGAGCCATCTGCTGACCCGTATGAGGTCGCGAGTTACATCTTCAGGGGCTCGGGACACGAAATGCTCCATTTGGAATGAGGTGCTCGGAGGCCGAGTTCACCGGGTACAAAGGACTGTTTGCGCCAGGTGACTGCCGGTCGTTGGACTCAGGGATGTTCCTGATGGGCGTGCGCGAGACCGGAGTCACCCTGTGCGATAGTGCACAGTGTATGCCAGCTCGTGAGCCGTTCGCGAATTCCGGCCCGTGCAGGTGCAAGTGACTTGCGAGACGGGAATTGAGCCCACTTGGAGAGCGGCCAGGGGACTGTGGCGGAACGCCACTGTGGCGATTCGACACACCACACTCCCTTCCCGACACGTCAGACGCCCTTCCCAACACGTCAGACGTCCTTCCGACACACCTCACTCCCCGTGTAGGGAGTACGGCGCCATTTTCTGCTGATATACGCGAGGCCCATGAGTTCGTGGTTCCTGTGGATGTTGCTCTCCGCGCTGACGGGCAGCCCGCTGCTCGCGGCGGTGCTGGTGCTGGCTTTTGTGTGGGTGGCGGATCGCTACACCGTGGGGATTCTGCCGAGCCCCCTGCGGGCGCTGGGTCGCTGGCAGCGCGCGTCGAAGCTGGAGCGGGTGCTACAGACCAACCCACATGACCGGCAGGCGCGCGTGGAACTGGCGGATTTGAGGTTGAGGCGGGGCAGGTACGCGGCGGCGGTGGAGGTGCTCAAGCCCAACCTGGAGGCGGGGGACGACGACGTACGGACGCTGTTCCTGCTCGGCGTGGCGTACCTGGGAGCGGGGGACGCGGCCCGGGGCGAGCTGCTGCTGAAGGAGGCGGCGAAGCTGGACCCGGGCTACCAGATGGGGTCCATCGACCTGGAGCTCGGGCGCTTCCGGCTGGCGCGCGGGGACGCGAAGGGCGCCATCGAGGCGCTGGAGCGCTTGCACGCGGCGAGGCCCGGGACGGTGGAGGGGCGGGTGTTGCTGGCGCGGGCGCTCGATGCGAGCGGCAAGGATGGGGAAGGGGCGCTGGTGCGCGAGGAGGCGTGGAAGGAGTACGTGGCCGCCCCCGGTTTCCAGCGCCGACGCGAGCGGCTGTGGGCCTGGCGCGCACGTCCCAGCCGTCCCATCGCCTACGGGGTGGCGCTGGTGATGGTCCTGGCGCTCGGCTTCACCGTCCTCAGCCGCATCCAAGCCCCCGAGCCCTCGCCGGACGGGTACGGCTTCTACGACGACCCGGGGATGGCGGCCGACAGCGAGTGAGGCCGCTCGGTCGCTGACCAGGGCTTCCGCCGGAAAAGTACGAGGTCTTGGTAGTCGCGGGGGCGGGCCTCTAAGCTGCGGGCTCCATGTTTCCCACCCCCGCCCACGTCCTGAGGCAGCGCGAGGGGGCGCTCGCCGAGACGCCATTCCCCTTGTTGCTGCACGCGCTGTCCGTCGAGGAGCGCACGTGCACGCTGGAGCTGAAGGTGCGCCAGCGCGAGAAGCGCATCACCTTCGAGGACGGCGCGCCGGTGTCGTTCTCCAGCAACCTGCTGCACGAGACGCTGGGCAAGTTCCTGGTGGAGAAGGGGAAGCTGTCGGAGGTGGACTACCAGAAGGCGCTCGCGGAGAGCGTGCAGACGGACGTCGCCATCGGCGGGCTGTTGGTGCAGAAGGGGCTCATCAGCCCGTTCGACCTGTACAAGCAGATGCAGGCGAACATGGCCATGAGCCTGCTGGACTGCTTCCGCTGGACGGATGCGCGCTACCGGCTCATCGCCGACATCGAGCCGCCGGACACCAGCGTACGGATGAACCCGGCGCAGCTCATCCTCACGGGCGTCGCGAGCATGATGCCCTTCGACGAGGTGGCCACGCACTTCACCTTCACGGATGACCGGCGCTTCGCGCAGGTGCCGGGGGTGGAGGGGCCGAAGCTGTCCTCGAAGGACGCGCGGCTCTTCCAGGCGCTGCGCTTCCGGCCCACCTTCCCGGAGCTGATGCAGCGCTCGGGGCTGGACACCGACTCCACGCTGCGCCGCCTGTATGCCTTCTGCATCCTGGGCCTGGCGGACTTCGCGGAGGAGGTGGACAAGCGGCCGCAGCCCGCGCCCTCGGCGATGGCCACGGCTCCGGCGCCGATGCCGGGTCCGGCCCTCACGCCGCTGCCGGGGAGCCTCGAGATCGTGGACGCGGCGGCCCTCGCGTCGGCGGGGCCCTCGGGCGTGCCGTTCTCGGACGAGGACGAGGCGGTGAAGAACGCGCTGCTGAGCGCCTTCCTGTCGCACCGGAGCCAGGATCCGTTCGATCTGCTGGGCGTGCCGGAGAACCCGCAGCCGGTGGCGCTGCGCAAGGCATTCCTGGGGCTGGCGGACAAGTTCTCGCCGCTGCGCTTCCAGACGCCGGACCTGAAGGAGAAGGCGGAGGCGCTGCTGGTGGCGTACGCGCGGGCGTACGGGGCGCTGTCGGAGGTGGAGCAGGCGGCGCTGTGGCGCAAGCGGAGGCAGGCGGCGCGCGAGAAGAAGGCGGGGACGGGGCGGCCGTCGACGGCGGAGCAGTTCCGCATCCGCACGGACCTGCTGGACGCGACCACGCAGTTCGACGAGGCGATGAAGCGGCTGAAGGCGGAGAACTACCCGGGCGCGTTCGAGTACTTCGAGTACGCGTGCGACATCGAGCCGAAGCCGCTCTACCGGGCGTACAGGGCGTGGGCGCGCTATCTGATGAAGCCGGAGGCGTATGGCAAGCTGGCGCTGCAGGAGCTGGCGGAGGTGGTGAAGCAGGAGCCGGGCTGCGAGGAGGCGTGGTTCTTCACGGGCGAGGCGGCGCGAGGCGAGGCCCAGTGGGCGCTGGCCGAGGACGCGTACCGGAAGGCCTTCAAGCTCAACCCGAAGAACCGCCGGTACGTGGACCTCATCCAGGACACGATGAAGCGCGTGAAGCGCTGAGTCACATCAGCTCGACGGCCAGGTCCAGTCGGGGCTCGGCCCGGCCCGAGGGCCAGCCGTCGATCGTACCCTCCCAACGCACCTGGGCCCGGGGCGAGAGCCGGACACTCCGGCGTGCCCAGTGTCCGACGAGCAGATCCACCCGGAGCGAGGCCTCCGCCTCGTGCCGCAACCCCCGGGACAGGATGAACAGGGGGGACCAGGCGGCCTCCAGGCGCACCGCGTTGGCCAGCGAGCCGGGCAGGCCCACGCGCTGCGAGAAGGTGAGCCGGGGCCCCACGATGGGAACGAGCGCGTCCAGCCCCCAGCGCATCCCGGTCCGGGCGCCCACGCCCAGCGTGGTGTAGCGGTGGAAGCGGGTGCCCTCGTCCACGACCAGCAGTGCCTCACCCTGGGCGGTGGCCCGATACCGCAGGTCCGTTCCCGCCTCCCGGGTCTCCATCAGCGCCTCCATGCCCCAGCCCAGCTCGTCGAGTAGCGTGCGCCGGTGCCAGGGCGGCTCCCGCAGCAGGGTGCGGTAGCCCAGCAGGGTGAGCCGGGAGTCCAGCACACGAGGCATCCCGCGCCTCGGCTCCACGCGTATCTCGCCATCGAGCACGCGCAGGTCATTTCCGGGCCGGATGCCGTGCAGGTACGTCTCGCCCATGGCCTCGCTCAGCCCGGACGTCCACAGGGTCACCACCGGCCGCGCGTGTCCCGAGGGGAGCTGGTCCATTCCCAGCGCCACCGACATCCGGCCCGCCCCCGAGCGCGGCAGGGCGCGCGAGGCCAGCTCACTCTCCTCCCGCACCTTCCGCGCATGGTCGCGCTCGAGGAAGTCCACCGGGTCCACCTCGGAGAGCGGCCCGGAGTGGAGCGCACCCTGCACCTCGGTGGCGGTGACGAAGGTGGCCTCCACGGCCTCGGCTCGCGCGAGCGTGCGCGCCTCCTTCCGGGTGGGCTCGCGCCGCTGCGCGGTGGCCAGCGCCTGCTGGAAATAGGCGATGCGGTCGAGCACCGCGAGCCGCCGCTGCAATTCGTCCTCACGCTCGAAGAGCTGCTGGCGCTCGCGCAGGCCGTCCTGGGGCGTGGGCACGGGTCCTCGAATCTTCACGAGCCGGTCGCGCTCCACCTTCATCCGCTCGTCCTCGGCCCGGTCCATCTCCGAGCGCTCCACCCGGACGGACCAGGCGACATAGGCGTGGAGCAGCGTGCGCACGGAGTCCCGCTCCACTTCTGGCACGGACGCGAGCGCGGCCTCCACCAGCGCGGGCACCCGGGACCACGCCTCCCGGCGCTTCTCCGGCTCGGGGGATTGGAGGCGCCGGTCCAGCAGGCGCAGCCGGGTGAGCACCCCGGCGCTCACCCGCGTGGCCAGTGCATCGAGTGCTTCCTGTCGTGACTCGTGCGCCCGCCAGGCACGCTCCCCGGTGGATTCGAGCGCGTCCGGTACGTACTCCAGGAGCGGTTGCCGCTTTCCGTCCGGACCTGTCACCTCCATCCGGGCGAACGCATCCAGGGTGGCACTCGGCAGCACCCAGAGCACTCCGGGCGCGCGCACCGCGCGGCCTCCCTCCAGCGCGCCATTGACGAGGAAGAGGAGCGCGCTCGCGCAGTTGTCCGTCAGGAAGTAGTAGGGCAGGTAGCCGCGCCGCTCCATCTCCCAGACGCGCTCCAGCAGCCGCACCTGCTCGCTCGGGGTGAGCCGCAGGCGGTAGCGGCGGATGGTGCGCTGCTCCAGCTCCAGCGTCTCATGCGACAGGTCTCCCCGCGTCGCGGTGAGGAAGCCCAGCGAGAAGCCTCCGGACAGCCCCTTCACGATGTAGCTTGGACCGCCCGTCTCCATCCCCGTCAGGGCCACGGGCTGCACCACCGCCTCGAAGCTCGGCCCCCGCGGCGTGTCGCCCTCACGCCACACCGGCCTCATCAACAGGTGGCCGAAGAGCGACTCGGGCTGCCGGCCCGTGGAGACGGCGAGCAGCAGCTCGAAGTGCGACAGCTTCCCGGCCTCCGCCCACGTGTCGAAGGCGGGGCAGTGTCCTCGCGGCGGTGGTGTCCAGAGCCCATCGGCCGCCAGCAACTCACCGAGCGCACGTGCCTTGGACAGCTCCTGGCAGCGCACCCGGTCGTCCACGGAGAGCGCCTCCTCGCGGAGGGACTCCACGGGGACGAAGAGCTCCTCGGCGAAGGTGACCAGGTCCAACGAAGCGCTCTTCTGTCCGCGTGCCCGGCTGAAGGCGCCCTCGTAGGAGAGACGTGCCTCCTCGACGAAGGTGAGGGGCCGCTCGAAAGGGGCGAGCCAGCCGGACAGCCGGCGCCAGCGCGCGGTGCGGCTCCATCCGCGCACATCGTCCCAGCGCTGCATCACCGCGTGCACCACCGCGCGCCGCCGCCACAGCCGCTCCAGCTCCGTGTCGGTGAGGCGGGCCGTGCGCAGCGTGGCGCGCCGCTCCTGGGTGGGGACGAAGGCATAGAGGTGGAAGCGCTCCCGGCCCTCGCTCCATTCCGGTCGCCGCGGGGACTCATTGCCCATGCCGAGCGGTGCCGGAGCCGGGTGAAGCACCAGCTCCAGCGGCCCGCCGGGCACACGGCGCAGGGCGGGGGGAAGCGCGGCGAGTCCGGCCTCCACCTCCGCCACGAGCGCGGCGTCCTCGGAGGCGGGAGCGCGCAGGACCAGGCCGTGCTCCGCCTCCAACCAGTGGACGCGCTCCGCGAGTGTCTCCCCGGCGCTGGCGGGCAGCGCCATCAGGAGCCCTGCCACCAGCGCCAGGAGGTCTCTCATTCCACGACCCCGTGGGAGGCGAGGAACGCGCGCCGGTCCGCGTCCAGCCGGGGCTCGGTGCGCGCGAGCTGGCCCACGCGCTCGAGCCAGGCGATGGCGCGCTCGGGCGTGAGCGCCGAGGAGTCGGCGAGGGTGAGCAGCTCCGTGCGGTGCTCGCGCAGCAGCCGGCCGAAGACGCGGAGGTTCTCGCGGCGGATGCGCGCCATGGCGGCGAGATCCTCGATGGTGGGACCGGCACCGAGGGCCAGGTCCTCCCGGAGTTGATGGGTGCGCGCGCGCAGGTACACCTGGGCGGCCTGGCCCACCGCCGCCGGCGCGGGCGCGGCGGGAACGACCTTCAGCGCCTGCCAGATGATGAGTCCCAACCCGCCCACGGTGGCGCCGATGGTGGTGACGGAGACGACCGAGCCGGAGTTGGACTGGCTGCTCTTGGAGCTCTCCGAGCTCGTCTTCGAGCTCTCGGCGGAGTTCTGGGAGGTGGCCTCTGAGGACTTCGAGGAGCCGCCGCTCGTCTGGCCCGAGGTCTTGCTGCTCTCGGACTGGCTCGAGTTGGACTGACTCGAGTCGGCCTGGGTGGACTCACCTGAATTGGACTGACTGGAGTTGCCAGAGTCGCCAGAGCCGGAGTCACCCGAGTTCGAGTTGCCAGAGGAGTCACCCGAGTTCGAGTTGCCAGAGGAGTCACCCGAGTTCGAGTTGGACGCGCTCATGCCCCCCGAGCCCATGGCTCCAGGTGTCTGACAACCCGCGACCAGCAACCAGACGAGTGCTCCGACGACCCGGGTCCGCTGTCCCATCTTCTTTCCCCCTGAGGTGTTCATGCTCCGACAGCCTAGCCAGTGTCGTGCCGGATGTTGGGGCCCGGACTTTCGTGGGGTTGCGGGGGCGCACCCCAGGTGCATGCGAAGCGGACTTGGCGGCTATGTGCAGGGGGATGCACGAGCGCCGCGTAGCCAGGGTGCGATGACGCGCCGGGTCAATGGACGACGGTGACGGGGCGGCCGGCGTGCTGGACGACGCGGTCGCTGACGGAGCCGAGCAACCACTTGCCACCGGGGTTGAGACCGCGAGCGCCCACCACGATGTGGTCCGCGCCCAGCTTGTCGGCCATGGAGACGATGGTGTCGGCGGGGCGGCCGATCTCCACCACCTTGTCCACCTGGGCCTTGGGCAGGTCGGCGGAGAGCTCGTCGAGCATGCGCCGCACGGCGTCCAGCTCCTCCGGGGTGCGCTGGGGGCCGGAGATGAGCTCGGAGTCCAGGAACCCGAAGGGGACGACCCGAGGGGGCTCGAGGACGAAGAGGAGGGTGATGCGCGAGTTCGTCTGCTGCGCCAGGTCGTGGGCGAAGCGCGCCGCCTTGCGCGACGTTTCCGAGCCATCGATGGCGACGAGGATGTGTTTGAGCACGTCCGTTCCTCTCTGGAAATGAACCGGAGGCGAGGCCCCCACACAGTCAGGGTGGGGCGAGACGCATCAGGAGCAAGCCAGGACTGTGCCGAACGGAGGGAGACCCGGCAAGCGTTCGAACCGCTGGTGGGTGACCAGGGAGGCAACAAACCGGCTGCGTTCCCGGCGGGCCACCGTGTATGTCCCCTCTCCCTCTGGGAGAGGGTCAGGGTGAGGGTCGTCCCCATACCCGCTCGCCCGCTGAAGCATTGTCGGAGGAACCACGCATGGACGCGTTCGCACGAGACCTGGGGTGGGCGAAGCTACAGATGTCGCTGACGCGGAGGTGGTGCGAGGCATTGCCGAGGCTGGACGGGGTGCGGCTCGCGTGCTCGATGCACCTGGACCTCAAGATGGTGGTGGCGGTCGAGACGCTGCTGGAGAAGGGGGCGGCGGTGTTCCTGGCGACGTGCAACCCGACCACGGTGCGGGACGAGGTGGTCGCGTACCTGCGGGAGCGAGGGGCCGAGGCGCACGCCTGGAAGGACATGCCCGGGGAAGAGTACGCCTCGGCGATCGACAAGGCGGTGGCGTGGGGGCCCACGCACCTGTGCGAGATGGGAGCGGACCTCTCGGCGGCCATCCACGAGCGGGGGCTGGAGACGCGGGTGAAGGCGGGGCTGGAGGCCACGGGCTCGGGGATCGCGCGGCTGCGGTCGCTGACGCCGCGCTACCCGATCTTCAACTGGGACGACCTGCCCATCAAGGAGGGCCTGCACAACCGCTGGCTGGTGGGGCTCTCCACGTGGCAGTCGTTCTGCGAGCGGACCCATCTCACCCTGCATGGCAGGCGGGTGCTGGTGGTGGGCTACGGGCTGGTGGGGCAGGGCATCGCGGACGTGGCGAGGGCCCTCGGAGGGACGGTGACGGTGGCGGAGAGGGATCCGGCGCGGCTGCTGGAGGCGCGCTATGCGGGGTGGGAGGCGGGGCCGATGTCGCCAGAGCTGCTCGCGCGGGCCGACGTCATCGTCACGGCCACGGGGGTGGCGGGAGTCATTGGCGCCGAGGAGGTGAAGCACCTGAAGTCCGGGTGCTTCCTGCTCAACGTGGGGCACGTGGCGAACGAGATTGAAGTGGGGGCGCTCGGGACCCGGCGCGAGGTCGTCCCGCACGTCGAGGAGACGCGGCCCCACGGGCGGACCGTCTACCTGTTCGCGGGAGGCTCGATGGCGAACCTCACGGCGGGGTGGGGAGACAGCCTGAACGCCTTCGACGTCACCCTGGCCACGATGGTGGCGGGGCTCGGCTACATCTTCTCCGAGGAGGGCGCGGGGGCGAGGCCGGGACTGCACCCGCTCCCGCGCCGGGTCTGGTCGGAGGTCGCCGCGGCGGCCGCTGGCGTCTGAGACGAGGGCCGCCTACGGCTCGACGGTGGTGACGAACTTCGTCTTTCCGCCCTCGACCTTGAGGATGACGGCCTGCTTCACCGGATCGCGGTTCTCGTCGAGGTTGATGGTGCCGGCCACGCCCGGGAAGCTCTTGGCGGTGGCGATGGCATCGCGGATGGAGGCGCCCGACAGGTCCGGCGCGCGCTTCATGGCGTCGATGGCGAGCATCGCGGCGTCATAGGCCAGGGCGGCCACGCTGTCGGGCACGGCGCCGTAGGCGGCCTTGTACTTGGAGATGAAGCCCTGCACGCGCGGGTCCGGGTTGTCCACCGAGTAGTGGTTGGCGTAGTAGCTGCCCTCGATGGCCTCGCCGCCCAGCTCGAAGAGCTTGTCGGACTCCCAGCCGTCGCCGCCGAGCATCGGCACCGTCAGCCCCAGCTCGCGTGCCTGACGCGCGATGATGCCCACGTCGGTGTAGTAGCCGGGGACGAAGAGCGCCTGAGGCTTGGTCTTCTTGAGGGCGGTGAGCTGCGCGCGGAAGTCCGTGTCACCCTTGGAGTAGCTCTCGGTTCCGGCGATGGTCCCGCCCATCTCGGAGAACTTCCGGCTGAACACGTCCGTCAGCCCCACCGAGTACGCGCTCTTGTTGTCCTGCAGCACCGCCACCCGGGTCAACTTCAGGTTCTCGCGGGCGAACTTCGCCATCACGAAGCCCTGGAACGGGTCGATGAAGCAGACGCGGAAGATGTAGTCGCCCTTCTGGGTGACGGCGGGGTTGGTGGACGAGGGGGTGATCATCGGCACCCCGGCCGCCTGGGCCTTCTCCGCCATGGCCATCGAGTTGGACGAAGCGGCCTCGCCCAGGATGACCGCCACCTTGTCCTGGGTGATGAGGCGCGTGGCGGCCTGGGCGGCCTCCTCGGGCTTGCCCTGGCTGTCGTAGACGCGCACCGCCAGCTTCTTGCCCTTCACCCCCCCGGCGGCGTTGGTCTCCTGGAGGGCCAGGTCGATGCCGTTGCGCGCGGAGATGCCGAAGGTGGCCTCGCTGCCGGTGAGGCTGCCCACCTGGCCCAGGAGGATGGTGTCCGCGTCCGCCGGAGTCCCACCGGAGGGGGCCGCGGCCTGCGAGGGGGCGGGCGGGGGAGTGGTGGGCGCGGGCTGCGTCTTCTTCTCACAGGCGGCCACCAGCACGGTGAGCGCGGCGAGCAACAACGGGACGGCGTGACGGCGCATGCGGATTTCCTCCAGGGACGGCAAGGGGGGCGCCCGCCTTCTAGCGCACTCCGGAGGCTCTGGCGCTCCGCGTCTCACGGCGTGGTGAAGGGTTTCTCACCTCACGTGAAAAGACCAGGGCGTCCGCATCCGGGTGCATCTGCCGCTCCTGCCTGCTTCATGTGCCGTGACGGCAATCGCTGTCCGTGGTCACGGTTGGTTTTCACGTCTCGTGACGGCAATTGCTGTCAGCCGTCACGGCTGGTTTTCACGTCTCGTGACAGCAATTGCTGTCTGCCGTCACGAGTGTTTTTCATGCGTCGTGACGGTCGACGGCAATGACTGTCACGGCTGGGAGGGTCGATTTTCGCTAAGTCTGCTCAAAAATGGAGGATTCTCTTAAAGTGAAAAGATTGGTTTTGAGTTGCGCGTCCACCACTGATTGTGCGATTAGTGCGTGCCTGAGAGCGACGCGCTCTCTTCGAGGGGGAAGTCCAAAGACAAGAGCATCGAGGTTGGATATCGGGATGCGTGCTGGCGCCTGACCGGGTGGCTCGCGCGGCTCCCGAGCGGTGTTCTCTTGTCCGCCGGATGTATGTGCTGGGCCGGCCAATTCCCGCTCGACATCAAAAACGCAAGTCGTTGAGGGAGCACTATTATGACGCGTAGTGGCTTTGTGGCTGCTATTTGGTTGGGAGTCTCTCTATCCGCCGTGGGTTGTGGGGGGACGGAGGTCTCCAGCGAGACGGAGGCGCTCGCGAGCGCCGAGCAGGCGATGGATTGCCGCGATTGCGGCGGCCCTGGGAATGAGCCCGAGGATCCCGTGGATCCGCCGCCCCCGCCCCCTCCTTGCCCGAGCGTCCTCCCGGAGCCGGCCGACCGGTGGTCCATCGAGTGCAAGTACAAGGGGGGCTCGCTGCCGCGTTGTGCCTATGCCATTCCGGCGGAGGTCTGCACTTCCTGGCAGAACAACGCCAGGTTTCACAACCTGGTGACCGACGATGGGCTCGCGTACCTCCGCGAGGCCCACCTCTGCCCGTCCGTGATGGACTACGGGCGTTGGGCCAATGACTGGCACATCGCCTCCGTCTGCCCGGAGGGGTGCTTCGAGGCCAGCACGCGCATCATGAGCATCGGCTCCGAGGGCCAGCTGCTCTGGATGGCCGCCGAGGCGCTCTCCGTCGAGAGCGTGCTCGCCAGCCTCAGCTCGGAGGCGTCCCTGGATGCTCCCCTCTTCAACCCCCGGTCGATCGAGAACATGACCAAGGGGCCCGAGGAGCAGTCGCTCTACGTCTTCGTCCTCGACCAGGGACAGACGCTCAAAGTCACCCAGAACCACGGCATGCTCCTGGCCGACGGCCGCATGGTCAAGGCGAGCGACGTCACGAAGAAGGACTCCTTCGTGGGGGTCGACGGCTCCCATCTGAAGGTGAAGGACATCCTGCGCGAGACGACCAGCAAGGACGTCTACAACTTCCGCGTGGATTCCTCCGAGGTGAGTGAGCACATCATCGCCGCGGAAGGTGTCCTGGTGGGCGACCTCGCCTGGCAGGGCGAGCTCTCGCACGAGCTCGGTTCCATCAACCTGCGCAAGTAATGTCTGTCGTCTAGCGGAGCAGTGGGGGAGGGCGCCGTCCTCGAGGGATGGCATCTCCCCCGCCTCCCGTTCCCTGACGCGCTCCGCGAGCCCTCGCGGCTTCCCTGGAGCGTGTCATGAGGTCAATGATGAGGAATCCACGCACAGTCGCGGGCGCGGCGGTTCTCGCGCTCCTGGTCGCTGTCTCACTCGTGCTGCTCGGGCGTGAAGGCGCGCACGAGGAGGCCCCGGCGGTTGCCGGGCCGGCACCATCCGTTCCGGCTCCCAGGGCCGTATCCGCGGTTGCCACCGCGTCCCAGGACGCCTCACCGACCCTCCCGGCCACGGGTGCACCCCAGCAGGTGCTCCAGGACATGGAGGAGAACGTCCGCGTGATGGCCCAGGAGCGGCTCTCCTCCATGGAGCCCGCACGGCCCGCGGAGAACGTGGGACGGTTCAAGAGGGAAAACGTCGAGCAGGTGCGCGATGCCTTCCGCGAGATGCTCGCCTACCAGGGGCTCTTCAACAGCAGACGCGAGCGCAAGCGGCTCGCGGCGGAGGTGCTCGACAACCCGGAGGGGCGCGACATCGCCGCCCAGACCCTGTCGGACCCTGCCTTCGCCAAACAGGCCTTCGGAGAGTTCCAGGCGGAGGCCCGCTATTTCGCCGTCGAGGTCGTCCGCGAGGCGACGCGGCGCGGCGACGATGCACTTGCCTTGTCCGTCGTGAGCGGTCTGACGTCGGAGCTCGCGGCCGCCCGGGGCGAGCTCGATCGCGGCCGCACCCAGGATCTCCAGGACCTTCTCAGGACATTCGCCGAGGTGAAGGGCCCGGGGGCCTTCCAATCCAGGCAGCAACTGGCGGAGCAGCTCGGCTACAGCCGGAATCTCCCCTTCGAGATTCGCAAAATCTATATCGACTCACTCGTTTCGGGCTTCTGGGTGACGACGGACATCGAGGAAGCCAAACGCGTGGCCATGCTGGCCGTCGGAGGATGACATGTGGGAATGCAAGACGCGTTTCATGAAGGGGACTGCCTGTGGGGTCCTTCTCTTGTCCGTCGTGGGTTGTGAGCTGGCTCCCCCAGGGGGGGTGGAGGACGGAGGAAGTATCCTTGCCCAGCCCGCCGCGCTGAGCGAGCAGGTCTCCGAGGCGAAGCAGGCCATCGAGCAGGACCGGTGCTTCCTGGAATCGGCGGATGACAGCGCCTGTGATTGGGCGTCCTACGTCTACTCCCCGGGGGACTTCGCCATGACGCGGGATACGGGTGAAGCCATCCTGGTCATCGACCAGTTCCCCTACCTCCACACGGGTCTGCTCCGTTACCGCAACCGTCTGAAGGGCTTCTTCCGGGCCCGGCCAGGAGGGCACATCGAGCCCGCTTCGCACACCTGGAGGGTTCCCAGGGTGCTGGGCGAGGTCCTCACCCGGTTCGCCTCCCCGGACTTCATCCCCGCCGCGAGCCTGGGTGAGCTCGTGACCCCCATCCTCACGACCTATCGCGGTCATGTCGACATGTTCGGCCACGGGCTGACGGTCTTCGCCGCGCTCGTCGATCGGGTTCCCCACCACGCCATCGTCCTGTTGGACGTGGACTCACTCTTCCTTTCGACCCTCGCGCCGGAGTCCTTCTGCGCGCCTGGCACGGACCCTGGAGCCCAGCAGCGGCTCGAGGCGGTGGCCCGGACCACGGCGGACGGGCTGCGCGGGGTGATGCACGAAAAGGGGGTCCGCTACATCAACGCGAGCTTTGGCTTCAGCATGAAGGTCATCCGTGAGGAGTGGCAACGTGTCTGTCGGAGCCCTCTCCCCGGTGACGACGTGTTGCGCGCGAAGCTGTTGGCCTACGCGCCCATCATGGACGCGCTGTTCAACACGGAGGGCGTCTTCGCGGTGCACGCCTCGGACCAGGTTCAGGCTCCGGAAGACTCCCCCTTCGACCTCGCCTCCAGTGCCTATCCCAACCGGCTGCGCATCGGTGTCTTCGGCGCGCTCGAGTCCGGCGTCGACACGCGGGGGCGGGGGGCGACACGGCTTCCCGACTTCGCGTTCCCCAAGCCTGGTGACGCGGACCTGTACATCAATCACGGGTGCGACCTGTACTCGAACTGCAACGCGACGCCGCTCAGGGTCGCGGGCCTGAGCGGGGTTGGTTCGGGCACCCTCCTGTATCTCAGCACCTCGTGGGCGGCTCCCGTGGCCCTGGCGCGCTTCATCTCGTTGCGTCAGGAGACCTCCTGCTCCGCTCCCCTGTCGAACCCGCTCATCCAGCAGCTCGCGCAAGAGCTCACTCCCTCCGAGTGCCCGGCGCTTCCGGAGGGAAAATGCATCTTCCAGGATCCCCTGAAACACAAGCAGTTCGAGGTCTACCGGCTCGGATACACGAATTGACATCGCCAGGATGAACAAGAACCCATGAACAAATCCATCGCCCCCCTCGTTTCCCTGTTGTTCCTCTGCGCCTCGACGGCCATGGCGCAGCAGTCTCCCGTCGACGTCACGACCTATGGAACGGGAGGAATCCGGTACACCGTCAACAGTTCCGGGTTCGAGACGCCCTTCCCCTATGGCCAGAAGACGGACGCGGCCTATACCCTGCCGTACGATAGCGCCTACCGGCCCGGCTGCTTGGCGCTGTCGCCGCAGCTGCCCATCGGTCACGCCGCCGGGTACGCACAGTACATCCCCGTCATGACCGTGACCTGGAGTGGCCCGCTCAACGACCAGAACCAGTACCAGGTCAACCTGGGTCAGGTGATGGCGGTGGTCACCAAGGTCGACGGCACGCAGGAGACGTATTCCGCGCTCTTCGGGACTCAACACATGCCGAACCGCTTCCTGCTCTACGAGGATCCGATCCTGGGGCGCATCTTCTGGGGCCAGATCGAGAACTCGCTCACCGCCAAGACCGTTCCGGTGATGCTCCAGTTCGAGGTCGAAGAGCAGGACTTCGTCCAGATCTCCGTCTGCAACCTCATGCCGAACACCGGCCTGACGCTTCGCAAGCTCGTTCTTCAGTCGTGGCCCTACGAGGGGGCCTGGTTCGGGAGCAATCCGTGAAAAATCTCATCTCATCATTGGTGGTGGCCGGTGTGGCGTTCCTGGGCGCGGAGGCCTCCGCGCAGGAGAACCTGCTCGTCTGCCAGAACAGCGGGTTCAGTCTCTACCGCTGCTCGCTGACGAAGAAGCTGCTGGCCGCGCCCATCCTCGAGGACGGGACGATCTACGAGACGGACTACACCATCTCCTACAGCTTCCCGTGCAGTGGCCACGCCATCAACGTCGGCGTCGCGACGGACCAGGAGTACGTGCCTTTCGTCATGGGCGCCACGAATGGACTGCTCACCGGGGTCGTCGGCAATGGGACGTTGCAGACCTACGACCCGGACCCGGTCACCACCCAGCGGTTGAGCTTCCGGCCCGGCTGCTCGCTGACCGTGTCCAGCGCCAAGGTGTTCCCCTCCACCAACACCCTGGTGTTGTGGACGTCGCAGGCACAGTCGCAGGCGAAGATCATCAATCTCTCCGCGCAGCTCTACCTGCTGGCCAAGGACTACCACGCGCTGTCGACCTGGGATGACGCGAAGCTGAACCTCTTGAAGGAGAGGCTCGAGGCGCTCGTCACCGCCTTCCCCGCGAACATCCATTATAAGACGATGCTCGCCACGGTGAACAACGCACTGCTCAACCAGCCTCCGCCGGTTTCGCAGCCGGAGCTCGACGAAGCGGGGACGGAAGTCATCGCCGCCATTCGCGCCGAGCTCGACGCGGAGGTCGAGGCCGGGACGAATCTCGTCAATCGCTTCATTCGCTGGCAGGCGCAGGCGGAGCAGTCGCTCGTGGACGCACTCGATAACGTCCCGGCGGTGTAGTACCCCGATTCCACGCACACGAGGGCTCTTCCCGCGGACTCCGGTATGGCCGGAGGCACCCGTGAGGGCCCTCGTGTGCCTTCGCAATACCCCGGCCGTCTAGTTCAACCAGGGCCTGGCCTTCCCGGCCGGCCCGGCATGGAAGTGATCCGGGCCGGGCGGTGGATCGCTCCATGCTCAGTGGGAGAGTACCATGAGACGTTGGGTGGGTTGTTTGTTATTGGCAGGCGCTCTCACGTCCCCAGGTGGGGCCGTCGCGAGCGACGACATGGCGGAGCGTGAGGCGAAGGCGGTGAGGGCATACACCGCGGCCAACGCCGCCTCGCAGCGTCACGGGCACTATCGGCAGGCCCGCGACCTCTTCCTGAGCGGGGAGCGCAGTATCAGCGCCCGGACCGAGGCGTGGGAGCAGTCCGCCCAGGAATGGGTGGTGGGCTGGTTCAAGGTGATGGCGCTCGCGGACCTGCAGAAGGACATCCCGTACGCGGAGTTCGAGGCGGAGCTCCAGGGGCTGTTGCGCGAGCAGAGCGACGGCCTCCTCCAGCTCACGAACGAGGCAAAGGCCGTGAAGGCCTCGGCGGACATGGCCCTGGACCTGCTCGGCCCGGCGAACACCGAGCCGGTTCCTCCGGAGCTCTCCGAGTACGCCACCGTGCTGCAGAGCCTCTCGCAGCGGGAGAACGAGCTGCGCCTGGCGCTCTCGCAGGTGGGGCAGATCGCCACCAGCAGGCTGCCGCGGCTGGAGACCATCGCCAATGACTCGCGTCTGGGGGTGCTCGCCCGCGTCCGGATCGCACTGCTGGAGCGGGCCCGCTACCCGCTGGAGCAGACCCTGGCCTCGGTGCAGGCGCTGCTGACCGCGGAGAAGGTCGTGGATCCGATCCTGGCGAAGCTCACCCAGGCGGAGAACGACATGAACCGCTACGCGCTGAACCTGCAGATCTTCCACGTGGAGGAGTCGCTCACCCAGGCGCGGGCGCTGTGCATGAGCAGCCAGGCCACGCTCGCCACGCTCACGTCGCCAGCCAGCTACGTGGCCGCGGCGAAGGCGCGGGCCACCCAGCTCTGCACGGCCATCGAGGGGCACGCCACCGGGCTGCTCTCCTATGGCATTCCCAAGGCCGACCTCGTGTATGAGTTCATCAACGTCGAGAAGGCCTCGCTCGGAGCGATCTGCAAGATCGCCAACCCGCCAGTGGCCTGCGAGAAGCTCGCGCTCCTGGCGGCACTGAAGCTGACGGATCTTCAGGCCATGTCCGACGCGAAGCTCCGGTTCGTCGAGTACGGGTGGACCGAGCAGTTCGAGGCCGCGCAGCGGAACTGAGAGAGGACGACCATGAATACACGAATGATTGCAGTGGCCGTGTCGTCGCTCCTGGCCGTGGCGATGGTGGGATACGCTGGCGAGGCCTCCGCGGTGACGTGCGAGGAGCTCCAGCTCAACAAGAAGCCGCCCATCGCCTTCAACCCCATCCCGATGAAGAATCCCCAGACGGGCGAGCCGTACCTGCCCAACGAGGAGATCGAGGTCCAGCCCGGGGTGAAGATGCTCGCGAGCGACTTCTTCAACCAGGTCAATGATCTCGAGTACGACCTCAACCAGTGGGGCTACTCGCTGCGCGACACGGACATCTCGACGCTGTCCGAGCTCAAGACCTGCATCGAGCTGCTCGCGGCGCAGCGCAACCTCATCTCCGAGGACATCCGCCAGAACGGCCCCGGCCCCTGGTCCGTCGAAGACCGGCTCAAGAAGGTCGAGGCCGCGTGGAAGCGGTACACGGATCAGATCCCCTCGTGGGACGAGCTCTACCAGAAGGCCGATGACGAGAGCGTGAGGGTGTACCTCCCCGAAGTGCCACCCTTCAGCGCCCCGGTGCCGGAGATCAAGCGCGCCGAGCTCAAGCCGATGTTCAAGGAGCGCGCCTGGTCCTTCGAGGTGGGTGAGAAGTCGAAGCTGTGGTTGAACGCGCAGGCGAGCCTGTCGCTGCGCGCCAGCAAGGTGGATGCGGTGGGCGACGCGCGTGGCGCCCTCAACGCGGCGCTGCTGGGCTTGTGGGAGGGCGAGGTGCTCTCGGCGCAGGCCCATGCCCAGGCTCCCGCCACCGACACGGGCCAGCTCCTGGTCGAGGTGCGCGGTGTGGGCAAGGTGCTCTGGAGCAAGAACTGGCAGCAGCAGGGCATCCGCTATGACGACAAGGTGGAGTGGCCGGTGCACTACGAAGTGAGCTACCGCTTCCAGATCGGCCCCATTCCCGCGAAAGCCATGTTCGGCTTCCAAGCCACGGCAGGCTCGAACTATGGCTATGACGTCCTTCCCCTCCAGGTTGGAGCCCACGCCGTGCCCTTCGCCTCGGCGCGGGCCTATGCGCAGGTGGGGATCGATCTCGGCCTTGCTAGCGCGGGAGTGGGCGGCACGCTCATCCTCGCCGAGGACTTCGTCACCCTGCAGGGCGCCGCGCGGGTGGAGTTCGACGAGGAGCCCACCCTCATCGTGGAGCTCTCTGGCACCAACAGCCTGAACGCGCTCAGCGGCAGTCTCTACGCCTACGCCCGGGTGAATTACTTCTTCGGCAAGTGGGAGGGGCGCTGGGACTTCTTCAGGTGGGAGGGGTTCAAGCGCGACGGAAACCTCTTCAACTACAAGTGGGTGTGGAGCCCGAGTGGCGTGAAGGCCACGGGAGACCTCAAGGCCGAGGACGTGATGGAGGTGAACCAGGCCAACGCGGAGCTGCGGCTGCTGGAGATCGAGAACACCTCGCAGAGCCATCTCTGGGCGACGATGAAGGCGATCTCCGAGGACGTGAACAGCCCCGCGGTGGCGAAGGTGCTCACCGAGCACTCGCGTGTGAGCTCCATCGCGAGCGGACTGGATGAGCTGCTGCTGCAGTACGAGAACCAACTGAGGGAGTGGACGAAGTCATGAAGAAGCTAGGCGTGGGGCTGCTCCTGGCGCTCGTCGGGGGCGGATCGCTGGCATGGTGGAAGTGGGGCCGTGGGGATGCGGCGGGCTTGTCGCTCACGTGTGTCCCGGGGCAGTCCCGCGCCTATGCCTTGTCTTATGAGTCTCGCGGGCAGATGTCCGACCCGGCCTTCGGCTTCTCCCTGGGTGCTTCGCCGGAGGGGCAGTCCGCCGAGACGGTGGTGACGGGCCGCTGGCGGGAGACGTGTGTGCGCACGGATGCCACGAGTCACGTCCTCGAGGTGTCCGTCGAGGACGCCAAGGGCCACTTCCGCTCGGGTGGTGGGATCGGGGGCGGTGGCGCTCCGATGGGAGCGCGGGAGCTGGTGGAGGGCAAGAGCTTCGTGGTGATGGGCTCCGATGGGAGCGTGCGGTCCATCCACTTCGATCCCAGCTTCTCTCCCCTGGGAGAGAACATCCTGAGGGACATGCTGTCGATGCGCTCGGTGAGCCTGAAGGGCCCCCTGCGCGACGGCGGGAGCTGGACCTCGGAGGAGGAGGATGTCAACGGCCGGTACAACGCCTCCTATGCCCTCGCGTTGCCCGGGCCGGACCTCGCCCGGGTCACCAAGGTTCGTCAGGAGTACCTGGCCACCGGCTCCGGGCAGGATATGAAGACGGTAAAGCCCCTGGTTCGTGCCCTGCCCGGCAGTGAGAGCACGCTGGAGCTCGAGCTCGACACGTACCAGCTCCGGAGCCTGCGCTCCCGCGTGGAGGTCTCGCTCACGTTCGGCGGCCGGACCTTCGGTCAGACCACCGGCAGCCTGGCGCTGACTCCAGACACGGGCGCGGCCCCGCCGACGGTGGACCCCCAGGCGCTGCAGCGGGCCTTCTCGGCCCAGGTCTCCCGGGGAGTGCGGGCAGGTGATCTCGCGGCGCGCGACGCCGATGCCCGTATCGAGGAGCGCATCCAGCGGGAGGAACTCGGGGACGAGACCTGGCAGTCCCTGCTGGAGAAGGTGGGCGCGGCCTCGCCGGACCGGGCGAAGCTCTTCCTCAAGTTCAGGGCGCTCTTCCTGCTGCATCCGGAGACCTGCCAGGACGCCAGCAAGCTGCTCGCGCTCTCCAAGGGTCCCCACGAGCTGGATTTCCAGCTCGTGGCCGGAGCGCTCGTCTCCGCGGGGACTCCGGAAGCCCAGCAGGCGCTGGTGGCCGCCATCGAGGCCACCGGGGACCGGCTCCCCCATCAACGGACACTGACCCCGTTGCTCGGCATGGTCGCCAAACCCACCGAGGCCACGGAGTCGGCGCTCCATGCGCTCGTGCGCGACCATGCCCTGGGCGAGGTGCGTGACACGGCGCGCCTGGCGCTCGGGAACATGGCCCGTACGCTCCAGGAGCAGGAGCCGGGGCGCGCGGAGCGGCTCGTGCAGGAGGGCGTCGAGTTCGCGCGCTCCGCGCGGAACCTGGAGGAGCGGGTGGTGGCCATCCAGACGCTCGGCAATACGGGCTCGCCCCAGGGCTTCGAGTACCTCTCCCAATCCGTCAAGGACCCGAATGCCGCGGTCCGCCAGAAGGGCGTCTCGGCCCTGCGCTTCATCGAGACCGAGGCCGCGGAGCGCCTGCTGCTCGAGGTGGCATCGCGGGACGAGGCCGCCAGCGTGCGGGGCGAGGCGGTGGTCTCCCTCTCGTTCCGGCGGCTCTCGGCTGCCACGGTGGGGGAGCTCCTCCGGCGGGTCCGCCAGGATCCCTCCGAGAGCGTGCGGCAGTTGATCGTCAAGGTGTTGGCGGATGAGGCGCCCCGCTACCTGGAGATCCGGGAGACGCTGGAGCAGGTGAGCCGGGAGGATGCCTCGTCCTCCGTGCGCAAGGTGGCCACGCTCGTCCTGCTGCGGCTCGATTCGTCCGAAGGCTCGTGAAGCTCGCGGGCCATGGCGCCACGTCCCGGTGCCATGGCCTCGCGGCCCGCCTTCTCCCTGGTTTCTCCTCCACGTTCGATGACGCCCCTCTCCTGGCGGCAGGGGGGGTGAAAAGCGCTCGCACTCCAGGTCTTGGAGCGTCCAGGGCGCCGAGCGTGTGTTGGCACGATTTTTAATGCGGACCAACCTGGTCCTGTTTAAAGAGCCAACACGCCCAGGTCCCCCGGAATCCGGTGGGCAGGATGGCTGGAGAGACCCCGAATGCTCCGGATGAGCAAGATGACCGACTACGGCATCGTGCTGCTGACCGAGCTGGCGCGCGCTGGGAGCGAGACGCGCACGGCGAGGGAGTTGGCGGCCGGTACCGGTGTGCCCCTGCCCTCGGTGAGCAAGGTGCTCAAGGGGCTGCAGGGCGCTGGCCTGCTGGTGTCCCACCGGGGGGCGAGCGGCGGCTACGGCCTGGCCCGGCCCGCTGATGGCATTCCCCTCACGGAGATCATCACCGCGCTCGAGGGGCCCGTGTCCCTCACCGAGTGTGGCGCGCATGGCGCCCATCCGCCCGCGGGGACCTGCGAGCTGGAGACGGTGTGCCGGGTACGTGGCCACTGGCGCATCATCAACCGCACCATCCAGGACGCGCTCGGGCGGTTGACCCTGGCGGACCTGTGCGCGCCGGTGCCGCGCCTCGTCGGCCTCGGGGTGCCCTCGCGCCCGGCGGCTCCGGCCCAGAACCCCAATTCCACCTCCGCTACCGCGGGAGGAGTTCCCTCATGAGCACGCCAACCATCCAGGAGCTCACGAAGCGTCAGTACGAAGCGGGCTTCGTCACCGAGGTGGAGTCCGAGACCATTCCTCGCGGGTTGAACGAGGACGTCATCCGGCTCATCTCCGCCAAGAAGAACGAGCCGGACTTCATGCTCGAGTGGCGTCTGCGCGCCTACCGGCACTGGCTCACCCTCAAGGAGCCGCGCTGGCAGAAGGTGGACTACGCGCCCATCGACTACCAGGACATCATCTATTACTCGGCGCCCAAGCAGAAGCCGAAGCTGGACAGCCTGGACCAGGTGGATCCGGAGATCCTCAAGACGTACGCCAAGCTCGGCATTCCGCTGGAGGAGCAGAAGCTGCTGCAGAACGTGGCGGTGGACGCCGTGTTCGACTCGGTGTCCGTGGCCACCACCTTCAAGGACAAGCTGGCCAAGGCCGGCGTCATCTTCTGCTCCTTCTCCGAGGCCGTGCGCGAGCACCCCGAGCTGGTGAAGAAGTACCTGGGCACGGTGGTGCCGCACTCGGACAACTACTTCGCGGCGCTCAACTCGGCGGTGTTCAGCGACGGCTCGTTCGTCTACGTGCCCAAGGGCGTGCGCTGCCCCATGGAGCTGTCCACCTACTTCCGCATCAACGCGGAGAACACCGGCCAGTTCGAGCGCACCCTCATCGTCGCCGACGAGGGCAGCTACGTGAGCTACCTCGAGGGCTGCACCGCGCCCATGCGCGACACCAACCAGCTCCACGCCGCCGTGGTGGAGCTCGTCGCCATGGACGGGGCCACCATCAAGTACTCCACCGTGCAGAACTGGTACCCCGGTGACGAGCAGGGCCGCGGCGGCATCTACAACTTCGTCACCAAGCGCGGCATCGCCCACGACCGGGCCAAGATTTCGTGGACCCAGGTGGAGACGGGCTCGGCCATCACCTGGAAGTACCCCAGCGTCATCCTCAAGGGGGATGACTCGGTGGGCGAGTTCTACTCGGTGGCGCTCGCCAACCACCGGCAGCAGGCGGACACGGGGACGAAGATGATCCACCTGGGCCGCAACACGAAGAGCACCATCGTGTCCAAGGGCATCTCCGCCGGCCACGGGCAGAACACCTACCGGGGCCTCGTGAAGGTGCTCAAGAGCGCCGAGGGCGCGCGCAACTACACGCAGTGCGACTCGCTGCTGCTCGGGAGCAAGTGCGGCGCCCATACGCTGCCGTACATCGAGGTGAAGAACTCCTCCTCGCAGGTGGAGCACGAGGCGTCCACGTCCAAGATTGGCGAGGACCAGCTCTTCTACTGCCAGCAGCGGGGCATCTCGAAGGAAGACGCCGTATCGATGATCGTCAATGGCTTCTGCCGGCAGGTCTTCAAGGAGCTGCCCATGGAGTTCGCCGTGGAGGCGCAGAAGCTGCTCAGCGTGAGCCTGGAAGGAAGCGTGGGATGAAGCCGCTGCTCAGCATCAAGGACCTGCACGTGCGCGTGGCGGGTCGCGAGGTCCTCAAGGGAATCAACCTGGAGCTCATGCCCGGCGAGGTGCACGCCATCATGGGCCCCAATGGCTCGGGGAAGAGCACCCTGTCGCAGGTGCTCTCCGGCCGCGAGACGTACGAGGTGACGAAGGGTGAGGTGCTCTTCGATGGCAAGGACCTGCTGTCCCTGCCGCCCGAGGCGCGTGCCCACGCGGGCGTCTTCATGGCCTTTCAGTACCCGGTGGAGATTCCGGGCGTGGGCAACCTGCACTTCCTGCGCACGGCGCTCAATGCCCGGCGGCGCACCGAGGGCAAGGAGGAGCTGGATGCCATGGACTTCCTCCAGCTCGCCCGGGAGAAGTCCAAGCTGGTGCAGCTGGACCAGGCCTTCATGCAGCGCTCGGTGAACGAGGGCTTCTCCGGCGGCGAGAAGAAGCGCAACGAGATCTTCCAGATGGCGGTGCTGGAGCCGAAGCTGGCCATCCTCGACGAGACGGACTCGGGGCTGGACATCGACGCGCTGCGGATCGTCTCCGGGGGCATCAACGCGCTGCGCTCGCCGGAGCGGAGCATGCTCGTCATCACCCACTACCAGCGGCTGCTGGAGTACGTGGTGCCGGACAAGGTGTCGGTGCTGGCGGCCGGGAAGATCGTCCGCACGGGCGGGCGCGAGCTGGCGCTGGAGCTGGAGAAGAAGGGCTACGCGTGGCTGGGCGAGGGCAAGGGCCCGGGGAAGGAGGCGCGGCCGTGACGGAAGCGGGGCTGCAGCACTACCTCGACCTGGCCGAGCGCTTCCAGGCGGAGAGGGCCGCGGGCGCTCCCGCGTGGCTGCGCACCTTGCGGCAGGAGGGCATCGCGCAGCTGGCGCGCCAGGGTTTCCCCACCTCGAGGAACGAGGATTGGAAGTACACGAACGTGGCGCCCATCACCGGCCATGCCTTCTGCCCCGTGCGCACCGTGCACGAGGCGGGGGTGGAGGCGGCGGTGGCGCGGCTCGCCCTGCCGGGCACGGGGCCACTGGCGGTGTTCGTGGATGGCTGGTTCGTCCGGGAGCTGTCCCGGCTGGAGGGCGCACCCGAGGGACTCTCGGTGCGCAGCCTGCGCGAGGCGCTCACGAAGGACGGAGAGGGGTTGGAGGCGGTGGTGGGCCAGCGGGCGCGCGCGGAGTCGAACGGCTTCACCGCGCTCAACGCGGCGCTGCTGGAGGAGGGCGCGGTGGTGCGGGTTGCTCCTGGGACGGTGTGCCCCGAGCCCGTGCAACTGCTGTTCCTTACGCGCGGTGACAACACCGTGGCGCTGGCGAGCCCCCGGGTGGTGGTGGTGGCCGGGGAGAACAGCGAGCTCACGCTGGTGGAGAGCTACGTGGGCGCGGCGCCGGGTGTCTCCTTCACCAACGCGGTGACGGAGGTGGTGCTGGGCGCGGGGGCGCGGGTCACGCACCTCAAGCTTCAGGCCGAGTCGGAGACGGCCTTCCACATCGGCGCCCTGCACGTGTCGCAGGGCCGGGACAGCCGCTTCGCCTCGCACGTCATCTCGCTGGGTGGGGCGCTGGCCCGCAACGAGGTGCACGCCCATTTCGCGGCCGAGGGCGGCGAGTGCACCCTCAACGGGCTGTACGTGGGCCACGGCTCGCAGCACCTGGACAACTGGACGAACCTGGACCACGCGCACCCGCGCTGCACCAGCCGGGAGCTGTACAAGGGCGTGCTGGACGACAAGGCACGCGGCACCTTCCACGGCAAGGTGCTGGTGCGGCCGGACGCGCAGCGGACGGATGCGCGCCAGAGCAACCGCAACCTCCTGCTGTCGGAGGCGGCGATGGCGGACGCACGGCCGCAGTTGGAGATTCTGGCGGATGACGTGAAGTGCGCGCACGGCGCGACGGTGGGCCGCCTGGACGAGCAGGCGCTCTTCTACCTGCGCTCGCGCGGCATTCCCCGGGCGGACGCGGAGTGGCTGCTGACGCATGCCTTCGCGACCGAGGTGGTGGGCGCGGTGCCGCTGGCGCCGCTGAGGGAGCAGGTGGAGCTATTGCTGGCGCGCAAGCTGCCAGGGTCGTCGAAGGAGGGACGGGCATGAGCGGAGCACCTCTGGACGTGGCGCGCATCCGCGCGGACTTCCCCATCCTCCACCAGGAGGTGCGGGGCCGGCCGCTGGTGTACCTGGACAGCGCGGCGACGACGCAGAAGCCCCAGGCCGTCATCGACGCGCTGGTGCGCTACTACACGCACGACAACGCCAACGTGCACCGCGGCGTGCACGCGCTCTCCGAGCGGGCCACCCAGGCCTACGAGGGTGCTCGCGAGCGGGTGCGCCGGTTCATCAACGCGCGCGACGCGAAGGAGATCATCTTCGTGCGCGGCTGCACCGAGGCCGTCAACCTGCTGGCGCAGACGTTCGGGCGCAGCAAGGTGGGCCCCGGTGACGAGGTGCTCATCACCGCCATGGAGCACCACTCCAACATCGTTCCCTGGCAGATGCTCTGCCAGCAGGTGGGCGCCACGCTGAAGGTGGTGCCGGTGGACGAGCGGGGTGACCTGCGCATGGAGCAGCTCGACGCGCTGCTGACGGAGCGCACGCGGCTGCTCGCGGTGACGCACGTGTCCAACGCGCTGGGCACGGTGAACCCGGTGCGGGAGATCGTGAAGCGGGCCCATGGGAAGGGCGTACCCGTGCTGGTGGACGGGGCGCAGGCGCTACAGCACTTCCGCGTGGACGTGCAGGAGCTGGACTGCGACTTCTACGCGTTCTCCGGACACAAGGTGTTCGGGCCCACGGGCATCGGCGTGCTGTACGGGAAGAGCGCGATGTTGGAGCCGCTGCCTCCCTGGCAGGGTGGTGGGGACATGATCCTCACCGTCACCATGGAGAAGACGGTCTACAACCGGCTGCCGTACCGCCTCGAGGCGGGGACGCCGGACATCTCGGGGGCGGTGGGACTGGCGGCGGCGCTCGACTACGTGGAGTCGGTGGGGCTGGAGGCCATCGCGGCGCACGACCGGGAGCTGCTGGAGTACGGGGCGCGGGCGCTGGAGGGCGTGCCGGGCGTGAAGCTGATGAGCCGGGCGCGCGAGCGCTCGGGGGTGCTGTCCTTCATCATGGAGGACGTGCACGCGCACGACGTGGGCACCATCCTGGACCGGGAGGGCGTCGCCATCCGGGCGGGCCACCACTGCGCGCAGCCGCTGCTGTCGTGCTTCGGGGTGGCGGCCACGGTGCGCGCGTCGCTGGCGATGTACAACACGCGCGAGGACATCGACGCGCTCGTGCGCGGGCTGCACAAGGTTCGGGAGGTGTTCGCATGAGCTCGGATCTGCAGGACCTCTATCAAGAGGTGGTGCTGGAGCACGGCAAGCGTCCGCGCAATTTCCGCGAGGTGGAGGGCGCCAACCGGCGGGCCGACGGTTACAACCCGCTGTGTGGCGACCAGCTCACGGTGACGCTGCGGATGGAGGGCGATGTCATCAAGGACGTGGGCTTCGTGGGGCAGGGATGCGCCATCTCACGGGCCTCGGCGTCGCTGATGACGGGGGCGGTGAAGGAGCTGACGCGGGCCCAGGCCGAGGAGCTCTTCGATCTGGTGCACAAGCTGGTGATGGAGGGCCCCGAGGGATTGGACACGGAGGCGCTGGGGAAGCTGGCGGTGCTGTCCGGGGTGAACGAGTTCCCGTCCCGGGTGAAGTGCGCGAGCCTGGCATGGCATGCGCTGCGAGCGGCGCTCGAGGGCAAGGCGTCCTCGGTCTCGACGGAGTAGGGAGGAGGTCCGGATGAGGGGTTTACTGACACCGCTCGCACGTGACTGCGAGGTGACGATGATTCCCAGCGGCGAGCGGGTGATGGTGCCCGCGGGCACCGAGGTGCGGGTGCTCCAGACGCTCGGCGGGAACGTGACCGTGCAGGGGGACTACGGGCAGCTCATGCGCGTCGACGAGAAGGACGCGGATGCGCTGGGCGCCGACTATGTCGCGCAGAACCCGAAGCCCGCCGAGTCCGCGTCACAGGCCGTGGAGGGCGAGTTCGACGAGGAGCGCGTCTGGGAGCAGCTCCGCACGGTGTACGACCCGGAGATTCCGGTGAACATCGTGGAGCTGGGGCTGGTGTACCAGTGCAAGGCCACGCCGCTGCCGGAGGGAGGGCAGCGGGTGGAGATCCAGATGACGGTGACGGCTCCGGGATGTGGCATGGGGCCGGTGCTGGTGGACGACGTGCGGCGCAAGGTGCAGGACGTGCCCGGGGTGAAGGAGGCGAACGTCGAGCTGGTGTGGGATCCGCCCTGGGATCAGAGCCGCATGTCGGACGTGGCGCGGCTGCAGCTCGGGTGGATGTAGACCCCGGATTCCCTCCTGTGTGGGTTCCCTCTCCCTCTGGGAGAGGGCTAGGGTGAGGGTCATTCCCGAATCCTCCGTGTCCCGGATGAATCCAGGCCCGGAGAGTCCCGTCAGGAGAGCCATGCGAAAGCCAATCTGGAGCGGTCTCGTTCTCTGTTCCCTGCTCGGCTGTGCGGGGGCTTCGACTTCCACCAGCGGTGACTCCTCTCGTCCGGCGCCTCAGGCCGAGACGCCCGCGGAAACGCCCGTGGAGGCGCCTCCGGGCGAGCAGCAGTCACCGGCCGCTGTCGCCTCCACGCCCAAGGCACTGCGGGTGACGGCGTCTCCGTCTCCCAAGGACGACATCATCATCAAGGGCCTCGAGCTCCAGGGCGACACGCTGGTGGCGAGCGTGATGCACTCGGGTGGCTGCAAGGAGCACACGTACGACCTGCTCTGGAAGGGCGACTTCCAGAAGACGGCGGCGGGAGCGGCCCAGGCGGAGCTCGTGCTGGCCCACGATGCGAACGGCGATGCCTGTGAGGCGCTGCTGAACCGGACCGCGAGCTTCGACCTGGGCCCGCTGAAGCAGCGTTGGCGCGAGCAGAACAAGAGCGAGCACGGCGCCGTCGAGCTGCGCTTCACCGGCTCGCAGGCCACCGTGCGTTACGCGTTCTGAGCAAGACCCTCACCCCAGCCCTCTCCCAGAGGGAGAGGGGGCATACACGGCTACTTCTTCTCCAGGACCAGGTCCCTCGACTGGATGAGGTCCACCTGGCCCGCGAAGTGGGCGAAGTCCTCGTACTTCTTCACCGGCACCCGCGCCCGCTCCACCCGCAGCGTCTCCTCGATGGTGAGCGCACGGCCTTCCTGCTTCTCCGTGCGCGACAGCCTCCCGAATGGGCTCTCCACCTTCAGCTGCGCCTGTGGGTCCGTCAGCCGGTAGCCCTGCGGCATCGTCAGCGTCACCTGCACCCGGCTCGCATCCGTGCTCTCCAGGTACAGCGGCGTGCCGCGCGTGCTGAGCTGCACGTACTGCCTCCCCAGCATCGACGGCATGGTGATCGGCGGTAGCACCACCCTGTCCCTGTCCACCCGCGCGAAGTTCGACGCCTTGAACGCGTAGCGCACCGTGAAGGGCGCTCCTACCTCCTCCGTGCGCTCCAGCTTCAGGTCCGTCAGCTCCGCCCCTCCGAAGTAGCGGCCCACCGCGCCCTGCAGCGCCTGTCGCCGCCGGTCCCCGGAGATGGCCTCGAAGGCCTCCGCCAGTTGCGCCGCCTGGAAGCCGCTGTACACCTCCTCGCCCTTGCCCACCAGCTGCCCGTCCGTCCCCAGCTCCAGCGCCAGCTTCACCTGCTTGCCGGCCTGTTGCGTCAGCGCCGGCGTCTTCACCTTCTCCAGCGCGCGTCCCGGCTCGGGCAGCAGGTACGCGTCCCGCTCGCCCAGCGCCGTCTCGGGCAGCTCGCCAAAGGGCGCGTACCGTGTGGCGGTGTCCAGCCACACCGGCCCCGTCCCCGGCACCTCCGCCCTCAACGCCACGTACGGCAGCAGCGACTCCTCGGGGAACAGGTACTCCGCTGGATCCGCCGAGAAGGTGCGCACCACCACCACGCGCGTCGGAATCCCCAGCGCCTCCAGTCCCGCCTTCATCATCCACAGCCGGCTGCCCCGGTCCTGCGCCACCGACGCCGCCGCCGACTGCGTCAGCCCCGCGTCCCGGCCGCTGAAGCGCTTCATCACCGCCGCGTACAGCGCCTTCGCCGCCTCCAGCCCCTTCTTGTCTCCGGCCGCCTCCTTCGCGAACGCCTCCACCTCCCAGTTGATCGCTCCCCGGTCCAGGAAGGCGTCCGAGTACACCGCCACCAACCGGTCATTCCCCGTGGTGCCCGCGCCCACCGCCACGAACGGCAGGTACTCCTTGCTCGATGGCGGGCTGTCCGGCTCGGGGATGAAGGGCGGGACCCTCCTCACCTCGTAGGTGAAGATCTCCTCGTCCCCCTTCACCACCGGCGGCGGCACCTTCATGTTGTGCGCGTCCACCTTCATGCCCGTCCCCTTGGGCGCCACCACCGTGTAGGTGGCCCGGTGGTCCGGCATGTTGGCGATCTGGAAGTAGAAGTCGGACGCCTTGAAGCCCGGCTGTGCTGGCCCTCGCGACGACTCCGCCAGCAGGTACTCCACCTCCACGTAGTCCCCCACCTGCACACCCGGCAGGCTGACCGTTTCCTTGCCCTCGATGCTCTCCGGTTCCAGCACCGTCCCGTCCGCCTTGATCGTCCGCAGCGCCAGCACCTGCGCGCCCGCGGGCAGGTTCACCTCGGCGATCTCCTGCACGCCGCTCTGCTCCAGCGCTTTCTGGATGCTGTGGATGCGGGTGACCTGCGAGCCGTCCGCGTAGACCTGCGTGGCCGCCGCGTCCAGCACGTAGGCGGCGGCGCTCTCCTCGGGGCCGGGACTGGCCTCGTAGTCCTTGATGGCCTGACGGCCGTCGATGGCGTGCGCCTGCAACAGCTCCTGTCCCGTCTTCGCGCGCACCACGGTGCGGCGCAGCGACAGGTTGCTCCCGTCCAGTGCCAGGGCCTGCTCACGCAGCGCCAGCGCCCCGGCCGCGTCGCCCGCCAGCTCGCGCGTGTCCGCCAGCTTCTCCAGCGGCCTCGGGTTGCGCGGCCAGAGCGCACTGAGCGCCCGCAGCGTGGCCGCCGCCTCGTCGAAGCGGCGCAGCGCCACGTACGCGTTCGCCAGCGCCACGCCCGTGCTCACGTCTCCCGGGTTGCGCGTGAGCTGCTCCTGGTACAGCTCGGCGGTGCGGGCCATGTCTCCCCGCATCCGCGCGTGCTCGGCGGCTCGGGCGATCGCTCCCGGGCAGCCCGCCAGCGCACCCACCAACTCGTCCGCGCGGGACACCGCGTCACGGCGCCGCGCCAGCCCGTAGCGCAGCGTCTGCGCCTCGCACAGGCCGGGCTGCTGCTTCAACGCCGCCGCCAGGCTCTCCTCCACCTGGTTGTCCACTCCCAGCGCCAGCGCCGCGCGCGCCTCCAGCAGCTCCACCGGCCAGCCGGGCGTCTTCGCCGCGGCACGCGCCGTCTTGAGGGTCTCCAGCGCCGAGGCCGCCTGCCCATCGTTGAGGGTCAGCTCGGCTCGCAGCAGCAGCGCGGCCACGTCGCCCGCGTCCTTCGCCAGCGCCGTCTCCAGGTCCCTCGTCGCGCGGCCACGCGCCACCTTGGAGGGGATGGAGCGGTCCTGCGCGGCCAGCTCGGCGCGCAGCGAGAGCACGGCGGCCGTCTGCGCGGCCTTCTGCAGGCGCGTCATCAGCCGCCAGGCCCCGTCCGGATCCCTCCCCATCCCGTCACGCACCGCGATGAAGTCCCCCAGCAGCGGGCCGGCCTCGTCCGCGAGCGCGGCGGCCAGGTCCTCCGCGTCGGGGTAGACGAGCTCCGCCTCGGTCTCCCGGGGCGCCGAGCCCCACGAGGTGGGCGCCGGGCCGGTGGCCGGGGTGTAGCGGATGGCCGACGGGCGCCCGTCCACTCGGGCCAGGGCGAAGGAGACGTTGGCCGGGCGCTCGTCCTTCAGCAGCTTGATGAGGATGCGGTGCCGGCCCGCCGCGAGCTGGATGGCGCGCGCGGTCACCGTGGAGCTGGCTCGCGCGAAGGCGCGGCGCTCCACCAGGGGCGCGCCATCCACCATCACCTTGTGCGAGGAGGCGGTGACGGCGCGGACCACGTAGGCGCCCGCCTCGGCCACCTCCGCGTCCACGACCATCAGGTACACATCGCCCGTGGACGGCTCGCCCGCCACGTCCAGCCGGCTGTCCGGCGCGCGCAGGGTGCGCGGCACGAGCGGGCCGAAGGGGCCGGTGAAGGGACCCGCCAGCGAGCCGTCCTTCTCCGGCGGGGTGGGCTCGTCGAAGGCGAGCATGTGCCAGGGCGAGAAGGGCCCCAGCAGCGTGGCCGTGTCCGCCGCGCCCATGTCCTTGAGCGCGCTGGCCTGGGCGGCCCGGTCGTCCCGGATGCCGAGCACGGCCACCCGGCAGGCGCGCAACAACTGGGCGGCCTCGCCCGTGGCACCGGCCTCGAGCGCCGTCTGCGTACCCGTGAGGATGACGTCATCCAGCGCGGGAGAGATGCCCACCATGTCCAGCAGGTAGCGCGCGGAGGGCACCGCGAGCGGGTGGCGTGGCGCGCGGGTCGTCACGGCCAGCGCGGCGTCGAGCGCGCGGCGGGGCTGCGCGGCGCGGCGCGCGAGCAGGTACTGGCCATAGAGGCCGTAGGGGTCGGCCGGGTCCTTGGCCAGCGCCTCGTCGAAGCGGCCCTGGGCCGCGGCCGGGTCTCCCGTCACCAGCCACGCATGGAAGCCGGCGAGCGCCAACGTCCGCGCTTCGCCGCCACCATTGCGCGCCGCCGTGGCGGCTCTTTCGAGGACCTCGGTGGGAGAGGAGGTGTGGGCACAGCCGGCCAGGAGGCCGGCGACGAGCAGGAGCGCGGTGAGTCCGCGGGTGAGCGTGCGCATGGAGCGCACAGGGATAATTCAAAGCACCCGCTTGGGCCACATCCCTCTTCGAGGAGATGTGTCCTGGTTACTTCGAGCGCTTACCCTTGGACGGTGGGGCCGCCTTCGTGGCCGGCCGCTTGGCGGGCGCCGGGGCCACCTTCGCGGGCGCCGGGGCGGGCCTGGGGGCGGCGGCGACGGCCTCGGGCTCCACTTCCTTGCGCGAGACCTGGAAGGAGAAGTTCTCGGCGCGGCAGGTGCCCTCGATGCAGCCGAAGGAGGGCTTGGGGACGATGTCTCCGAACTCCGCCACCCACTCGGGCCCGAGGTGGAGCGGCTCGGCGATCAACCGCTTCTCGTTCTTCCTGGAGCCCGCGAAGGCCTTCAGGACGCCCTCTTCATCCACCTCCAGCCAGAGCTCCGCGGGGCTCGGAGGGGAGTCGAAGCCCAGCATGGAGCCCCGGCGCTCGCCCAGGCTCCAGTCGAGCCGGAGGGGTCCTCCCTCCCCGTTGTAGACGAGGGCCACGTAGCGGCCCGTGCTGCCCACCAGCAGCAGCGCGGCCTCCGGCTCCGGAGGCGGGCCGAAGAGCGTGGCGCGCAGGCGCGTCACGAACGTGGACTCCGGGCTCTCCGCGCTCACCCGGGCGGAGAGGCGGGCGTCATTGCCCTCGAGCCCGACCACGTCGAGCTTCGCGATGCCCACGCGCGACTGGCTGTCCTCCAGGGGTGGGAAGATGAGCGCCCGGCTCTTCGTGTCGAGCAACCGGCCGGACACCAGGAGCGAGGGCAGGTCCGACCCTTCGCCCAGGCTCGCGCTGCGCTCGTCACCCCGGGTGTCCACCTTTCCGGCCATCTGCTGCGCGGAGGGGGGGCCCAGATCCGCGGTGAGCGCGGCGCCCGGTACCATGGGCACACGCTTGTCCTGGTTGATCAGATAGAACCAGGTCAGCACCCCCATCGCCGTCAGCACCAACAGCGTGGCCACCACCTGGAGGCAGACGCGCACCGCGCGCCGCACCGCCAGCTTCAGGCGCTGCATCTTGCCGAGCTTCCCCGGCCTCACGGTGGTGTACTGGGGCGCCAGCGGCTGCAGGTCCGCGAGCAGCTCCGAGACGCTCGCGTAGCGGTCCGACGGGCTCTGCTTGATGCAGCGCGCGATGATGCCGTCCAGCCTCGGGTCCACCCCGGCCTTGCGGTGCGAGGGCGGATCGAAGCTGCCCGCGGGCAGCTCGCCCACGAGCATCTCGTAGAAGATGAGACCCAGCGCGAAGATGTCCGCGCGCTCGTCGGCGTTCTTGGCGTCCACCTTCTGCTCGGGCGCCATATAGGACAGCGTCCCCATGGCCACGTGCGTGCTGGTGAGGGCGAAGCGCGTGCTGGTGTCCTCGAGGAAGGAGGCCAGGCCGAAGTCCGTCACCTTGGGGATGCCGCCGGCCTGATCGTCGAAGAGGATGTTCTCCGGCTTGAGGTCGCGGTGGATGACGCCCCGGCCGTGCGCGTACTCGATGGCCCGGCAGATCTGCACCATCGTCCGCACCGTCTCAAGCGGATCCTCCTGGGGCGCGCGCATCCGCTCGCGCAGGGAGGCCCCGTCCACGAACTCCATCACCAGGTAGTACGTCGACGGGGTGCTGCCCTTGTCGACGATGGAGACGATGTTGGGGTGGTGGAGCGTGGCGAGCGCCGCGGCCTCCTTCTGGAAGCGGGCGACGAAGCTCTCGTCCTGGGCGAGCTGCTGGCTGAGCAGCTTGATGGCCACGGTGCGGTTGAGGGACAGCTGGATGGCCTTGTGGACCTCTCCCATCCCTCCGCTACCGACGAGTTTCTCCAGGCGATAGCCGGGGATGAGATCCGGCGCGTGCGTCCGGCTGATGGCGGTCGAGTCGAGCGATGACAAAGCGGCGTCAGGGTAGCAGAACCCTCCGCTTCCGGGCGTACAGCCTGAGCCATATCGCTACAGGCCTGGCGAGTGCCTCTGGGGTGTTGTTTTCCACCTATACCGGACCGTTGGGGGCCGCCGCGGGGGCGGGCGGGGTGGCGATGCGTGTGGGGCTGGCTGCGTCGAAGTGCCCCTCGGCCCGTTCACGGCAGTTGTCACAGTGCTGACACCCGGCGTGCTCCGGCTCGCCGAAGTACCCGCTGATGAAGCCCCAGCGGCACCCGGTGGTCTGTCCGTAGCGCATCATCTGTTGGAGGCGCTCCCGGTCGCTCTGGTGGCGCTTCTCGTAGGCGGTGAGGTACTCGCCCAGCTCCTCGGGGCTCTCGAAGTCGCGCAGCTGCTTCAGCCCGCGTGAGCCGCGCTCGATGATGCCCGCTCCGGCCAGCTGTGCCACCAGCACCTTCACCCGGTTGGCCGGCAGGCCCGAGGCCTCCGTCAGCACCTTCAAGGACACGGGCTTGCCCCGCCGGTGGGCCCACAGCTCGCGCAGCACCGAGTAGAGCGCCTGGGACTCCTCGCGCCGGGGGTACTTGCCCCCGAGGAAGTAGACCTGGATGCGCCGGTCCTCCAACCGGTAGAGGAGCACGCCCCGCGCCGGCTCGCCGTCCCGGCCCGCGCGTCCCGCCTCCTGGTAGTAGCTCTCCAGCGAGTCCGGGAACTGCCAGTGCACCACGAAGCGGATGTCCGGCTTGTCGATGCCCAGGCCGAACGCCTTGGTGGCCACGATGAGCCGGTAGCCGTTCTCCATGAAGCGCCGCTGCACCTCCTCGCGCTCGGAGGCCTTCATCTTCCCGTGGTAGCGGCCCGCCTCGATGCCGGCGTCCTCGAGCCACTTGAACACCTCCTCGGCCTTCTTCACCGTGGCGGTGTAGATGATGCCGGTGCCCCGCTCCTCCTGGAGCAGCTTCATCACCCGCGCCCTTTTGGCCTCGGGGTTCACCGTGCGGGCCACCTCGAGGAAGAGGTTGTCGCGCCGGATGCCGGTGTCGAAGACCCGGGCGTCCTTCATCCCCAGCTGCTCGAGCACGTCCTCGCGCACCTGGGGGGTGGCCGTGGCCGTCAGCGCGAGGATGGGCGGGCGGCCGAGCTGCCGCACGGCATCGCGAATCGTGAGGAACGCCGGCCGGAAGTCGTGCCCCCACTGGGAGACGCAGTGGGCCTCGTCCACCACGAAGAGGGAGACGCCCGCCTTGCGCAGTGCCTCCAGCCGCTCCGGCTTCTCCAACTGCTCGGGCGTCACGTAGATGATCTCATGCTCGCCGCGGCGGACCTCCCGGGCCACCGCATCCGCCTCGCGCGCGGTGAGCGTGGAGTCCAGCTTCACCACGTCCACCGCCGCCTCCGAGAGCTTCTCGTGCTGGTCCTGCATCAGCGCCAGCAGCGGCGAGACGACGACGGTGGCCTTCGGCAGGAAGAGGGCGGGGAGCTGGAAGCACAGCGACTTGCCCGCGCCGGTGGGCATCACCCCCAGCACGTCCCTGCCCTCCAGCAGCGCCTCGATGATCTCCCGCTGGCCGGGCCGGAACTCCTCCACGCCGAAGCGGGACCGGGCCTCGGCCGCGAACTCCTTCCAGCGAGGCCGCTGGAACCCCTGCTCCGCGTCTGTCTCGTTCCGTTCGCCGGGAGTGCTCATGGTGAGTACATCAAGCTAGGGGACCGCCTCCTCCCCCGGGAGCCGGATTGGACTCCAGAACGGGTCAGGCTGTCAGGTGAGCAGCCGGGCGTCGGGACAGGATGCCGCGCCAGCACCAACGTACTCCCAGGAGGGCGTCCCATGTTCAGCGTCGCGGATTTGATGGAGGCCCACCACGCGCGGCTCTTCCAGCGTTGGTTGGAGCAGGTCCGGCTGCATCATGCCCCCGGTCCCCTGTCCGAGCCGGAGCTGGCGAATCACATCCCGGACTTCCTGCGGGAGGTGATCGCCGCCCTCCATCGGGAGGAAGAGGGCGAGGCGCCCAAGACGCATCGGGTGGCCCCCCTGGGGTGGGAGCACGGCGAGCAGCGCTTCCGCACGGGGTTCGATCTCTCCGCCGTCGTGCGCGAATACGGTTCCCTGCAGGACTGCATCCTCGACCTCGTGGAAGAGGCGGGGCACGGACTGATTCGCGTGGAGGAGGTCCGGATCCTCGAGCAGTGCTTCAACCGGGCCCTCGCCGATGCGGTCGCCCACTTCCTTCGTATGCACGAGCGCGAGCACCAGCTCAGCGGATCTCCAGGCCCTTGAGCTGGACCTCGCTGGCGCAGCGGAAGCCCAGCCCCGGGAAGCGGTCCGTGGGCCTGTGCGGCGTGCGCACGGTGGCGCGCAGCGTCTCCGGAGTGCCCCGGTAGAAGTCGTTGCGCACCGTCCGGTCGAGTGTCCCCACGTCCTGCGCCGCCGAGCCCGGGTAGGGCTGGAAGCGGTCCTCCACCCACTCGGCCACGTTGCCGGACATGTGCAGCACGCCAAAGGGGCTGCGGCCCTCGGCCAGGTCTTCCACCGGCACGGTGTCCGGGCGCGGGCGGCCACCATGGGCGCACCGGGTCGGGTCGAACTCGTTGCCCCACGGGTAGAGCCGTCCGTCCGTGCCTCGCGCGGCGAACTCCCACTCCGCCTCGGTGGGCAGCCGCAGGCTCCTGAAGGCGCAGTACGCATGGGCCTCGTACCAGCTCACGCCGTGCACCGGGTGCAGCTCCTTGCCCGCGGGCGGCTTCCCGTCCCTCCAGGTGAGCGGCCCGGGCCGGCCCGTCTGGTCCACGAAGCCCTGGCGCGCGCGGGCACCCTCCAGATCCTTCTCCTCCAGCAGCGTCTTCCAATACATGTCCTGCTGGTACCCGCCGGCCTCGACGAAGGCGGCGAACTCCGCGTTCGTCACGGGGGCGCGGGCGATGCGGAACGGGGGGACCGTCACCTCGTGGGCGGGCTTCTCCAGGTGGAAGGGGAAGGCGCTGCGCCTCCCTCCAAGCGAGCGGAGCGAGGACTCCTGCTCCGGCTCGAGGCCCATGCGGAAACGGCCTCCCGGAATGTCGATCAGCACGTGTGTCGGCCTCCGCGTCTACTCAATTCGGGAGATAGCACCGACGGACATGACGTTTGAAGTCCTCGGTGCTCTGGAGCGGAATGACGCGCTGCTCCCGCTAGGAGAACAGGCTCTTGTCCGTGCCCGTGCTGGGGTCGGTGGCGCAGTGCCTCGCGGCCGCCTCGAAGAGGCGCTCGGAGGAGCTGCGCTGGGTGGCGGAGTGGAAGGGGATGCTGTCGGGCTCGCGGCTCAGGGTGTCCCCGTTGCGCAGCCGAACCTGCCCGGAGGGAGCGGTGAGGCCCCGCATGATGCGGACGTACTCGGCCGGGTTGCGTTGGCAGAGCGCGTCATGCGCGGCGAGCTGCCCCGGGCTGGCGGCCTCCCGCATGACGGAGCAGAGCAGGTCCTCGCGGTGGATGCCGTGGGCGGCCAGCGAGGGCTCCAACTGCCCGGTGGCCATGCCATGCAGGTTGGACAGGAGCGAGTGGCCGTCCTCGTCTGTGTCCAGCAGGGCGGTGCGGCCGTTGAGGGAGCGGTGGCTCAGGTCCACCAGGTGCTTGCGTCCGTCGACGGAGGTCTGGCGGAAGACGTCCAGCGCCTGGGCCTTGCCGGCCGGGGAGAGCGACTGGAAGCCGGCACCGCCGAGCAGCGCGGTGAGGTGGCCGGTGGAGGTGGGGGAGGAGGGCGGCGCGGTCAGGAAGGTGTGCAGCGCCAGGGCCTGCTGCTCGGCGTCAAGGTGCTGGAAGCCGGACGCGTCCACCACCTTGCCGAGGTTCGTCTGGGCGTCAGGGCCCAGGTTGCCCCGGGCCAGCTCGTGGAGCCGTGCCTTGTCCGCGTCACCGAGCCTGTCGAGCGCGGCCTGGGGCAGGGCGGGGCCCGTGCCGCCGGTGGCCGCCGTCCCACCCACCACCGCCACTCCGCTGGCCGAGGGGCGCGAGGGGGTGGTGGTGCTGGAGCGGGCCGAGCCGTTGTCGAAGCCATCCTGGAGGGGAATGGGCTTGCGGGCCTCGGCCGGAGCCGTGGGGGAGGTGGGCTTGGGCGCGGGGGTGGGCACTCGGGGCTTGTTGCCCGGCTCGATCTTCATGGGGGGGCACCTGGGGGTGATGACCAGTCTACTGGGTCCTCCGACTTTTCGTGATGGCTCCCGGGTGCTCGCGCCCACACACCCGGGGTGCATCTCCCTCCCAATGGTCCGTGTGTTCGGCGCTGATACAGCCGGGCGAATTCCTGGAACGCCTTCGTGGGTTGCGCCTAGCATGTTCCCCTTGCCTTTCGCGGCGACGTGGCGGGGGGAACTACCCGGAGCTCCATGCCGAAAGCGTCCAGGAAGAGCCCCCACGGGAGGCGAGGCAAGGACTCCGGGGAGGAGCGGACCCGGCTGCTGCGCCGCATCGCGGAGCTCGAGGAGCGCGAGGCGCACGCCCGCCACATCATCCAGGCGGTGGGGGTCTCCATCTGGGAGGAGGACTTCTCGCGGGTGCTGGAGGCGCTACGGAGCCAGGGCATCCGGGACGTGCGCGCGCACTGCGCCGCGCATCCGGACTTCATCCACCAGGCGTTGGAGCGGGTCCGGGTGGTGAGCGTCAACGACGCCACGCTGCGGATGTTCCGTGCCTCCAGTCAGGAGGAGCTGTTCGGCTCGCTGCACCGTGTCTTCCTGCCGGAGACCCTGTCGGTGTTCACCGAAGAGCTGGCCGCGCTGCTCGAGGGCCGCCCCTTCTTGCAGGCCGAATCCGTCGTGCGGACGCTGGATGGTCAGCGCCTCGAGGTGCTCTTCAGCTTCGCCTGGGACGCGGTTGCGGGGCGGGCGGACCGGGTGCTGGTGACGCTCATGGATCTGGGCGAGCGCAAGGCCGCCGAGCGGGCCCTCCAGGAGAGCGAGGCGCGCTTCCGCAACATGGCGGACCACGCGCCGGTGATGATGTGGGTGACGGATACGCAGGGCATGTGCACCTACCTCAACCGGCAATGGTACGACTTCACCGGTCAGACGGAGGAGATGGGGCTGGGCTTCGGGTGGTTGAACGCCGTCCACCCCGAGGACGCCGGGCCCGCGCAGGCCATCTTCCTCGACGCCCATGCACGGCGCGAGCCCTTCCGGCTGGACTACCGGCTGCGTCGAGCGGACGGCGAGTACCGTTGGGCCATCGACGCGGCGGCTCCCCGCTTCGGGCCGGGCGGGGAGTTCCTCGGCTACATCGGCTCGGTCATCGACATCACCGAGCGGCGCCGGCGCGAGGAGCTGTTGAGCTTCCTGGCGGAGACGGGCACGACGCTGGCCTCCTCCCTGGACTACACGACGACGCTCTCCACCCTGGCGCGGCTCGCCGTCCCCACGCTGGCCGACTGGTGCATGGTGGACGTGGTGGAGGAGGACGGCTCGGTGCGCCGGGTGGAGGTGTCGGTGGCGGATGCCTCCGATGCCCCCCTGGCCGAGCAGGCCCGTGGCTTCCCGGCCCGGCCGGATGGTAACCCCCACCACCCCCCGACGACGGCGCTGCTCGAGGGGCGGTCGGTGTTGCTGCCGGAAATGCCCCCCGAGAGTCTCCCCTCGCATGCGCACGGCGAGGCGCATGCCCGGATGATGGCCGCCGTCCGCCCCGTGTCCCTGATGGCCGTCCCCCTGGTGGCCCGTGGGCGCACCCTGGGCGTCCTCACCTTCATCTTCACCGTGCGCTCCGGGCGGCGCTACGGCGCGGTGGAGCTCGCGACCGCGGAGGATCTCGCCCGGCGTGCCGCGCTCTCGCTGGACAACGCACGGCTCTACCGGGATGCACAGCGCGCGGTGCGGCTGCGCGACGAGTTCCTCTCCGTCGCCAGCCACGAGCTGAAGACGCCCCTCACGCCCCTGGCGCTCAAGCTGCAACTGCTCGTGCGCGAGGTCAGGGCGCAGCGCGACTCACCCATCTTCCAGCGCATGCTCGGGCACCTGGAGGTGAGCCTCCGTCAGGTGCGCAAGCTGGCGGAGTTGGTGGAGGGCCTGCTGGATGTGACGCGCATCAGCTCGGGCCAGCTTCGCATCGAGGCAGAGGTGGTGGACCTGGCCGCGCTGGTGCGCGAGGTCGTCTCCCGCTTCCAGTCACAGGCGGAGCGCGCGGGCTGCTCCGTCACATTGGAGGTGGATGGGTCGGTGGTGGGCCAGTGGGATCGGCTGCGGCTGGAGCAGGTGGTCTCCAACCTGCTCTCCAACGCCATCAAATATGGAGCGGGCCGCCCCGTGTCCCTCCGCGTCCAGACCGCTGGGACCCAGGCCCGCCTGGTGGTGCGGGACCACGGCATCGGCATCGAGCCGCACATGCTGCCCCGCATCTTCCACAAGTTCGAGCGGGGCGTGTCGGAGCGGCACTATGGCGGGCTGGGGCTGGGGCTCTTCGTGACGCAGCAGATCCTCCAGGCCCTGGAGGGGACGATCTCCGCCGAGAGCACTCCCGGCCAGGGCGCGACCTTCACCGTGGAACTGCCCCTGCCGCGGACGCCCGGCGCGCCCTGAACGCTCGCCCGCTCGCCCAGGGGACGGCCAGCCGCTGGCGGCACACCGGACCTTCGAAAACGACGAGGGCGCCCCCTTCGCGGGGAGCGCCCTCACCGAAGCTTCGAGACGAAGCGGAAGGACTACTTGGTCTCGGCGGCGGTCTCGGCCTTCTTCTCGGCCTTCTTGGAGGCCTTCTTCTCGGCCTTCTTGGCCTCCGGCTTCGCCTCGGCCTTGGCGGCCTCCGGCTTCGCCTCGGCCTTCATCTCGGCGGCAGGGGCAGCTGCGGGAGCGGCGGCGGGGGCAGCGGCGGGAGCGGCGGCCGGGGCGGCCTCGGCCTTGGCGGGCTCGGAGGCAAACGCGGTGACGGAGGCGGACAGGACGATGGCGGCGAAGAGGTTCTTCATGGTGGAATTCTCCGGGCAGCAACGAAACGTCGCGTCATTGCGGCGTTGCGATTCCGATACGGAGCACTCGCCGTGCCACCGTTCGTTCAGAGGGAAGCACTCACCGGACTGCGGAGATTCTCCCCATGGCGCCTGCCCGGCCTGGGGGCACCCTCCCCAGAAACCTTCGCCGGTCTTTGACGACACGCCGCGTCTTGAGGATGCTCCCATGTCAGCCGGTGACGGTAGAGCCCGGTCTGGCCCGGACGTGCATGGCGCGCGTGCGGAGGACGGGAGCGAAGGTATGCGGTACCTCTTCATCGCGGTGTGGATGGGTGGGTTGTGGGTAGGGTGCGCGACCCCTCAGGTACGCTCCCAGCCTCTGCTGTCGGTGGAGGTGGAGCGATGGCAGGCACGGTATCAGGAGGAGCGAGCGCGCGCGGAGGAGCTGGCGATGCGGCTCGCCCGGGTGGAGAGCGCACTGGAGGTGGTCGCTCAGGAGCGGGCCGAGGCCGCGCAGCTCAACCGCCTGTTGGAGGAGGAGCTGGGCCGCGCGACGGCGGAGCGGCACTCGCTGGCGGAGCACAACGCGCAGCTGGTGACGCGGCAGCGCGAGCTGACGGCGCTCCAGGAGGAGCTGGAGGACGTGTGGTACCAGGCGGCGCTCTCGCGGGCGAAGCGGCGCAGTCAGCCGCAGCAGGGCGCGCCGGCTCCTCCCGCGCAGCCACCGCCACAGCCGCAGCAGTCAGCCGCTGACGCCACCCCGTGAGTACCCGCGCATCCATTCGCGGCTACCGTGTCGGCTTCCTGTTCGCGGTGATGCTGCTGTCGGGGGTGGCCGCCTTCACGCTGTGGACGGAGGTGCGCACCAGCCATCAGGTGGCCGAGCGCGTCCAGGAGGCGATGGACCGGGCCGGTCTCATCGGCCGCATCCGGGTGGATGCCCTGTCGCTGGAGTCCGCCATCGAGGCCCACATCCGCGCCACGGATGACCAGCAGCGCCGGGACGCGGACGAGGTGATGGAGGACATCCTCGAGGACATCCGCGAGGCCACCAAGGCCTACACGCGCAACCTGCCCAGGGACGACACGCTCGTGGTGTGGCAGCGCTTCAACATGGCCTGTACGCGGCTGGCCGAGCAGGTGCGGGCCGCGGCGGGTTTCTCCCATCGCCAGGAGTCCGAGCAGGCCCGGCACCATCTGGTGGAGCAGGTGCGTCCGCTGGCCGAGGAGATCGACGGCCTGGCGGGGCAGCTCGCGCGGGAGAACGCGGACGAGGCGCGGCTGCTGCTGGCGCACCTGGCCTCGCTGCGCGTGCGCAACCTCGCGTACGGCGGGCTGGTGACGCTGCTGGCGGTGCTCGTGTCGCTGGCGGTGGGCTGGCAGATCACCTCCGTGCTCAGGCGCCAGGAGCGCACCATCCAGGAGCAGATGGAGGAGCTGGACCGGCGCAACCAGGAGTTGGATGCCTTCACCCGGCGCGTGGCGCACGACCTGATGGGGCCGCTGTCGCCGCTCAAGGGTTACCTGACGCTGCTGCGCCGCTCGGGGGCGGTGAAGGAGCCGCAGGCGCTGGAGCTCATCTCGCTGTGCGAGTCCAGCGCGGTGCGCATGGGCGAGCTCATCGAGGCGCTGCTGCGCTTCTGCCGCGCCGGCACCCGGGGCGAGCCGACGGTAGGCGAGCTGGATACCGCCGTCACCACACTGCTGTTGGAGGTGAGCCAGACGGCCGCCGCGCAGGGCGTGGCGCTGGAGCGCGAGCTGGAGTCCGGTGTGAAGGTGTCGTGCCCCTCGCAGCTGTTGCAGCTCATCGCGCAGAACCTGCTGTCCAACGCGGTGAAGTACACGGCGGGCCAGCCCGATGCGCGCGTCCGCGTGAAGGTGGCACGCGAGGGCGGCGAGGCGGTGCTGGAGGTGGTCGACAACGGCATCGGCATGAGCGCGGAGACGCAGGCGAAGCTCTTCCAGCCCTTCTTCCGGGCCCCGGAGGCCCGCGGCCGTCCCGGGCACGGGCTCGGTCTGGCCACCACCAAACGGCTGGTGGATGCCCATGGCGGCACGCTGTTGGTGCGTTCGGAGCCGGGCTCGGGTACACGCGTCATGGTCCGCTTCCCCCTCGCGGACGCGGTCGCGCCCCCTGTTCGCGGAGTCGGTACATGAGCCCTGCCCGCATCCTCGTCGTCGATGATGATCCCCACGCACGGGACTTGTTGAAGCGCCTGCTCGGCATGCTGGGCGAGGTGAACCAGGCCGCGGATCCGAAGGAGGCCACCGCGCGCCTCGCGGAGGATGGGCCGTTCGACCTCGTCCTCACCGACATGGCCATGCCCAACGCGGGCGATGGGCTCACCGTACTGCACGAGGTCCGCGCGCAGCTGCCGGACACGCCCGTCATCGTCGTGACGGCCTTTGGCAACATCGAGGGCGCGCTGGACAGCATCCAGCAGGGCGCCTTCGACTACCTGTCCAAGCCCTTCGACGTCGACGCCATCGTGCGCGTCGCCCGGCGGGCCCTGGAGCAGAAGCGGCTGGTGGAGGAGAACCGCTCGCTGCGCAAGCAGGTGGAGCGCGGCGCCATGGTGGGCCGCAGCCCGGCCCTGCTCGAGGTGTACAAGCAGGTGGCCCGCGCGGCCGCCACCTCGGTGCCGGTGCTCATCACCGGAGAGACGGGCACGGGCAAGGAGATGGTGGCCCGCGCGCTGCACCGGCGCTCGCCCCGCTCCCAGGGCGCGTTCATCCCCGTGGACTGTGGCGCCATCGCCGAGTCCCTCATGGAGAGCGAGCTGTTCGGCCATGCCCGCGGCTCGTTCACCGGGGCCGCTGGCGCCCGCCGCGGTCTCTTCGAGGAGGCCCATGGTGGCACGCTGTTCCTCGATGAGATTGGTGATGTCGGGCCCAAGGTGCAGGCGCAGTTGCTGCGCGCGCTCCAGGAGGGGGAGATCCGCCGCGTCGGCGAGAGCGCCCCGGTGAAGGTGGACGTCCGCGTCGTGGCCGCGACCAACAAGGACTTGAAGGAGCGTGTCGCCGAGGGACTGTTTCGCGAGGATCTGCTCTACCGGTTGGACGTGGTGCACCTGCACCTGCCTCCCCTGCGCGAGCGCCGCGAGGACATCCCGGCCCTGGTCGAGCACTTCGCCTCGTTGCACGCACGGGGGGGCGTGGCTCCCGTGGTGACGAGTGACGTCATGACGCGGCTCACCGCGTACGACTGGCCCGGCAATGTCCGGCAGTTGGAGAACGTGGTGGCCCGGGCGCTCGCGCTGAATGTGACCGGCGTGCTGGGGCCGCAGGATTTCCCCGAGCCCATCGGCGACGGGCCGAAGAAGCTGAGCGGGCTTGCCGGGGACATGCCGAGCCTCGCCGAGCTGTCACGGCGTTATGCGGCCCATGTGCTCCAGCATGTGGGCGGCAACAAGAGCGAGGCCGCGCGACTGCTCGATGTGGACAGGAAGACGCTCTACAAGTTGCTCGAGGCCCACGAGCCGGCGGAGTAGGGCTCGGGTTGGAGCACGGACGGGTACCCTCACCCCGTCCCTCTCCCGGAGGGAGAGGGGTGGTGGGTGGGACTCAGCTCAATACGGAGATGGTGACCCGGCGGTGGTGCGGGGCCGTCCGGTGCTCCCACACGTAGATTCCCTGCCATGTCCCCAGGCTCGCGTGTCCTCCCTGGATGGGCACGCTCAGCGAGTTCTGCGTCAGCACCGTCCGGATGTGCGCCGGCATGTCGTCCGGTCCCTCCGCGTCGTGACGGAAGAGCGGGTCTCCGTCCTTCACCAGCCTCGAGAAGAAGGCCTCCAGGTCCTTTCGCACGTCCGGATCCGCGTTCTCGCACAGCAGCAGTGACGCGCTCGTGTGGTGCAGGAAGACCGTGCACAGGCCTTCCGTCGCTCCACTCTCCGCCACCGCCCGCTGCACCTCGTCCGTGATGTCGTGGAAGCCCCGGCCCCACGTCGCCACCGTCAGTTGTTTCGCGTGGTACATGGCTCGACTCCTCGGGTCCGGGGTTGACCCTCACCCTGGCCCTCTCCCAGAGGGAGAGGGGATTGCTTCGCTCACAGACGGTCGTGCAGGAACTCCGCCATCCGCTCCAGCACTTCCGGCGCGATGGTGTGCGGCCCGTTGAAGGGCACGAGCTCCACCGACAGCCCCGCGTCCGTCAGCAGCTTGTTCAGCCGCTCCGCCTGGTGGAACGCCAGGATGTCGTCGTAGCGCCCGTGGCTCTGCAGCACCGGCAGCCCCTTGCGCTTCTCCGCCCGCTGCTTCCACTCCGCCTGGCAGATCAGCGTCCCCGACAGGATGCACAACCCCGCCGGTGCCTCCTCCAGCCGCAGCGCCACGTCCGTCGTCACCATCCCGCCCTGGCTGAAGCCCCCCAGGACGATCCGCCCGTAGGGCAGCTTCGTCGCCGCTGACAGCGCCGACAGCAGGCTCATCAGCCCTCGCCTCGCCTGCGCCAGCCCCTCGGGCGTCGAGACCGCGAACAGGTCCCAGTCCCGCTCCCGCCCCATCAGCACCTCCTGGGGCAGGTGGAACCACGCCCGAGCGAATGGCATCCCCATCACCCCGAGCGACAGCGGCGCCGCCGGAAACACGAACCGCACCTTCGGCGCCAGCTCCGGCTTCAGCTCCACCAGCTCCTGGGCCAGCGGCACCAGGTCCGTCGCCGGCGCCCCGAAGCCGTGGCACAGCACCACCGCCAGCTCCGGGGCCGCTCCCTCGGGAATCGCGTCGAGCACCTGGCAGTCCAGCTCGCCCAGGCGCGTGCTCACCCTTCGCATCGTTGGCTCCACTACTGCGGCTGCTCGTCGCTGAGCGACACCTTCTTGAGCACCACTTCCTTCACCGGCCGGTTCGCCTGGGCCGTCGGCACCGTGGAGATCTTCTCCACCACGTCGTAGCCCTTCACCACCTCTCCGAAGATGGTGTGCCGGTTGTTCAGGTGCTGCGGCGTCGACACCGTGATGAAGAACTGGCTCCCATTCGTCTCCGGACCCCGGTTCGCCATCGCCAGCAGGCCCGGCTTGTCGAACGACCGGCCACTCTGGAACTCGTCCTCGAAGTTGTAGCCCGGCGTGCCCGAGCCCATGCCCAGCGGATCTCCGCCTTGGATCATGAAGCCCGGGATGACCCGGTGGAAGATGACGTTCTGGTACAGCGGCGTGCCCTGCTTCACCTCGCCCGACTTCGGGTCCTTCCACGTCTGCTCACCGGTCGCCAGTCCCACGAAGTTCGCCACCGTGAGCGGTGCGTCCTTCGAGAAGAGCTTCACCACGATGTTGCCCTCGCTCGTCTCGAAGGTGGCGAACATCTCCTGACCCGCCAGCGCCTTCTTCTGCCAGGGCCCGGGGTTCTCCGCCGGAGGCCGGCTGCGGGGCGCGGCGCTGGCGCCGTGGGGCGCCTTCTGCTCGGCGGCCTGGGTGCCCGTGTTGCTCGGAGCGGTCTGCGTCGCCTGGGGCGTCGTGCCCGTGGTGGCCTTGCCCTCGGCCTGCTTGTCCTTGTCCTTGGAGCAGGCGGCCAGGGAGAGAACGAGGAGTCCAATCTTCAGCATTCGGGTGCGCATGGGGCGGGCATCCTACAGAGCGAATGAAGGCTCGCAACCCGAGCGAGCGGAGAATGATGCGGGCTGAACTGCTGTTCAGAAGCTCGCACGCCTGCCCGGAGCGTTCAGTCCCGCACCTTCGGTGCCTCACGGGAGGTCGGAAGGGAACCGTAGAATCCTGGGAATCGTCAGCTCTCCAGGCCCTCGCGCGACGAGAGCCGGGGGTGCTCCTTCTGGAGGAAGCAATGGCCACCGTCATCAAGGATGTCGTCGTTCTGCTGCCGGGTCTTCTCGGCAGCGTGCTGGAGCGGGGCGGGAAGGAGATCTGGGGCCTGTCGGGTGGAGCGTTCCTTCGCGCGCTGGTGAGCCGCGGTGGCAGCGTGGAGTCGCTCGAGCTGAAGTCCGACAGTGGCGGCGAGTTCGCCGATGACGGCGTGAGGGCGACGAAGCTCATCCCCGATGTGCAGCTGCTGCCCGGCTTCTGGAAGATCGACGGCTACACCCAGGTGGCCCGCACGCTGGAGAGCCGGCTCAACCTCATCCCCGGCGCCAACTTCTTCACGTTCCCCTATGACTGGCGGCGCGACATCCGCATCACCGCGAAGCGGCTCGCCCACGAGGCCCAGGGCTGGCTCTACCAGTGGCGCAAGTCCCGCGGCGGTTCCCCCGACGCGCGCCTCATCCTCGTGGGGCACTCCATGGGAGGCCTCGTCGCGCGCTACTTCCTCGAGTGCCTCGGTGGCTGGGAGGACACCCGCGCCCTCATCACCTTCGGCACGCCCCACCGCGGCTCGCTCATGGCCCTGCAGGCGCTCTCGCTGGGGTTCCGCAAGGACTTCGGGCCGTTCAAGCTCCTGGACCTGTCCGCGATGGTGCGCTCGCTGCCCTCGGCGTACCAGTTGCTGCCCATCTACCCGTGCGTGCAGATGCCGGATGGGAGCCTCGCCCGGCCGGGTGAGGCGAAGGGCATCCCCAACCTCGACCCGGTCCGGGCCGCGGCGGGGCTCGCCTTCCAGCGGGAGATCCTCGCCGCCGTGGAGTCCAACTCCAAGAGTTCCAAGTACCTCGAGCGCGGCTACTCCCTGCACCCCGTGGTGGGCACCTTCCAGCCCACGCTGCAGGGCGCGAAGCTGGGACCCAAGGGGCTGGAGATGCTCTACACCCTGCCGGGTGGCCAGGACCTGGGCGGAGACAGCACCGTGCCGCACGTGTCCGCCATGCCGGTGGAGGAGCGCGCCCACGCGAGCGCCATGTTCAACTCCACGTCTCACGCCTCGCTGCAGAATGCCTTCGAGGTGCTCGCCCATGTGGAGGGTGTGCTCAAGGGCCAGCGGATCGACCTGAACGCGTTCCGCTCGTCCTCGGGTATGTCGCTGACACCCCGGAGCCTCTCGTTGTTCATCGAGGACGCGTACGCGCACGACGAGCCCGTGACGGTGCGTGTGCGGCCCTCGGAGGAGCCGGTCTCGCTCAAGGCCTTCGTGACGAACGCGGACACGCAGCAGTCGTTCCAGGTGGAGCTGAAGCCCGGGAAGGATGGCCTGCACGAGGGGACGCTGCCTGCACTGCCGCCGGGCATGTACCGCGTCATCGTGAAGGGCGGACCCGAGGTCATTCCCGTGGCCAACGTCTTCGCCGTCTTCCCGGGTGAGAGTGAGCTGTCCAAGCCTGGGACGGGCGGGGGCGACGAGCGCTCTCCCCGGCGTTCCTGGCCGCCCGTGACGAGCGCGCAGCCGTTGATGTCCGATCCTTCCCTGGACGAGTTCCTGCCAGACCTGAAGTCCTGGGTCGTTCCAGTGGCCGGGGAGCGTGATCGCTCGGACGACACCCCCTGGACTCCCATGTCCTTGTCCGCGCCACGAGACGAGGGACAGACCATCGTCCGCCATCCCGCGGTGAAGCCGCTGGATCCCGCGCGTCCGGGGCAGCTCCTTCGGTTGTCGGTGGACCTGCTGCTGGGCCCGTTGGATCCGGACACGGAGTCCGCGGGCCTCACCGTCTCCAATCTCCCCGCGGACTGGAGGGAGCTGCCCATCAAGGTCCGCCTGCTGTGCTCGGAGCTGACGTTCGAGCCGGGGAGTGACACGGGCGTGGTGATGGTGCAGCGCAACAAGAAGTCGATCGCCACCACGCTGTCCGGCACCGTGAATCCGAACGCGGACGGAGAGCTCACCGTCGTGGCCACCTTCGAGTACGGGGGACGCTTCTGCGGCGCGGCCCGCCGGGTCATCCCGATCGAGCCCGGTGGAGCCGGTCTGCCGGGACCGTCCACCTCCACGTCCTCCTCGGGAGCGGCCTCGCGCGGTGGGGAGCAGGACCTCAAGGGACGAAGCTCGTTCGCCATCGAAGTGGATGCCGAGAAGCCCCACCTGACGGTGCAGATCCACCGTCTGGACAAGAGCAACCCGCGGCGCTTGTACTGGATGCTCCAGGTCCCGGTGGACTGCGAGGAGCTGCCGTCCCGGCTCTCGGGCGAGGTGGATCTGGGCTCGGATCCGGCGGCCCTCTTCCAGAGCGTGGCCAACGCCGCCCGCGAGCAGCGGCCCGGCGAGCACTACGATTGGTTCCTCGGGCTCGGGAAGCTGCTCTATGAGCGGACGCCGGCCGCCTTCCAGGAGACGTTTCGCGCGCTGCGCCGGCAGTACGGCAAGGGTTTCCCCATCCAGTTCATCACCGATGACCCGTATGTTCCCTGGGAGCTGATGGCGCCCTCGGACGTGCCGGAGGCGGGGTTGCTGTGCGTGCAGCACCCGGTGGCGCGCTGGTTCCTCGACTACCAGACGTCGCTGACGGCGCGCCTGCCAAAGGGGGAGATCCTCACCATCGCTCCGGATTACCAGTACCACTCGCATCTGGCTCCGTTGCCCGGGGCGCAGGAGGAGTCACGGCAGCTCATGGAGGACTTCAATGCGATCCGTGTACCTGGTAGCCGCAAGCGGGTGCTGAGCGTGCTGAAGGAAGGCCAGTTCAACGCCGTGGGACTGCTGCACTTCGCCGGGCACGGCAAGTACAGCGGGAACGCGGTGACGCCCTCCTGTATCTACCTGGAGGACGGCAAGCTGGAGACGCTCGAGATCCGCAATCCCCAGGTGGTGCTCGGGCGCAAGTTCCGGCCGCTCGTCCTCTTCAATGCCTGTGAGGTGGGAGCGGCCACGGACATGCTGGGCGGTGTGGGCGGGTGGGCCGAGGCCTTCGTGAGTGAGCGCTTCTCCGGCTTCATCGCGCCGCTCTGGCCCGTGCAGGACGCGCACGCGCGAGCCGTGGCGGCGAAACTGGTGAAGCATTGGAAGAACGGGATGACCATGGGCGAGGCGCTCCGGAGCCTGCGTGAGGAGGAGGCGCACGAGTCCCCCACGTATCTCTCCTACGTCTTCGTGGGGGACGTGATGGCGCGGCTGCCGCAGGTGGCCGTGGCGGGTGCCGCGGGTGTGGCCGCGGCGTGAGGCGCGGCCGTGCTCACGCGAGACTGACCTTGACGGCCGTGGTGCTGGTGCTGCTCTCGGGTTGTGGCACCACCACTCACGCCGTGCATCTGGACTCGGGACACGGCAGGCCGTTCGTCCATGTTTCACGAGGTGGCCAGGAATCCGTGAGGCTTCGAGAGGGCGAGCTCGAGGCCGCGCTGGCGGAGCTGGTCCGGGACGTGCGGCCTGAGGCGCGCCCACTGCGACACGCCCGGGAGTTGATGTTCGAGTCCTGGCGGCAGGATGTGTATCTGGAGTGGATGGGGCGGAGCCTGGTTCCCGGTTTCCCGGAAGCGCGCGGGCCCTCACTGGACTCGACCGGGGCGGATGCGCTGACGAGTGGTTACGGACGCTGGTGCCGTCAGCGTGGGCATCACCGGGGGGACTGCCTTTCGCTGCTGAAGGATAACCCCACGTTCGATGTGGATGGGCGGTACACGCTGGCGATGGCCATCGCCACGGACGTGGTGTGGAACGAGGCGAAGGCCGCGCTGGCGGAACTGGCGGACCCGGAGGCGGTGCGCGCGACGATCGTTTCCGCCATGACCATGTACATGATGCTCTGGGTACTGCCGGAGCCAGTTTCGAAGACCCTCGCGGCTACGTTGACGGCCGGGCTCATCGCCTACCTGGGCATCGACACGGTGCGGGGTCTCATTGGGGGCTGGGTAAGGCTCGTGGGGGATGTGGACCGGGCCACGACCTTCGAGGAACTGCGGGATGCAGGCGAGCGGTACGGCAAGGTGATGGGGCGGCACGCGGCACGGGCCTTCGTGCTGCTGGCGACGGCGGCCATTGGAAACACGACGGGACTGGCGACGAAGGGACCGGGGTTGCCCGGCTACTCTCAGGCCGCGGTGCTGGCGGAGACACAGGCGGGCTTCCGGATGGCGGCGCTGGGCGAGGTGCGTTCCGTCGCCGTGTCCGCCGAGGGCTCCTTCACCATCGCGTTCGCGCCACATGCGGTTGCCATGACAGCCCAGGGACCGGGCTCGCGTGCGGGCTCGAGCTCCCAGGGCAGCTTGACGGGGCGACCTACCCGGCCCGAGCCCAATGATGACGATCCGGTCAACATCAAGGCGATTGAACGGAAGAATGAATCGGCACGGATTCTCGCGGACAACGGCTACCATGTGGAGCAGAATCCCGTGCCCAAGCCCAACGGCAAGAAGCCAGATTACAAGGTGGACGGGGAGTATTATGACTGCTACGCGCCGACTTCTTCACGTGCTCGTAATATCGCCGACCACATCTGGAAGTTCAAAGTCGAACCCGGACAAGCAGAGCGCATCATCCTCAACCTCGATGACAGTGGCGTCGCGCTTGGCCTCATGAGGAAACAACTCGAGGACTGGCCGATTCCTGGATTGAAGGCGGTGCTCGTTATCAGGGGCGGGAAAGTCATACGGCTTTTCCCGTGATGCCATTACAGCGGAAGGGCTCGTCATGGGGTTGGAGTATGGTCTTGAGCTATCCACGGATTTGGGGCCCACCCAGGCGCTGCGACTGCTCGCGGAACGACTCGGTCTGCCATGGGGTAACGAAAGGTCATTGCGAGGTTCCGCTCTTTGGATTGATTTATCGGAACCCTCGAATACCGGGCGTGAGATCATCGAGGAAGGGTTTCACTTCAGGCCCGATGTGCTCGTGATCTTCCGGCTCGACTCCAATAGCGACCAGTACGAAGAAGGTCACCGGGTCATGCTGCGTGCGACGATGCTCCTGCTGGAGCACGGCCGGGACGGGGTCCTGCTCTTCAACGGAGAGCGCATCATCCTTCAACGACTCGCGGGCGAGTTGGTGTTGAACGCGGACTATGGGAACTGGACGAAGGGACTCCAATTGGAGAACGAAATCCAGCTCCCTCATGAGAAGCGCCCCCTGCCCTCACCCCTGCTGTAGCCCTCGCGGCGGCGACTCCAGCGCGAGGGCCACCATCGTCTCGGTGATGTCGCCCGGGTAGTAGTTGGAGAAGCCGGGCAGGCCCGTGAGGGCGGCCTCGGCGTGGTCCATGTCGTCCAGCCGCACCACGCGCGAGCCCGGCACCTCCGCGTCCACCGCGTTCACCAGCCCGTCGCACGCCCAGCCGTAGCGCTCGTTCACGTAGGCGCACAGCGGCCTCATCAACGAGCGCCGCGACAGCCTCGATGTCGCCAGCGCCACCGTGGGCACGTCCGCCGGGTAGGGGTGGCGCCGCACGAACTCCATCCGCTTCGCGTACGACAGGTCCTCCACCGAGGCCGCGTCCCCTTGGAAGATCGAGGGAAACGTCACGTCCAGCAGCCGCCGCAGCGACGGTGCCGCCACCAGGTCGTTGGCGATGACCGAGCCACCGAAGGGCGCTTGCAACGCCACCATCGCGCGGACGTGCCGGCGCAGCTCCGGGTAGAGCGCCAGCGTGCTCATCGCCTCCACACCCCCCTTGCTGTGCCCCACCAGTACCACCGTGCGGCCGAAGTGGATGGCGTCCAGCAGCGCGTCGCGCACCACCTCCACGTTGTCCGTGAGCCGCCCCTCGGTGTCCACCGCCACCTCGCGCGTCTCCAGGCCCCGCTTCTCCAGGCGCCGCTGGTTGTCCTCCAGGTAGCCGGGCACCTCGTCCCCCAGCATCCCCTTCACCAGCAGGTACAGGTGGCGCCTGGCCTCGTCCGGCAGCACCGGCTCGCCCTCGCGCACGCGCCGGTGCACCTCGCGGAAGCGGGCCGTCACGTCCGTGGGCGGCGCCGTCTCCGCCTTGAACCAGCCGGCCATTCCCGCGCAGCCCGGGCCGTACTCGCGCCGGGCCTCGGGCAGTCCTCGCAGCGAGCGCAGCAGCCGGGCCACCGCGCCCGTCTCGGGCGTCCGGAGGGTGTTGGGGGCGGGGTTCTCCCCCTCGGGTGGGGGAGGGGGGGCGACGGGAATGAAGTCCTTCCGAGCCATACGGCCCCGAGCCTACCAGGGCCCGGCCCTTCCTTTCCCCCGGGTGGCTCGGAGGGGAGGTCGTGGTAGAAGGTGGGTGTTCCACGCGGAGGAAGGACGCTGACGACCGGACAGGAGTGGCTGGTGGATGCGAGCGGGTGCCTGGCGGAGCGCCTGAAGGATGCGCGTGCGCTCGCGGCCCTTTTCGAGGAGCTCATCGTGCTGCTGGAGCTGAAGGTGGTGGGCCAGCCGCAGTGGCACGTCTTCCCGGAGCCGGGTGGCGTCACCGGGCTCGCGCTGCTCGCGGAGAGCCACCTGGCCGTCCACACCTTCCCGGAGCATGGCTTCGCCGCGCTCAACGTCTACTGCTGCCGCCCCCGCTCGCGCCCGGACTTCGAGGCGCTGCTGGCGCGGCACCTGGGCGCGGCCTCCTGCCGCGTCCGTGAGCTGCCTCGGGGGGTGGAGGCGTGACGCAGGGCAACTGCCCCTCCTGTGGGGCTCCCATCGAGTTCACCGCTGGCACCGCGCTGGTGGTGGTGTGTGGCCACTGCCAGACGGTGGTGGCGAAGAAGGGCATCCGGCTCGAGGCGCACGGGAAGATTGGCGCCATCGTCGACACCGACTCGCCCCTGCAGCTCAACGTGGAGGGCCGCATCGGCCGTGACGGCTACCGGCTGGTGGGCCACCTCCAGAAGGACCACGGCGCGGGCCCCTGGGACGAGTGGTACGTGGAGTTCGACGACGGGCGCACCGGCTGGCTCTCCGAGTCCGAGGGCGCCTTCCACCTCCTGACGTCCGTCGGCACCGAGGCGGGCCTGTCACTCGAGGACTTCACGCCCGGCCACCGCTTCAGCCTGCGAGGCAAGCGGCTCGTGGTGGAGGAGCGGGGGCACGGCCGAGTGGTGGCCGCCGCGGGGCAGCTCCCCAACGACGTGGACCCGAGCGCGGACAGCCACTACGTGGACGCCACGGGAGGGAGCGGCGTCTTCGCCACGCTGGACTTCGGCACCGGGGCGAGCGACCCCGAGGTCTTCATCGGCAGGAAGCTGAAGCTGGAGGAGTTGGGCATCCCGCCGGACCAGCTCCGGCCCCGGGTGCGGAAGGTGGCGCTGCAGCAGGCGCGCTGCACCAACTGCAACGGCCCGCTGGAGCTGCGCGCTCCGGACCAGACGAAGCGCGTGGCCTGTCCCTTCTGCGGCGCGCTACTGGACGCGAGCCAGGGCCGGCTGGCCTTCCTCCAACTGCTGGAGAAGCCGGACCACGCGCCCCTGATTCCCCTGGGCGCCAGGGGCAAGCTGAAGGGTGCCGAGTGGGTGTGCATCGGCTTCCTGGTGCGCTCGTGCACGGTGGAGGGTGTGCGCTACCCGTGGGAGGAGTACCTCCTCTTCAACCGGGGGCGCGGCTTCACCTGGCTGATGAACTCCAACGGGCATTGGGTGTTCCTCGAGCCGCTGGACGCGGGCGACGTGGCGGTGGCCCAGGGCACCGCCGCGCACCTGGAGGGCCGGCGCTACCGGGCCTTCCAGTCCGTGACGGCCGTCACCGAGACCGTGCTGGGCGAGTTCTACTGGGAGGTCCAGGCGGGCGAGTCCGCGGAGGCCGAGGAGTACGTGGCGCCGCCGTACTCGGTGAACGTGGACCACACCGAGAACGAGGTGACGTACACGCGCGGCGAGTACCTGCCGCCCGACACGGTGCGGGACGCCTTCCAGCTGAAGGAGCCCCTGCCGGCGCCCCACGGCATCGCCCCCAGCCAGCCCAACCCGCACTCGAGCGCGTCCCTGTGGACGTGGACGGGCGTCTGGGGCGTGGCGCTGCTCGCCATCTTCCTCCTGGTCAATGTGCTGGCCGCCAGGGAGACGGTGCTGGTGCAGGAGGTGAGGCTGGATCCGGACGCACAATCCGGCACGCCCTCGGCCGTGCACTTCAGCAAGCCCTTCGACATCCACAAGCGGGGTAACGTGCGCGCCGAGCTGTTCTCCCCGGTGGGCAACTCCTGGCTCGGCGTCCAGGGCGACCTGGTGAACGAGGAGAGTGGCGAGGTCATCTCCTTCTACGACGAGGTGGGCTACTACTACGGGTCGGACTCGGACGGCACGTGGTCCGATGGCAGCAAGGAGGAGGACGAGTACCTGTCCGCGGTGAAGCCGGGGCGCTACACGCTGCGCACCACGGCGTTCTTCGACGGAATGGCGAGGGGGCAGAGCTACCGGGTGACGCTCGTCAGTGACGCCCCGCGCGCCTCCTGGTTCTGCGTCTCGCTGGTGTTGTTGCTCCTGGGGCCCCTGTTCGCGTTCTTCCGCTCCTCCAGCTTCGAGTCCGCGCGCTGGGCGGAGAGCAACCTGGGCTCCGGCTCGGATGATTGAGGGAGGCAGTCCATGAAGTACTTCGGTGGAATCATCGTCGTGCTCTACGCCCTGGTGGCGTTCTCGGGCTGGGAGCCTTTCACCCGCGCGCAGCGTGGCCAGGTGGCCACGCGTGGCGGCGGAACCCGTTACTGGACCGGCGGTTTCATGGGAGGGAAGTGATGTCGCTCGGCGTGCTGGCAGTGGTGGTGAGCCTGGACAACCTGGTGGCGAGCCTCGTGTACTCGCTGGTGGGGCTGGCCGTGTTCGTGGCGGGCCTGTTCATCTTCCGGCTCATCATGCCCTTCGACGTGCACAAGGAGATCGAGGTCGACCAGAACACCGCGCTCGGCATCGTCATGGGTTCCTTCATCCTCGGCCTGGCCATCATCGTGGCCGCGGCCATCTCGGGCTGACGTCCCGCGGCAGGCAGTCCCCGCTTGAACAAGACGCTCCTCTTCGTCACCGTCCTCGTCATCGCGACGTGCGGGCTCATCTACGAGCTCATCGTCGGCACGCTCGCCAGCTACCTCCTCGGCGACTCCATCACCCAGTTCTCCACGGTGATTGGTGGCTACCTCTTCGCCATGGGGATTGGCAGCTGGCTGTCGCGCTTCATCGACCGGGGCCTGCCCCAGCGCTTCGTCGAGGTGGAGCTGGGGGTGGCGCTGGTGGGCGGCCTGTGCGCGCCGCTGCTCTTCCTCACCTTCGCCCTCACGGACGTCTTCCGGGTGGCGTTGTACGGGAGCGTGCTGACCATCGGCACGCTGGTGGGGTTGGAGATTCCCCTGCTGCTGCGCATCCTCAAGGACCAGGTGCGTTTCAAGGACCTGGTCAGCCAGGTGCTGACGTTCGACTACCTGGGCGCGCTGGCGGCGAGCATCTCCTTCCCGCTGCTGTTCGTGCCGAAGCTGGGGTTGGTGCGCACCTCGCTGCTCTTCGGGTTGCTCAACGCGCTGGTGGGCCTGTGGAGCACGTGGCTGCTGGCGCCGGTGCTGGCCCATCCGCTGCGGCTGCGGGTGAAGGCGGTGCTGCTCAGCCTGTTGCTCGTGGTGGGCTTCGTGCTGGGTGACCGGCTCACCGACTTCTCCGAGGAGCACCTCTACGCGGACGAGGTGGTGCACGCGACGAGCTCGCCCTACCAGAAGATCGTCCTGACGCGCGGCAAGCGGGGCTTCTCGCTGTACCTCAATGGCAACCTGCAGTTCTCCAGCGTGGACGAGTACCGCTACCACGAGGCGCTGGTGCACCCGGCCATGGTGCGCGCGGGCCGGGTGGAGCGGGTGCTGGTGCTCGGTGGCGGGGACGGGCTCGCGGCGCGCGAAATCCTCAAGTACCCCGAGGTGAAGAACCTCACCCTGGTGGACCTGGACCCCGCCATCACCGGGCTCGCCGCGCAGTACGGCGAGCTGGCCGAGCTCAACGCGCACGCGATGAAGGACCCGCGGCTGCACGTCATCAACACGGACGCGATGAAGTTCCTCGGGGACGAGGGCGACTCCTGGGACGTCATCGTGGTGGACTTCCCGGACCCCAACAACTTCGCGCTGGGCAAGCTGTACACCACGGGCTTCTACAAGCTGCTGAAGAGGCGGCTCGCGCCGGACGGGGTGGCCGTCGTCCAGAGCACCTCGCCCCTCTATGCCCGGCGCTCCTTCTGGTGCGTGAACACCACGCTGGCGGCCGCGGGCTTCTGGACGCAGCCGTACCACGCGCTGGTGCCCTCCTTCGGCGAGTGGGGTTACGTGCTCGTGGCCCACGAGGGCACGCTGCCGCGCCGTCCGCTGCCGCAGGGGCTGCGCTTCCTCTCCGAGGACACGCACCCCACGCTCTTCCAGTTCCCCATGGACATGGGGCCGCTGCCGGCGGAGGTGAACCGGCTCAACAACCAGGTGCTCGTCCACTACTACGAGGAGGAGTGGCGGCGGTGGAACTGACGCGGCGGGAGCTCGTCGCCGCGTTCCTCGGCTCGGCGGTGGCGGCCAGTGCCTGCCGGAGGGCGCGCCCACGCGAGCCGGTGCCCGGGGCCATCGTGGACCGGGCGGTGGACGTGGGGCACAAGCTGCGTGGAGGCCCGCTGCCTCGCGCGGCGGAGGCCCAGGCGGTGGATGTGCTGGTGGTGGGCGCGGGTGTGGCGGGCCTGAGCGCGGCATGGCGGCTGGCGGCCGCGGGCGTGAAGGACGTGCGGGTGGTGGAGCTGGAGGCGGAGGTGGGCGGCACGTCGCGCTCGGGGCGCAACGAGGTGTCCGCGTACCCCTGGGGCGCGCACTACCTGCCGGCGCCGCTGGTGGACGCCGGGCCGGTGGTGCGGCTGCTGCGCGAGATGGGCGCGGTGACGGGCGTGGACGCGCAGGGCTACCCCGCCTTCTCCGAGGAGCTGCTCATCCGCGAGCCCGAGGAGCGCCTCTTCTACAAGGGCGAGTGGTACGAGGGCCTGTACCTGCGCGCGGGCGCGAGCCCGGAGGATCTGGCGGAGCTGGAGCGCTTCGAGGCGCGGATGAATGCCTTCGCGGCGGCGAGGGACGCCAAGGGGCGCAAGGCCTTCGCGGTGCCCACCGCGCTCAGCAGCGACGACGCCGAGTGGACGGCGCTCGACAAGCTGACGATGGCGCGGTGGATGGAGGCGGAGGGCTTCCGCTCGCCCCGGCTGCGCTGGCTGGTGGACTACGCGTGCCGGGACGACTACGGCACCACGGCCGAGGGCGTCTCCGCGTGGGCCGGCATCTGGTACTTCGCCGCGCGGCAGGACGGGAAGGGGGAGCGCAGCGAGGGCTTCCTGAGCTGGCCCGAGGGCAACGGGCGGCTGGTGGCACAACTGCTGTCCTCGTTGCAGCCGGGGCAGGTGGAGCGGGACGTGCTGGTGCACACGGTGGAGCCCGTGGAGGGCGGCTGCCGGGTGGACGCGGTGGAGGCGGCAACGGGACGGCCTCGGGCGTACCGGGCCCGGCAGGTGGTGCTGGCCTGCCCGCGCTTCGTGGCGGCGCACGTGGTGGCGCCGTGGCGGCAGCAGCGTCCTGAGTGGCTGGGCGCCTTCCAGTACGGGCCCTGGGTGGTGGCGAACCTGACGCTCTCGGAGGCGCCCCTCTCACAGGGCTTCCCGCAGGCGTGGGACAACGTCTTCTACGAGAGCCGCAGCCTGGGCTACGTGGTGGCCACGCACCAGCAGCTGCGCATGGACGAGCGCGGGCCCACGGTGCTCACCTGGTACCTGCCCATGGCCGGGTTGGACGTGAAGGCCGAGCGCCAGAAGGTGCTCTCCGCGGGCTATGCCGAGTGGGAGGGCCTGGTGATGGCGGACCTCCTGGCCGCGCACCCGGGCATCGCCGAGCAGGCCCGGCGTCTGGAGGTGATGCGCTGGGGGCACGCCATGGTGCGGCCCTCACCGGGTTTCATGTGGGGCCCGGCGCGCCTCGCGGCCCAGGAGAGTCTGGGAGACGCGCTGCACTTCGCCCACTCGGACCTGGGCGGCATGGCCCTCTTCGAGGAGGCCAACTGGTTCGGGGTGAGGGCGGCGGAGCGGGTGCTGAAGGGCTTCGGCCGGGCCGGGCCGAGCTGGCTCTGAGTGCCTCACGGCATCCACGATTCGGGGATCCGGCCTTCCAGGAGCTCGAGTCTGTCGCGGTAGAGCTCCACTTGAGGATCTCCCGGATGGGAGGTCTCCAGGATGTGGAGCCACACCCAGGCGTCTTCCGCGTCTTCCTCCGCGATCAGCAGCTCCATCTGGGCCGCGCACAGCGCGGAGATCTCCGACACATGCAGGCTGCGCTGGGACAGGAGCGGCTCGAGCAACTGGCGGGCCTCCTCCAGGCGACCAGCCTGGATGCGCAGGCGGGCCACCGCGCAGCGGCCGAAGAAATAGTCTGGCCAGCGTTGATGAATCTCCTCGCTCATGCGCTCCGCCTCCTCTGCATGCCCCTGCAGCTGACGGGCAACGGCCAGGTTGTTCATCAGATCGGGTGAGTCCGGTTCGAGGGCGAGCGCCTCCCGGAGGAACTGCTCCGCCTTCCTTCCCTGCCGCCCTTGGAGCAGCTCCACGGAGCGCTCCAGCAGCCGCTCCACTCTGGGGGCGTGTTGCTGCCTCAGGGGCGTGTTGGACACCTCGATGTCGAGCCAGCGGTAGGGCTGCCGGCGCTTCCCCGTCCAGAGCATCAGCTCGTCCTCGCGGGCCGCTCCCGCGGACAGGGCGACACGCGCGGCACGGAACCGATCACCCAGGGCGCCCCGCTCGCCGAGGGCGAAGTGCTTCAGCGCCTCGACGAAGGGGATCTCCTCCATCAGGTCGCACAAGCCGAGGATCAATCGCACCCCCTCCGGACTCCCGCGGTCCAGCAGCAGGGGAACGAGGGGAAGCACCTCGGGAAACTCCGCCAGCAGGACGGTTCCCAGGGGCCGCTTCTCCGCCTTGTTTTCACTCAAGGCCTCCAGGCGCTGGCCCAGCGCGTTCATCCGGGCCGGTGGCAGCCAGCCCGCCAGGTCGAAGGCCCACGGCGCGGGACGCAGGGCCACGGGCAGGTCGAGCGCCTCGAGGTTGCGCAGGGCGGGTTCCAGGTCGGGCATCAGCTCCAAGGCCTCCGCCCACCAGCGGCTGGCCCGGCTGGAGTCACCCTGGCGGAGCGCCGCGACAGCCGCCATGTGCCGCATCTGGGCTTCCGATGAGGGCAGCTGGGGTTTCTGCTCCCGCTCCATCTTCTCGAAGGACTCGAGCACCCCCACGTCATCACCCAGGTAGGTGAGGGCCTCGAGGGTCTTCAGCCAGCGGTCATCGGCCGGTGCGGTGGAGGCCGTGAGCCGTCCGGCGGACGCGTGGGCTTCCTCCGTGCGGCCGGAGAGCAGCAGCACGCGAGTCAGGTTGGCGAGTGCATGGACGTTGTGCGGATGGGACTCGAGCACCTGCCGGAAGGCGGCCTCCGCCCGGGCACAATCCCCCTCCGCCCAGGCCGCCTGCCCGAGGTTGTTGAGGATCGCGGGCATCCGCGGCCAGACCGCGTACAGGGCCTCCGCGGCCTCGCGTGCCTCATGCGTCCGCCCCGAGGCGAGCAGGTGCTGGATGCGCTCGTGCTCCAGGGCGATCCGCTCGCCCTGCTCCCCCGCCTCAGCGAGCCCAAGCGTGGAGAGCACTTCTGGCACGGCCTTCTCCAGTTGCTCCAACGTCTGCCGGGTCTCGGCGGCGTTCGGGTGCGAGGGCCATCGCGCCAGGAAGCGCCGGAAGGACTGGAGGGCGATGACGGGGTAGAGGTTGACCAGCGCCGCCGCCCCCGCGGCCAGCGCCAGATCCGGATCATCGGGACGCAATGCGCTCAGCCGCTCCACGGCGGTTTGATAGCGCTGCATGTCACCGACCTCGTAGGTCAGGTCGGCGAGTGTCTCCAGGACCCGCGGGTCGTCCGGGAAGCGCGACTCGAGCCGGGTGAGCACGGCTCGGGCCTCCGCTGTACGGCCTTCCTCGAGGAGCGCCTCGACCGAAACCCGCGCCGCGCGCAGACGCTCCGCGACGAGTCCTCCTCCTCCCGTCTTCTGCCGCCGCTTGCTCCGCTTGCTCATGGATCCTCTCCTTTCCCGCACGGGCAGCCCACCCCGTCAGGGTTACCGGAAAGGTGGTATTCGCGAGGTGACCGGAGAAGTCAAGCGGAGAGGAGGGCGCCGACCGGGCGCATCACTCCCAGGACAGGTCCAGCTCGATGCTGAGCTCTCCCGTGGGCCGTGCGCGCGCCCGCACGTTCTTCAAGCCGAGACGCCCGGCGATCGCCAGTGCTCCCCCCTCGTGGTACGGGAGCGGGGTGAAGGCGCATTGGATGGCGAGGATGCTCCTCCTCGGTCCCCTCCAGTGCACCGTCGGCTCCCCGTAGGGCATCACGACCTTGTAGATCGTCTGAAGGGCGCCCACCCAATGCTTCGGATCCGTCGCGGTCATCAGTTGCGCCGACCGGCCCACCGCGGAGTCCATGTAGCTCTCTCCGGACATCCGGCCGATCTGCCGCAGGGACTCCTCGACGCTCCCATACCTGGAGCTCAGCCCCCGTCCCGCGGCCGCGAGCAACCGGAGGAGGGCGCTGGTGGGGTAGCTGAAGAAGTCCAGCAGCTCCTTCTCCCCACTCGCTTCCACGCACTGCCGCACGACGTCCTCGGTTCCGCCGAGGTCTCGCACGGCCTTCAACGTGGCCTTGAACAGGATGCCGCGAGTCGTGTGCTGCGGGGTCGCCAACCGCAACCGCTGCTCCAGATCCCGCTCCACGTCGTACGAGGCGCCGCTGTCCGCCTCCCATTCATCGTGCATGCATCACTTCCAGCGGGAGCAGGAGTTCCATGCCGCCAGCCCGCGCACGGATGGTACTCCCGTCCCCAGGTGCCAGACACCGGGCGGACACCCGATGGACACGTGCCCGCCCGGCCGTCCGAGGAGCGAGTCCCTGTTGCCGGGTAGGCTACAGGGACTGGACGGTGCAGCGTCCCTCCGCCCCGCGCGTCAGGTCCTCCGCCACGGTGCGCAGCAGGCCCCGTGTCAGCGACGAGCGCTCCGCCTCCGTCTTCTCCGCCTGCGTGAGCCACCGCGCCACCTTCCCCAGGCTCGCCGCCGTCACCACTTGTAGCCGCACCCCCACCTCCACCACGAACGTCTTCTCCGCTTCCGGCTCCTCCTCCAGCACCCACGCCACCCGCTCCAACTCCAGCGGCTCGGGCTTCACCCCCAATGGCCTGCCGTCCAGCACCCAGCCGCCTTCCTTGGAGGACCAGGCCAGCACCTGTGTCAGCCGCGTGGCGTCCACCTGCTCGGAGAACCACAGCGCCCGGCGGCGCAGCAGCGTCAGCTCCACCTCCAGCCGCCCCGCCAGCCCCAGCCGCATCAATCGCTCCAGCTCCGGAGCCACCAGGGCGAAGGCCTCGGGCCGCACCACCACGCGCCGCCCCACCCGTGTCGCCGAGCACGTCACCCGGGGTGGGTCCTCCGCCCGGGCCGGGGGCGCGAGGAGGCCCACCGTGGCCACCAGGGCCGCGCCGAGCCACCTCCTCGCCCTCATGTCGAGTGCCCCCATGGCGCCTCAGAAGGTCCGCGCGAAGAGCAGCCGTGCCTCGGGCACCAGCGCCGCCCGCTCGTCCGTGCGCCATGCCGCCGTGAAGCGCACCGAGTCCCCGAAGTACAGCTGCGCGCCCACGCCCAGCCTCGGGTCCATCCAGCCCGCCTCGTCCCGGTGCACCGTCCCCACGTCCGCGAAGGCCCCGAGGAAGCCCCACCGGTACTCCGCGCTCACCAGCACCGAGGCGTCTCCCCGGAACTCCTTGAAGGCGAAGCCGCGCAGCGCGTCCCACCCGCCCAGGGCCTCCCGCTTCTGCAGCGGCAGATCCTCGCCTCCTGCCGCGCGCAGCCGCAGCCGCAGCCCCGAGTCGTGTCCGGTGTTCACGTACAGCACCGAGTCGCTCACCGCCTTCCAGAAGCGGAACCGGTCGTCTCCCCCCAGCTCGGGGCTGCCCACCTCCACCGTCAGCAGGCTGCGCACCGCCGAGCGCTCCGGCCACTCCCAGTCGTGTTGCAGCAGCGACAGCTCGGGGCTGCGGAAGAGCGAGCCCACGCCCTCCGCCCGGACCGCGTCGCTCGCGTACTCGAGGTGGCCCACCACCGACGTCATCCTCCCCTCGTCCACCGCCGGGTTGGAGAAGGGCGCCGAGTCACGCCGGAAGAGGGAGAAGGGCGGCGAGAAGCTCACCAGCGACTCGTACGTGTCCCGCCGGTACTCGGCCCCGAGGAGCCACTGCGTCCCGAGCCGCCAGGTGGCGAAGCCCGTGAAGCCGCTGCGCCGGAAGTACTCCGCGTCCGGACGGTTGAGGAGCGCCGAGTAGATGAACGAGTCGATGGCTCCCAGCCGCCACCGGTCGAAGGTGTCCGTGAAGTCATGGAGCTGGACGCCGATCTCGGCGAGCCGCAACACCGGCACCCGGGCCTTCGCCCCCACCAGCCAGTTGAGCCGCCGCTGGAGCCTCGTCTGCTCCGGATCCTCCGGAATCCGCTGGCCGCCCCACCGCAGCGGAATGGTCAGCGCCGCGTCCAGCTTCACGTGCGCCCGGTTGCGCACGTCCCACAGGTCGACCGAGCCCGACAGGCCGGGCGCGAAGCCCGTCACCTGCGTGTGCATGGGGATGAGGTCCACGTCGAAGGAGGGACCCCGTGGCTTCACGTGCACCACCACGCGCCGGCCCACGGTGGTGATGGCGTCCTCGGACGCGCGCTCCCACTTCTTCGTCAGCTCGCTCCAGGACAGCTCCACCTCCTCCTCTTCCTGGTGCTTCTTCCGCTCGCGCCGCTCCTCCGGCACCAGCTGGTAGCGCCGCACGCCGCCCTCCACGCGCTCCTCCTGGAAGCGCGTGTCCTCCGAGGGGAGCGTCTCCACGTCCCTCAGCGACAGGAAGGGCATCTCCGCCTCCAGCCGGCTCGCCGCGCGGCGCAGATCGCTGCGCAGCAGCACGTTGCCGGGCTTGATGCCCAGCACCTCGCGCACCTGCTCCGCCACGTCCTCGTCCACGCCCGTCACCTCCACCGCTTCCACCCGCCCCTCGTCCACCCGCACCGTCAGCGAGCCGTCCGGGCTCAGCGCGGCGTCGAGCGTCGCGAGCGGATAGCCCTCGTCGTGGAGCTCATCCAACCCGCGCTCCAGCGCCGCGGGCAGGCCCCGCCACACGAAGCCAGGGTGGAGTTCGCCCTTCTTGAAGGAGGCCAGCAGCTCCCGGGGAGGGTACGGCGCCGGGCAGGTCTTCTTCCGGGCGGAGATCTGCACCCGGCCGTCCTCCGTCTCGATGCGCACGCTGATGTCACCGTCGTCGTCGCCGTCCTCCTCGTCGTCGCCGTCATCGGTGGAGTACGGCGGGAGCCGGAACAGCTCGTCCCGCACGTCCCGGAGCTCGTCCTCGCTCAGGCCCTCGAAGTCCACGCGCGTGACGTAGGGCTGCTCCTCCAGCACCACCACCAGCACCGGGGTCGAGCCCTCCACGAGCCGCACCGTGGGCGTCACCCGCGTGAACAGCCCCGTGCGCGCCAGCCGGCGGAGGACGATCGCCGCCTGCTCGGGCGAGAGCGGCCCCCTGGCGGGAATGCGGGCCAGGTTGCGCACCTGCGTCTCCGAGAGCCGCTCCAGGCCCTGGAGCTCCACTCCCGCCAGCGCGCGGTTCTCCCCGTTGATGCTCAACCGCAGCGCGTCGAGCACGTCGGAGCCGCCCTCGTCGTCATCCTCGGAGAGGCAGGGATCGTCCTCTCGCGCGGGCGGCGGCGCGGGCGGCGGCGCGGGCTCCTGGGGGGCCTCGGGCGTGGGGGGCGGCGGGGTGCCGGCGTCGGCGGTCCCCTGGGCATTGGCCGTGAGAGAGAGGATGCAGAGAAGGAGTGCGAAGCGGTTCATGCGGGACGGGAGGAGCACGTGGCGTTCCAGGTCACCTGGCGCGGCAAGTACGCGAAAACACGGTGCCCGAATCCTGGGGCAGATGTCATCTCCACATCCTGATGTCGCGGGGGTGATGTCCTAATGACATCGGAGCCCGTTCAGGTGGGCAGCTCACGCTCGGTGGGGGGCCGCGAGAGCGGGAGGGAGAAGTAGAACCGGCTCCCCCGTCCCACCTCGCTCTCCACCCACGTCCTCCCACCGTGGGCCTCGATGATGCCCTTCACGATGTACAGCCCCAGGCCCGTCCCGGACTGGGAGGCGCCCCGGACACGCCAATACCGGTCGAAGACGTGCGGGAGGTCCCCGGCGGCGATTCCGGGGCCGGTGTCCTGGACGCAGACGACGAGCTCCTCTTGCATGCGCCGCGCGGAGACCTGGATGGTGCCATGGTTGCCCGTGTACTTGATGGCGTTGCCCACGAGGTTCGACACCACCTGCCTCATCCGCGGCAGGTCGTACGTCATCCGGGGGAGCCCGGGATCGAGGTGGACCTCGAGGTGCTGCTCCTTCTCCTGGGCCACCGGCCGGAACATCTCCACGCTCTCGCGCAGACAGTCCGTGATTTCGTGCGGCATCCGGTGGAGGGACAGGCGTCCGGCCTCGATGGCCCCCGCGTTGATCAGATCCTCGATGAGCAGGCTCATCTGGTCCACGGTGCCGCGGATGACTCCCACGTTCCGGGTGAAGAGCTCCTCGTTGTCACGGGCCCGGGACAGCAGCCGCGTCGCGAGCGTGATGGCGTTGAGCGGGTTGCGGAGATCATGCGAGACGACCGCGAGCACCTCCTCCCGGCTCCTCAGCGCCTGTTGTGCCTCCCGGTAGAGCCTGGCGTGGTCGAGCGAGATGGCCGCGCGGAGCGCCAGATCGCGAGCGAGCGCCAGATCCTCGTCGGTGTAGCGGCCGGCCCGCACCGAGGCCACCGTGAGCGCTCCGAGCGTCTGCTCCCCCACGTTGAGGGGGATGATCATCGCCTCGCGGGCGAGGGGCGGCTCCGCGCCGTCATCACCATCCGGAGGCGAGAGCCCGAGCATGACCTCCTCCTTGAGGACCAGCGGCTCACGCGAGTGGATGACGCGCAGGACGGGATGGCGCGAGCCGGGCTCGAAACGGATGCGCTGGGACCCGCCCCGCCGCGGGGGCCTGCCCACGGTGGACTCCGCGGCCCGGACCACCCACCGGCCCTCCGCGTCCCTCACGAGGAGATCCACGCTGGCCACCTCCGCGAGCTCGGGGACGAGCAGCTCCACGATGAGCCGCACGAGCTCCTCGTCATCCAGTGAACGCGCCAGGCGCTCGCTGGCCTGGGACAGGAAGCGGAGCCGGTTGCGCTCCGTCTCCAGTCCCCGGTGGAGTCTGCTGTTCTCGATGATGACTCCCGCGTAGGCGGCGAGCAGCTCGATGATGCGTTGATCCTCCTCCGTGAAGGCGGTCCCCCCCACCTTGTTCGCCAGGTAGAGGTTGCCCACGCTCTTCCCCTCGTAGCGGATGGGAATGCCGAGGAAGGGGCCCAGCTCCGGATGCCCGCCCGGCAGCTGCTGGAAGAGGGGGCTCTCCCGCACGTCCTCCACGCGCATGGATTGTCCCTGCCGCGCCACCCATCCGAGGACCCCCACGGGCCGAGGGGCGCGTCCGAGCCTCCTGGCCACGTCGGGGTCGACGCCGCTGAACACCCAGGAGTGGAAGGGCTTGCTGGAGTCGGTGCCGATCCCCAGGGCCGCGTAGTCGGCGCCGGTGAGCTTCCGGGCCCATTCGGTGATGCACTGGTGCAACTGGGAGGTGCCGCCGGGCTTCCAAATCTCGTCTCCGATGACGATCGACGCATGGACGATCGCCTCCAGGCGGCGCACGAGCCGCCGTGAGCCCTCCAGGAGCCGCTCCCGTTCGCGCTCGAACTCCTTGCGCTGGGTGATGTCCTCGATGATAGCGAGCAGCCCGGTGGCGCCGTTCCCGAGCACCAGCCCGGAGGTGATGATTCGTGCCTCCACCCGCGAGCCATCCCGCCGCGTGCATTCCATCTCGACGGCCCGGCGCGAGTCCGGCCCCTCGAGCGGGCATCCCAGGGGAATGGGAGGCGCGGAGCCGAGCACCTCGGTGGGGGACCACCCGAAGAGGTGGGTGGCCGCGGGGTTCCACGTCGTCACCTGGCCCGTTCCGTCCAGACCGATGACGGCGAGCGGCATGGCCGAGATGATGGAGTCGAGCAGCCCGCTCGTCTGCTTGAGCTCCGCCTCGACGGAGTGGCGCGTCTCGGCCATCTGGTTCAGGGCCGCCGCGATTCGTCCGAGCTCGTCGCCAGGTGGCAGGGGAATCCGGAAGCCGAGCGCACCCGCCGAGAACTGCCCCACCCCCTCGAGCAGGAGCTCGACGGGGCGGTTGATCGTCCGGGCGAGGACCTGCTTGCTGAGGAAGACGAGCAGGAGTGTCGCCACGATGCCCGTGGAGATGGCGGCGATGGTGAACCGGGCGGTCGTCCGGGCCCGTTCGTTGCGCAGCGCGAGGAGCCTGTTCTCCTCGGCGCTCATGGCCTGGATGGTCCGGGAGATCTCATCCATGGTGGAGTGCCCCTCCAGCAGGATGGGGGAGAGGACGCCATTCGGGTGCCCTTGCCGCTCGCGTGTCTCCACGGCGCTTTCGAGCAGTCGCAGGCGCCGGGTGACGAGGCTCCTCAGGTAGGTCACCTGCCCCTGCTGGACCGGGTTGTCCGCCGTCAGGCGGGCCACGGAGTCGAGCTGCGGGGGAACCCTCCGCGCGAGGTCGGACAGTCTGTGCTGGAATTCATCGGAGCCGGTGATGATGAACCCGCGAGCCATCGACTCCGACTGGCTCACATCGACCCGCACCTCCTGCAGCGCTCCCAGGACCTCGTGCGTATGGCGGACCCACCGCTCGCCGTCGATCCACTGTCGGGCACTGTGAAGTGAGATCACCCCCACGATGACGTAGATTGCCGAGGAAGCCAGCAGAAGGGCCCTCGTGCGCGCTCGGAGCGTCATGCCTGGCCTCAGCACACATTGAGGACGGGCCCACCCGGATGGCAATGGCCGGGTTGGCTCAAGCGTGCCTTCTCCTGCTTCTCCCTCCTCCCCGCGGGACGGGTTGCGCCTGGCGCTTCAAGTCGCGGGGATGCCGAGCGCCTTGACGCGGCGGTAGAGGTTGCCCCGGTCCACCTGCAGCAGGCGCGCGGCCCCGGCGATGCTGCCTCCCTCCGCCAGGGCGGCCAGGATGAGCGTGCGCTCGAAGTCGTCCACGTGCTCGCGGTAGCTCTTCTGCCCGAGCACGAGGCTGGAAGGCTTCGCGGCCATGAGGGAGGAAGGGCCGGTGAGGGACTCGGGGGAGAGGGTGAGCGGGCCGTCACCCCGCAGCAGGTTCTGGCGCTCGATGAAGTTGCGCAGCTCGCGCACGTTGCCGGGCCAGGGCCAGGCGCGCAGGGCCTCTTCCGCGCCGGGTGCCAGCACCAGCGGCACCTTTGGCCCGGCCAGCTCCGCCGCGAAGGCCCGGGCGAGCGGGAGGATGTCCTCGGGCCGCTCGCGCAGGGGGGGCAGGGTGAGGGGGAGCACGTTGAGGCGGAAGTACAGGTCCTGCCGGAAGCGGCCCTCCCGCACCGCGAGCGCGAGATCCCTGTGCGTGGCGGCCAGGATGCGCACGTTGACGGGGATGGGCAGGCCGCCACCCAGGCGCTCCACCTCCTTCGTCTCCAGCACGCGCAGCAGCTTGGCCTGGAGCTCCAGCGGCATGTCCCCCAGCTCGTCGAGGAACAGCGTGCCGCCATGGGCCTGCTCGATGCGGCCGAGCCGCCGCGTGGTGGCGCCCGAGAAGGCGCCGCGCTCGTGGCCGAACAGCTCGCTCTCCAGCAGGGTGGAGGGGATGGCGGCGCAGTTGACGGCGACCAGCCGCCCCTTGCGCCCCGAGGCGAGGTGGAGCGCCCGCGCCACGCGCTCCTTGCCCGTGCCCGTCTCGCCGGTGATGAGGATGGAGGCGTCGCTGGGGCCCACGCGGGCGATGAGCTTGCGCAGCGACTCCATGGCCGGGCTGTCCCCCACGAGGTGGCCGGGCCGCGCCAGCTCCTCCTGGAGCCGCTGCTGCTCCTCCCGGAGCTCGCTGAGGGCGAGCGCGTTGCGCAGCGCGGTGAGGAGCCGCTCGGGCGAGGGCGGCTTCTCCACGAAGTCGGTGGCGCCCAGCTTGAGGGCCTGCACGGCCTCGGCGGGCGAGGCCTCGCCGGAGAGCACCACCACGGGGACGGGCAGGGGCCTGGGCAGCCGGGCGAGCAACTCCAGCCCCGTCTCACCGGGCATGCGCAGGTCCAGCAGCATCAACGCGGGCGGCTGGCCGGGCGCGTCGAGGAGGCGCACGGCCTCGGCGGCGGAGCGGGCCTCCACGGGGGAGAAGCCCTCGTCGGAGAGCAGGCCGCGCAGCCCCTTGAGGACGCCAGGATCGTCGTCCACCAGGAGGATGCGGGGGCCGGGCGCCTGGGGGCGCGGGGGAGCGAGCGGGGTTTCCACGGGCCCAGCGTAGCGCACCGGCGCCGGGAGGGCCGCCGAGGGGAGTAGGAGCACGCCCACCTCCTGTTGATGGAAGGTACAAACGAGCTGGGTGCAGGGGGCACGGCGGGCCTTACCGTACGTTCCGCGTCCTGGGAGGTCATTCCGTGAAAAGGCAGGCGGGCATCCGTGGTGCTTTCGGTGTACTCGCTCACGCCTCCATCCCCATCCAGCAACGCGAGGGCGGAGGAGCGGGCAGGCCCCTGGTTGGTGCTTCCTCGCTCCCCGGCAGGGGCCCTCTTCCCGAGGCGTCTTCGTCCGAGGTGCCGTCCTGCCGGGGGTGGGGGCGCTCTGGAGGCCACGGCCCCGGGGGCGCTCCTCACGGCGGACTGCTCGGGCGGATGAGCCTGGCGTTGGTCGCGTGTACTGGGCGCTCCGACGTGTTCCGCTGCCTCGGCCGCGTCGCGCTGCCGGAGCTGGGGGACTGGTGTGACCTCGACCTGCTCCAGGAGGGCGTGCTCCAGCGGGCCGCCGCCTTCCGCTCGCCCCATGGCGAGGTGCATGGGCCCCCATGTGGTCCGCCCTCGCCGCTGGCCCGGGAGGTGGCCCGCACGGGCAGGCCGGAGTTGCTCCGTGGCCCCTCCGAGGAGGTGCTCCTGGCCCTGTCCCCGGAGGATGGGGCGCACCCCCTCCGTCAGGACGCCGGGCTCCTGGATTGCCTGGCGGTTCCCCTGCGGCTGGGGGACCAGCTCGTGGGGGTCCTCTCCTTCGCCACGAGGACGCAGGCGCTGCGCCTGGACGAGGACGCGCTGGCGCTCGCCGAGGAACTGGCCGGGTGCGTCGCGTTCGCGCTGGAGACGTACCGGCTGCGCGAGGAGCTGCGGCGCCAGGTGGCCGACTTCCAGACGCTGTTGGACGTCATCCCCGTGGGCATCGGCATCGCCCAGGACAGGGAGTGCCGGTGCATCCGGCAGAACACCTGGTTCTCGCGGCTGCACGGGCTTCCGCTGGACAGCAACATCTCACTCAGCGCACCGGACGGAGAGCGCCAGCCGATCCGCTACCTCGACGAGGGCCGCGCGCTCACGCCCGAGGAGCTGCCGATGCAGCGGGCGGCCACGACGGGCCAGGAGGTGCTCGACGTCGAGCTGGAGTTGGAGGTCCAGGGGCAGCGGCGCGGCACCGTCGTCATCTCCGCCGTGCCGCTCTTCGACGAGGCGCACCGCCCGCGTGGCTCCATCGGCACCATCCAGGACGTCACCGCGCGCAAGCGGGCCACGGAGGCGCAGCGCTTCCTGGCCGAGTCCAGCGCGGTGCTCTCCTCGTCGCTGGACCCGGAGCAGACCTCCCGGACACTGGCCCGGCTGTGCGTCCCCGCGCTCGCCAACGCGGCGGCGCTGTTCGGGTGGCGGCCCGATGGGAAGCTCGGACTCGTGTCCGTGACCCATGAGAGTCCCGCGGCCGAGTCCCTCATCGCCAGCGCGGACCTGCCCGCGCTCTCCGAGGAGACCCCCATCCACGAGGCCATGGTGTCGGGACGGCCCCGGCTCCTGGCGATGGTGGATCTCCCGGACGGCGGGCACGGAGAGCGGGCCGATGCGTGGCGGGAGCTGCGCTGGCGGCTCGGCCTCCACTCGCTGATGCTCATCCCGCTGGCCACCCCCCACGGCGTGGCGGGAGTGCTGGTGCTCGGCTCCTCGGAGCGGACGTTCACCGAGGACGACCTCACCTTCGCCAGGGAGTACGCCGCGCATGCGTCGTACGCCATCGACAACGCCCGGCTGTACCGGGAGGCTCGGGAGGCCGTCGCCCTGCGGGAGGAGTTCCTCGGCATCGCCGGCCACGAGCTGCGCACGCCCCTGACAGCCCTGCAACTCGGGTTGCAGAGTCTGGTCCGCCACGCGGCCACCTCGGGTGACTGCGTCGGGGTGGTGAAGTGGGTCGCCACGTGTCAGCGGCAGGGGGAACGGTTGAACAGACTGGTGGGAGATCTGCTGGACGTGAGCCGCATCACCTCCGGCCGACTGCCCCTGGTGCTCGAGGAGATGGACCTGGCGGTGCTCGTGGAGGAGGTGGCGGCGCGCATGCGGCCGGAGCTGGAGACGGCGGGCTGTGCCCTGTCGCTGACGCTGGAGTCCTCGCTGGCCGGGAGCTGGGATCGCTCGCGCCTGGATCAGGTGGTGACGAACCTCCTGGCCAACGCGGTGAAGTACGGGCAGGGCCGGCCCATCGAGGTGTCCGCGGTGGCCACGGCCGATGGCGTGAGCCTTCGCGTGCGGGACGAGGGCATCGGTATCTCCGGGGTGGATCAGGCGCGCATCTTCGAGCGCTTCGAGCGGGCCGTGCCGGATCGTCACTATGGAGGACTGGGGCTCGGGCTGTGGATCACGAAGCAGATCGTCTCCCTGCTCGGGGGGCACATCCGCGTGGAGAGCGAGCAGGGCCGGGGCTCGGCCTTCACGGTGGCGCTCCCCCGGCGGGTGGAGGGCTGAGGGGCACGGTTCTCGCGCCCTATCGCAGCCAGCGCTCACCCTCCACTTGCATGGAATGCTTCGAGTATTTCCGCTGCTGTCATCACCGGTGTCACCTTCACCTCGCCGTTCATGCTTTCGTCGCAGAAAATGACTGGCAGGTGAGAGGGAACGAGGGTGCGGCACCATTGGACGAACCCAGCTATCTCTCGAAGAGAGGCACCTTCGAGTGTGATGGAGCTACCTGCTCTATCCAGCAAACCCTCCAATGCTGAATCCGTCATGGGAATGCTGAACTCCAGCGCGTAGCTTCTCTGGGGATTGGAGATTGGCTTCACCGTGGCACCGGGCCATCGCGCGCTCAGGCTGGAAATGAAATCAGAGGCAGACGGCAATCCGCCATCTTCCGACATGATGAAGAACTTCATCCACCTTCTCCCTGCTTCAAGGACGAACGACGACCTCACCTGGAATGCCAAAATTCTTCAGGAGTTGCTCGAAGAGGGGAACGGCCCTGCTGTCGTTGACAATCACCTCGAGCTCCACGACAGGCGTGTTGGGGTCCTTGATGACCGCGGCGTAACGTGCGAACTCGTCCATGAGTGCGTTCAGGATCATGGTTCGGGCCTTCTCGGCACACTTCGAGCCAGCAATGAACGGGCTTCTCTCGGCATCGCCAATGTGCTTGACCTCGATCAGCCTCGCCTTGTCCAAGCGGGCACCGTCCGCCCAGACTTCCTCTCCACCGCCAGAGACCTGCATCTCCTCCGGCCCCGCATGTTTCCTCTGGTACTTGTAGGACTCCGAGTCCTCGCGGGCGGGCCGCCGTTTCACCTTTTCAATCCACTTCTTGAAGGCTTCGAGGTCCACCTTCTTGGGGGTCCCGCCTTCGGCCTGTGCCGGCCCTCCTGCTGGGCGTCCACCCGCAGTGGCCAACGCGGGCGCTACCCCAACCCCCGTGACGACGCCCGGTGAGGCTCCCACTGAGTTACCCAAACGCCCGCCCCTGGTTACCGGTACGGGCTCAGGCAGTGAGGAGGGGGGCTCGCGTGGCCCTGGGTGCTTCTGCACCTTGTTGGATACCTTCTTCATCAGGATGAACGTCACGACGCTCACCCCCACCGTGGCCATGGCTCGAGCGAGGTGAGCTGCCGCCGTGTCGAGTCCCGCCTCATCGCTCGCGTTGGTCGCGGAGTTGACGTAGTGCCACAGCGAGTCCTTCACGGCAGCCGTTTGCGCCGCGGCCATTACGACGCCTAGCGCCAGCAGCGCCACGTCCACGGCCTGTCCGAGCACGGGAATGCCCTGGCTGCCGATCCATGCCGTGGTCATCGTCCCCATCAGCGCCAGGCTCTCGGGAGACAACATCGCCTGCACTTCCCGCATTGCCTCGTCTGGCATACGCCCCAGGGCACGAATGAAGGCGCGGCAGAGTTTCTCAGACTTCTCCATCGTCTCGATTGGCTGGGGCCGCGCATGGCACAGCCCGTCCTCCACCGAGTTGGCGAACGCGGGCGCAGCGAACAGAAGACACAGGCAACAGAGGATGATTCTCATGGATGTAGTCACTGACCGGGTGCGGCGCCGCGACTTCACGGTGGAACTGTCCCGGCGGGTGGAGGGTTGAAGGGCAGGTCCACGCGCGCGAGCGTGCCTCCCCCGGGCGCGGGCTCCAGGCGCAGGGTGCCTCCGTGCTCGTGGACGATCTTCTGGGCGATGGGGAGCCCCAGGCCGCTGCCGCCGGGCTTGGTGCTGAAGAGTCCCCGGGTGAGGGCGGGGCCCTCGAGCACCTGCGGAATCCCGCCGCCGTGGTCGCGGATGGAGACACGCACGCAGGAGGGGAGCGCCTCGAGGGAGAGGTGCACGGGCGCGGCGCCGGAGGGTGAGGCCTCGGTGGCGTTCTTGAGGAGGTTGCCGAAGAGGCGGCGCAGGCCGTCCGGATCCGCGGAGAGGGTGGGCTCCGGGCCGGGTTGGAGCTCCACGGGGACGGGAGAGGTCTCCTGGTAGAGGGCACACAGCTCGGCGAGCAGGGGACGCAGGGCGACGGGCTGGAAGCGCGGCGCGGGGAGACGGGCGAAATCCGAGAAGCTCCGGGTCATCCGCATGAGCAGCTCCACCTCCTCCTGCAGGAGGGAGACGGACTCGGCGATGCGGGTGGCGTCCGGCGGCCCGTCCGCGCGGGAGAGCCGCGCCAGCGCGAGCTTCATGGCGGTGAGGGGATTGCGCAGCTCATGGGCCAGCGCACGGGCCACGTCCTGCCAGGCCGCTATCTGCTCGGCGGACTTGAGGCGCTCGCGCTGGGCGGCCAGCTCGCGGCCCATGCGGTTGAACTGGACGAGGAGGAACTGGAGCTCGTCCCGGGGCGAGTCGGGGGCGGGCAGTTGGACGGAGAGGTCTCCGCGTGCGTAGGCCCACATGCCCCGGGTGAGGGTGGAGACGGGGCGGGTGAGGGCTCGGCCGAGCAGCACGGCGGCGGCGGTGAGCACCGCGGCCGAGACGAGCAGCAGGGCCGCGATGAGCATGGGGGTGCGGCGGACGAGGGCGCGGCGGGCGAGCTCCGCCTGGGCGAGGTTGAGGCGGGCCTCGTCGAGCGCGGCCTGGGAGTGGCCCTCCCGGGCGAGCCCGGCGGAGAGCTCGTCGAGCACCTGCTCCACGGGCGCCAGGGACACGGAGAGCAGCTCCTGGAGCGCCTGCCGGGCGAGGAAGCCGAGCAGCACGAGCGGCACCAGCCCCGTGACGAGCATCACGGCGAGGAGCCGGCGGCGGAAGCGGGTGGGGGGCGGGGGCAGGTCGGGAGGCATCGGCGGGGCGATGTTGGGGCCGCGCGCCGTCTCCTTCCAGCTTTGGAACGGGATCCAATGGGCTGATACCCTCCGGGGAGATGTCCCGTCTTCTCGCTCCCTCCCAGGCATGGCTCTTCGGCCGAGGCGTGGACCTCGCCGTCTTCGCGGGCAGCGCGCTCGTCTCGGTGGCGCTCCTGCTCGCCGCGCCCGCGCTGGGCGCCGTGGGGGAGACGCCTCTCTGGGCCTGGGTGCTGCTCGTCGTCGGCGTCGACGTGGCCCACGTGTGGTCCACCCTGTTCCGCACCTACCTCGATGGGGACGAGCTGCGGCTCCGGCCCGGCCTCTACGTCGCGGCCCCGCTCGTGGCGTACCTGCTGGGTGTCCTCGCGTACTCCATCTCCCCGGGCGTCTTCTGGAGTCTCTTCGCGTACACCGCGCTCTTCCACTTCGTCCGCCAGCAGTACGGCTGGGTGGCCCTCTACGATCGCAAGGCTCGTGTCTCCAGCACCGAGCGCGCCCTCGACGCCGCCGCCATCTACGCCGCCACCCTCGGCCCCGTCGTCTGGTGGCACGCCCACCTGCCTCGCGACTTCTGGTGGTTCGTGGAGAACGACTTCCTCTCTGGCCTCCCGGAGTGGGTGGGCACCGCGGCCCTCGCCGTCCACGGGCTCGTGCTCGTGGCGTGGGCGGGTTTCCAGGTGTCGCGCGTCGTGCGCGGCGAGGGGCTCCAGGCCGGCAAGGTGCTGCTCGTGCTCGCCACCTGGGTGACGTGGTTCGGTGGCATCGTGCTCGCCCGGGACGACTTCGGCTTCACCGTGACGAACGTGTTGCTGCACGGCGTGCCCTACTTCGCGCTCCTCTTCCGCTACACGCGCGGGCGGCTCGCCGAGGGTGGCCAGGGGTGGCTCGGAACCGTGATGCGCGCGGGCCTGCCCGGCTTCCTCCTGGTGCTGTTCGCGCTCGCCCTGGGCGAGGAGCTCCTCTGGGACAGGCTCGTCTGGCACGAGCGCCCCCTCCTCTTCGGCGAGAGCGGCGGGTGGGTGCTGCCCGCGGACGTGCTGACGCTCGTGGTCCCCCTGCTCGCTCTGCCCCAGGCCACGCACTACCTGCTGGATGCGTTCATCTGGAAACCGAGCCGGGATTCGACGCTCCTCTCCCGGCTCGGGTGGACACGCCACGCCGGAGATGGTTCTCCACAAGGCATCACCCTCGATTCAAGGGTGGTCATACCCGGAGTGCGTGATTAAGCGTCTGGGACGTATGTCCAGACTCCTGCTCGTTTCCAATCGGCTCCCCGTCACCGTCAAGGCGGACAGGGATGGTGTCTCCGTGGTTCGCAGCGCCGGAGGGCTCGCCACGGGCCTGCGCGGCCCGCATGAGCGCTCGGGGGGCGTCTGGATTGGCTGGCCCGGGGATGTGTCGCGGCTCACCGCGGAGCAGCGCGCGGCCGTGGACGCCAGGCTCGCCGATCTGCGCTGCGTGCCCCTCCACCTGAGCGCCAGCGAGGTCAGCCGCTTCTACGAGGGCTACTCCAACCGCGTCCTCTGGCCGCTGTGCCACTACCTCATCGACCGGGTTCCCAATCAGGATCGTGACTGGGACGTCTACCGCCGGGTGAACGAGCGCTTCGCCGACCTGGTGGCACGTCACTACCAGCCGGGGGACACCATCTGGGTGCACGACTACCAGCTCATGCTGGTGCCGGCCTTCCTGAGGGCGCGGCTGCCCCAGGCGCGCATCGGCTTCTTCCACCACATTCCCTTCCCCTCGAGTGAGATCTTCCGCACCCTCCCGCATCGCGCCGAGCTGGTGCGCGGCCTGTTGGGCGCGGACCTCATCGGCTTCCACACGCTCACCTACGTGCGCCACTTCGCCAGCACCCTCATGCGGCTGCTGGGCCTGGAGACGGTGGTGGACCGGGTGTCCTACGAGGGGCGCGAGGTGCGGCTGGGCGCCTTCCCCATGGGCATCGACGCGCAGTCCTTCGAGAACCTCGCCAATGACCCGGGGGTGCTCGAGGACGTGCGCCAGCACCGGGAGAAGAGCGCGGGCCAGCGGCTGGTGCTGGGCGTGGACCGGCTGGACTACACCAAGGGGATTCCCCGGAGGCTGCTGGCGGTGCAGCGTCTGCTGGAGCGCGAGCCCGCGTGGCGCAACCGGCTGCGCTTCGTCCAGGTGGCGGTGCCCAGCCGCACGGCGGTGTCGGACTACGCCACCTACCGCGAGAAGGTGGACGAGCTGGTGGGGCGCATCAACGGCCTCTATGGCGGTGTCCACAACGTGCCCGTGCACTACCTCTACCGCTCCTTCAACGAGAAGCAGCTCGCGGCCCTCTACCGCGCCGCGGACGTGATGCTCGTCACCCCCATCCGTGACGGGATGAACCTGGTGGCCAAGGAGTTCTGCGCCGCGCGTCCGGACGAGGACGGCGTGCTGGTCCTCAGTGAGTTCGCCGGCGCCGCGGACGAGATGGCGGACGCCTTGCTGGTGAACCCCTTCGACGTGGACGGCATGGCGGACGCGCTGGAGGCCGCGCTGGAGATGCCGGAGGAGGAGCGGCGCTCGCGCATGCGGACTCTGCGGGCCCGGGTGAAGGAGTACGACGTGCACTGGTGGGTGCGCTCCTTCCTGGACACGCTCGAGGCCGTGCCCCTTCCTCCTCCACGCGCCCAGCCGGAGGGAGCGGAGGCGGCGCTCGCCCGGATGCGCGAGGCCCGCAACCTGCTGCTCCTCATCGACTACGACGGCACGCTCGTGCCCTTCGCTCCCAAGCCGGAGCTGGCCACGCCGGACGCGGAGCTGTTGGACCTGTTGCGGCGGCTCGCCACCCGCGCTGGCACCCGGGTGCACATCGTCAGTGGACGGCCCCGGGAGACGCTGGAGACGTGGTTCGGCGAGCTGCCGGTGGGCCTGCACTCGGAGCACGGCCTGTGGTCCCGCGCCGCGCCCGGCCAGCCCTGGACGGCCCTGGAGGGAGTGAACACCGATTGGAAGAGCCTGGTGCGTCCGGTGCTCGAGTCCTTCGTCGCGCGCGTGCCCGGCGCCTTCGTGGAGGAGAAGTCGGCGTCGCTCGCCTGGCACTACCGGCAGGTGGACCGGGTGTTCGGCGCCCGGCAGGCGCGGGAGCTGCGCCTGCACCTCGGCGAGGTGTTCGCCCATGGTCCGCTGGAGGTGCTGCCCGGCGACATGGTGGTGGAGGTCCGTGCGCGTGGGGTGAACAAGGGCCGCGTGGTGGGGCCGGTCACCGACGGCATGGCCCCCGGCTCGCTGGTGGTGGCCATCGGCGATGACCGCACGGACGAGGACCTCTTCGCCGCGCTGCCGGTGGGGGGGATCGCCATCCATGCCGGTGGCAAGGACACGCGTGCCGGCTACCGGGTGAAGGGATCGGCCGAGGTGCGTCAGTTGCTCTCCACGCTGCTGGTGGGCTGATGCTCCATGGCGCCCTCGGCGACTGGCAGGGAGATGCGGAAGGTGGTGCCCCGGCCCACCTCGCTCTCCACGGTGATGTCCCCGCCGAATGACGTGATGATGCCGTGGCACACCGACAGCCCCAACCCCGTGCCCACGCCGACCGGCTTGGTGGTGAAGAACGGCTCGAAGATGCGCCCCAGGTTCTCCGCGGGGATGCCGCACCCGGTGTCGCTCACCTCCAACAGGACGCGGCCGGGGGCGCTCTGCCTCGCCGTCACGCGGATCTCGTTCTGCTCCACCCGGCCCGGCTCGATGGCGTGCGCCGCGTTGATGAGCAGGTTGAGGAGCACCTGGCTCAGGCGCGCCCCGTTGCCGCGCACCGGCGGCACGCCCTCGCAGTCCTCGACGAGGCGCGCGCGGTGGCGGATCTCATGGGCGGCCATCTTCCCCGCACTGCGCACCACCGTGCCCAGGTCCACCGGACCGTGGACGGCGTTGTCCGGGCGGGAGAGCACCTTGAGATCCTGCGCGATGAGCCGCACCCGCTCGGCGCCCTCGCACGCCTCGCCGATGGCCGAGATCAGCTCCCGCCGCTCGTCGTCCGAGGGCAGGCGCTCCATCCGCTGGAGCTCGTCCTGGACGTAGCGCAGGTTGCCGAGGATGAAGGCCAGCGGGTTGTTGATTTCATGGCCCACGCCCGCCGCGAGCCGGCCCACGGTGGCGAGCCGGTCCGCGAAGAGGAGCTGCTCTTGCGTCTCCTGGAGACGCCGCAGGCTGTCCTGTAGCTCCGTGGTGCGCGCGCGCACCGTCTCCTCCAGCAGGGCGTTGTAGCGGCGGAACTCGCGCTCGGAGGCCTCGGCCTCGGCCCGCACCAGTTGTTGCTTCTCGCGCAGCAGGTCGCGCAGCTCGACGGCCATCCGGTTGAAGGCCCGCGCCAGCGTGGCGAGCTCGTCGCCGCCCTTCGCGGGCAGCTCGTGGTCGAAGTTCCCGTGCCCGATGCGCTCCGCGCCCGTGAGCAGCTCGCGCAGGGAGCGCTGCATCGGTTCGATGATGGCGAAGGCGAGCCCGAGCACCAGCACCAGCGCCAGCGCGGGGATGAGGCTCGACAACTGGCGGGTGATCAACGCGCGCTCGTCCCAGTCCCGCCGGAGCAACTCCATCTGGGCACGCTCCTTCTGGATGGCGGCCGTGAGGGGCTGTCCCAGCTCCCGCTCGAAGTCCTGGAGCAGGTCCCACCACGCCTCGGGCGAGATGGGTGTCCCCGCCTCCACCGCGCGCGCGAGCTCCTCCGCCCGCCTCACCCAGCGATGCTGGGCATCATGGAGCCAGACGAGCTGCTCGTGGTACTGCTCCTCCCGGGCCCGCTTGTCCTCCACCGGGGAGACTTGCAGCTCCAGGCGCTCGAGTGCCTCGAGCCGCGCGAAGTTCTCGTCCATGCGCGCGTCCTGCTCGCGCAGGATGCGCGTGATGTTCACCCCGTCGCGCTGCGCGTGTCTCAGGGCCTCCAGGAAGGGCTGGGTGCTCACGTGCATCCGGCCGTAGATGTCGATCTGATCCTGGTTGAGGCTCAGGTACTGGCGGGAGCGCACGCCCCGCCGGGTCCCATTGAAGCTCACCACTCCCATTGCGAAGACGAGGCCGATGGACACCATCGCGAACAGCCACACCTTCGAGCGCATCGTCATCACGGACCCCCGCTTGCCCAATAGCGAGGATATCTCGTGAATTCCTGGAAAAGAGCCGGGGGCCCCCCGGCTCAACGTTCAGCGGTGGGCGAAGCGGGGCCCCGGAGGGTGACCTTGCGGGCGAACCCCTGGTCAACCCGGTTGAGGAAGGAGCGGAAGGCCGCGTAGTCGTCCGCCTTCACGCGGGCGGCGGTGAGGGCCACCTCGCCCTCGCAGATGAGCTGGTTGCCCTCCTGCCTGTAGGTGAGGCGCACCCGGCCGAAGGGGGTCTCCTCCTGCTGGTTGGGCGGCAGCTCGGCCACGGAGTAGCCCTGGGGCAGCGTGTAGCGGAAGGCGAAGTGGTTCACCCAGGGGCCGCTCATCATCAGGTCGAAGCGGCGCTCGGCGAGTGAGGCATAGGACTGGGTGTAGGCGCGGCCGGTGCCGAAGGGGAGGAAGCGCAGGTGGCCGGGGGCGGCCTCGGCGAAGCGGGGGATGGCCATCTTGAAGTCCACCTGCACGTCGTCATCCAGGCGCGTGGTGTCGTTGAGCTTCACGTCCTGGACGGTGAGGCCGGGGAAGCTCTGGGCCCAGGCGCGCTCGAAGGTGGACTTGCGCGAGGCCACGGAGCGGTAGGCGCGGCGGTAGTCGGGCGCCATCTGCCCGCCCACGGTGGAGGCGCCAGACACCTCGGCGCTGCCGTCCGGCCTGAGGGCCAGGTTCATGGTGAGGCGGGTGGCGTTGTCCTCGGGGCGGGCCTCGGGGGTGGTGAGGAAGGTGGCCTTGCCGCCCGGCTCCACCACCAGCACGTTGGCCAGGCGGTCCGCGCTGGGCAGCTCGCGTGCGCCGTGGAACTCGGCGGTGCCGTCCAGGTACAGGTCATACCTGGGCACGTAGACGATGGCGTGGTTGAAGGCCGCGAGGCTGGCGGGCTCCCCGTCGATGGCGCCCAGGTTGCGCATGCGCAGCAGCACCAGGCGGCTGTCCACGCCGGCCACCTTCAGCATGGCGTGGATGAGGCTCGCCTTGTCCTTGCAGTCACCGAAGCGGCGCGACAGCACCCGGTCCACCCGGTAGGGCTTGAAGCCGTGGATGCCGAACTCGAGCGCCACGTAGCGCGTGTTCGTCACCACGAAGTTGTAGATGGCGCGCACCACCGCTTGCTGGTCCTTGCGGTCCACGCCCTGGAGGACGGTGTCCGTGGTGCGGCGCAGCTCGTCGTTGGGGGTGAGCTGGTCGCGCACGAGGCCCCACCAGTAGCGGCCCACCTCGTCCCAGGTGCGATAGGTGGAGATGTGGAGGCTGGCGGCGACCTCGGCCCAGCCGGGCATGCCGGGCTCCGGCACCACCTTGGCCACGTGCTTCGCGCCCCAGCGGTAGAGGACGCGGCCGGAGTCCACGTCCTCGCGGGCGTGCGTCACCCCGGGCAGCTTCTTCTCGTTCCAATAGAGGGGCCGCTCCTTGGGCATGTCCACGAGGAACTGGTAGCGCACCTTCGGGTAGGTGCTCTGGATGCTCTCCACATCACCCCAGTAGTCGGACAGGAGGTTCTCCTGGGCGGTGTCGTCCAGGCGGTACTGGAGCTCCAGCACGTCCCCGGGGGCGAGCGCGGGGAAGGAGAGCACCTTGGCGCGGGAGTCGTAATACATGCCCGTCCAGGGCTCGTTCATGTTGCGGTCGCTCTCGCCGTAGCTGTCCACCACGGAGCCATCCGGCTTGGTGATGCGGGCGCGGAGGATGCGCACCTCCTGGCGGTCTGGCGAGTAGGTGATGGGATAGGAGCGGAAGGCGTCCACGCCGCGGGCGTTGAGCACCTTCACGGCGAACTGCTGAAGCCGGCCGGACAGGCCGCTCTTCTGCACGCGCACGTAGGTGGTGTCCACGAGGAAGACGGCGTCCTCGTTGGTGTAGCCCTCGGCCTCCTTCAGGAGGTCCTTGAAGTCCGTGAGGTACTGGGTGCCGGCGCTGGCGGACTCACCCTTGAGGGTGCGCACGGCTTCCTTGAGGGCGGGGTTCTGCGGGCGCAGCGCCAGCGAGCGCTCGAAGGCGGCCAGGGCCTCCTCGTGGCGGCCGGCGGTGAGCAGGGCGCGGCCCTCGCGCTCGTACACCTCGGGCTCGTCCGGGGAGAGGGCGCGGGCCTCGGCGAACCAGGCGGTGGCCGCGTCGGGCTGGCCATTGGCGGCGCGCAGCTCGGCGAGCTTGAGGCGGGTGGAGTTGTCGAAGGGGTCCAACGCGAGCATCTGGGTGTACTCGCGCGCGGCGGCCTCCACCTGGCCCATGTCCGCCAGGAGCAGGGCGAGCATTGCGCGGCTGGAGCGGTCGTCATGGCGCAGCGCGAGCGCCACGCGCAGGCGGGCCACCGCGTCCTGCGGGCGGTCCAGCATGCGGGCGGAGCTGGCGGCGGAGCGCACCACGCGGGGGATGCGCGGCAGGCGCTGGAGGGCCTCCTCCACCATCATGTGCGCGCGGGCGGACTCGCCGAGCACCTCGTGGGCGCGAGCCAGCGTGAGGCGGGCGGCGGCGGAGTCGGGGGCGAGCTCCACCACGGGCTTGAGCAGCTCGATGGCGCGCTCGGGGTGGCCGCGCTCCAGCTCGTGCTCGGCGAGGGCCACGCGGGCCAGGACGGAGGTGGGGTCGGCGCGGAAGGCGGCCTCGAGGAAGCGGCGGCGCAGGTTGAGGTCGTCGCGGTGGGCGCTGGCGGCCAGCAGTTGCAGCCGCACGTCCTGGGGGGCGGCGGAGGCGGCGCGGTCGGCCTCGACGGTGGAGGTGTGCTCGCGCTCGTCGAAGGCGCGGAAGAAGTCGAGCACGGTGGCGTACTCACCGCGCAGCTGCGCGTCCTGGGGTGCTTTGGCCACCGCGTCCTTCATGGCGGAGGTGACGGTGGGCAGCACCTGGGGCGCGGCGGAGGGGCCCTTGGTGAGGGCGGGGAGGGGGGAGGGCAGGGTGGCGCGGATGCGGGCGGGAGGGTCGCGGCGCAGGAAGAAGCCGAGCGGGCCCGTGTCCTGGCACACCTTGAGGAGGACGCGGTTGTGGCCCTTGCGCAGGCGCACGGAGACGCGCGACTGGTCGGGCCGGGGCGCGTTGTAGCTGTCGCTGGCGGCCACCTTCTCGCCATTCACCCAGAGGCGGAAGGCGCCGGAGGTGCCCACGCCGAGCGCCACGCGCGTCTCGGCCGGGGCCTCCAGCCAGGTGAGGGCGTAGGCCACGGCCTCGCGGTTGGGGCGCAGCGCGGTGCCCAGGTCGACGTAGCCGTCGGTGGGGGTGACGGAGAGCCGGCGCCAGGACACCTCGCGGCCCTTGGCGCCCGCGTAGCTGGCGGTGAGGTCCAACGCGGCCGCCTCGGGGCCGAAGTCCGTGTCACAGCCGGACTTGCCCTCGTTGTCGAAGCCGCCGACGACGTAGTACTCGCCGATGAAGCCCAGGGCGTCCCGCAACTCGGTGGCGCGCTGCAGCCGGCCGCGGGCGCGCTCCAGGTCCATCAGCAGCAGGTGCGCGGTGGCGCGGGCGCCCGCGTCGCTGTCGCGCCGGGAGATGACCTCGCCATAGGTCTTCACCAGGGGGGTGAGGTCCTCGAGGTCCTCCTTGTAGGCGTGCAGCCGGATGAGCTGGGCCGCCCCGCGGGGTGAGGAGGCGAGCTTCAGGGCCTCCTCGGCCTGTTCCCGGGCGGCGGTGGCGCTGGTCTCGGTGGTGGCGGCCCGGGTCAGCAGCGGGCAGGCGAGCACGAGCAGGGCGACGAGCCAGGGGGTGCGCGAGAGCGCGGCGAGCCGTGGGGTACGGGACATCCGTTTTCCTCGTCCGTCGGAATAAGGGGCCGGCAGGGAGAGCCGGCGCGGGTGAACAGCCGGGCTTCGGTGAGCCTTCCCCTGCATGCGCCGTTGAGGGCGGGCAGGCAACTGAAATGTCGGGTTCAAGCGAGCGAGAAGGCACGGGCGAGTGTCAGGACCTCGACACGGGTGGCACCCGCCGCTTGAAGGGCGGTGGCGGCGGCGCGGGCGGTGGCCCCGGTGGTGAGGACGTCGTCCACCAGGAGGACGGCCTGGCCGGCGACCGAGGGGGAGGCGGAGAAGGCACCGGCCACGTTGCGGGCCCGGTCGGACTCGGAGAGGCCCACCTGGCGCTGCGTCTCCCGGGCCCGGGAGAGGAGCCCCACGGGGGCCCGGCGGCCGGTGGCGCGGGCCAGCTCACCCGCCAGGAGCTGGGCCTGATCGTACTTGCGCTCGCGGAAGCGCCGGTCATGGAGGGGGAGGGCGACGAGCAGGCCGGGCGCCTGGGAGAGGAACTGGCGGGACTCGGAGGCGAGCAGCTCCGCGAGGGCGGGGGCGAGCTCCGGGTGGTCCTCGTACTTGAAGCGGTGGATGGCGCGGGCGACGGGGCCCTCGTGGGCGAAGGGGGCGCAGGTGCGGGCGAAGGGGGGCGGCAGGTCGCGGCAGCGGGGGCAGGTGTCGCGGGGGAAGGAGCCGGGCTCGGCGCAGGTCTGGCAGCGCGCGGGCGGGAGGCGCTCCACGGCCAGGTCACATGCCTCACAGAAGGCGGCGCGCACGGGCATCACCTTCGCGCAGGCGATGCACGCGGGTGGATAGAGCAGCTCGAGGAGCGCTTGAAGCACGGATGGATTCCCCCTCAACGGTCGGGTGTGACCATGGCACAGGATGCTGGATTCTGGAGAGTCCAGAGCGCACGATGACGGCTGCCGATCGCACCTCATCCCACCATCTGGACGGAGATATGAAGAAGCTCGCCATCGTCGTCGCCGGAGGACCGGCCCCGGGTATCAACAGCGTGATTGGAGCGGCCACCATCCGGGCCAGTCTCTCGGGGGTGGAGGTCCTTGGCATCCAGGATGGCTTCAAGTGGCTGGCCGAGGGGGACATCTCCCACGTCGTCCCCCTCACCATCGCGGACACCAGCCGCATCCACTTCCGGGGCGGCTCATACATCGGCATCTCCCGCGCCAACCCGACCCGCACCCCCGAGCACCTCCAGCGGACCATCGACGCGCTCGAGCGGCTCGACGTGGGCATGCTCATCACCATCGGGGGTGATGGCACCGCGACGCTCGCGCAGATCATCTCGGAGAAGACCCGCGGGAAGATCCGCGTGGTCCACGTCCCCAAGACGATCGACAACGACATCGACCTGCCCGAGGACACGAGCACCTTCGGTTTCCAGACCGCGCGTCACGTGGGCGTGGAGATCGTGAAGAACCTCATGGTCGACGCGAAGACCACCTCGCGCTGGTACTACGTCATCGCCCAGGGGCGGAAGGCGGGGCACCTGGCGCTGGCCATCGGCAAGTCGGTGGGGGCGACCAACACCCTCATCCCCGAGGAGTTCCGCAAGGGCCGGGTCCCGTTCGCCACCGTGGTGGACATCCTCGCGGGCTCGGTCATCAAGCGGCTGGCCTATGGCCGCCCGGATGGCATCGCCCTCATCGCCGAGGGCCTCGCCGACTGCATCGATCCCGAGGATCTGGCGAAGTACACGGAGCTGCCGCGCGACCACATGGGCAACATCCACGTGGCGCAGATCAACCTGGGGGAGGTGCTCATCAAGGGCGTGGAGGAGCGGCTCGAGCGCCTGGGCATCAAGGCCACCCTCATTCCCAAGTACATCGGGTACGAGGTGCGTTGCGCCGACCCCATCCCGTTCGACATGGAGTACACGCGCGACCTCGGTCACTGCGCGGCCCGGTACATCATCCAGGGCGGCACCGAGGCGGTGGTGTCGATGATCGACGGGCGGTTCCGTCCCATCTCGTTCCAGGACATGAAGGATCCGGCCACCGGGCGGCCCCGGGTGCGGATGGTGGACATCGACTCGGACCGTTACCTCATCGCTCGCGGGTTCATGCTCCGGCTCAAGCGGGAGGACTTCGAGAAGCCGGAGGAGCTGGCCCGGTTCGCCAAGGTCGCCCGCCTCACGCCGGATGCCTTCCGCGATCAGTTCTTCCATCTGGTGAAGGACGAGTCCCTGGTCGTGCCCGACGTGGGCCCCCAGCTTCCCGCCAACGACGGACCGGGGTCGAAGCCCGCTCCGTGAGGTCAGGCGGCGCGGGATGAGCCGGCCTGGGCGCTGGGGGCTTCCTCTTCGTACACGGGGAGGCTCACGCGGAAGGTGGAGCCCCGGCCCAGCTCGCTCTCCACGGAGATGTCGCCGCCCAGCGCGGTGACGATGCCGTGGCACACCGACAGCCCGAGTCCCGTCCCCACGCCGACGGGCTTGGTGGTGAAGAACGGGCTGAAGATGCGCTCCAGGTTCTCCTGGGAGATGCCGCACCCCGTGTCGCTCACCTCCACGAGGACGCGCGTGGGGCCGTCCATCCGGGCGGAGAGGCGGATCTCGTTCTGCTTCGCCTGCCCCGGCGGAATGGCGTGGGCCGCGTTGATGAGGAGGTTGAGGAACACCTGGCTCAGCCGTGCCCTGTGCGCGTTCACCGCCGGGACGGCGTCCAGGTCCTCCACCAGCCGGGCCCGGTCGCGCATCTCGTACGCCGCCACCTTCGCCGCGCCGCGCAGGGTGGTCACCACGTCCACCGGGCCGAGCTCCATGTCGTTGGGGTGGGAGAGCACCTTGAGGTCCTTCACGATGAGGCGGACGCGCTCGGCTCCGTCACGCGCGTCGGCGAGCGCCTCCAGCATCTCCTGGCTCTCCTCCTGCGTGGGCACGCCCGAGGTCCGGACCAGTTGCTGCTGCACGTAGTCGAGGTTGCAGAGGATGAACGAGAGCGGGTTGTTGATCTCGTGGCCCAGGCCCGCCGCGAGCTGGCCGATGGTCGCCAGCCGCTCGGCGAAGAGGAGCTGGGCCTGGGCGATCTGGAGTTGCTTCAGGCTCTCCTCGAGCCGGGCGTTGGTCCGCTCCAGCTCGGCCGTGCGCTGACGGACGGTCTCCTCGAGCAGGGCGTTGTAGCGGCGCATCTCCCGCTCTCCCTGCGTCGCGTGTTCGCCGTGGCGCTCGGGCACCGCGAAAGGAACCACCCTGGATTGCATCTTCATCATGCCGACCTCGCGTGCGATACAGGCGGGGTCTTGCGACGAGCGTGCCATCGGGGCCGCTCCCGGGAGGACCGCCACCGGGAGGAGTCCCGTTGGGGCGTTCCGCCACACCCGGGCCATGAGGCCTCTGGGGCGGTGTGGCGATCCGCCACGATGTCCCGGTCCCGCCTAGCGGGCGGCGGGCGGCACCGGGTCCCCGATGCGCAGGTGCCTCGGCTGGGACTGGACCCGCTCGAACCAGGAGCGGATGGCCGGGTACCGGCTCAGGTCGAACCGTCCCTCGTCCGCCACGTGCGTGTACGCATACAGGGCGATGTCCGCGATGCTGTAGCGCTCACCCGCGAAGAAGGGGCGCTTCTTCAGCTCGCCCTCCATGACGTCCAGGGCGGCATAGCCCTTCTGGATGCGCTCCTCGAGCTCCCGCTCCTTGCCCGGGGGGACGCCGTAGAAGGCGATCCACGCGCGGGCCACCGCGATGTAAGGCTCATGGCTGTACTGCTCGAAGAACATCCACTGGAGCATCCGCGCCCGCTCCAGCTTGTCCGAGGGGATGAACGGAGTGCCCTCCGCGAAGTACCAGAGGATGGCATTGGACTCGGCGAGGAACACCCCCGGCTCGAGCTCCACGGTGGGCACCTTGGCGATGGGGTTCTTCGCCTTGAACTCCGGAGTACGCGTCTCTCCGGCGCTGGTGTTCGTCTCCACCGTCTCGAAGGGAATCCCGAGCTGATGCAGGAGGAGGCGGACCTTGTAGCAATTCCCCGAGGGGTGGGACTGGTAGAGTTTGATCATGGAAACGAGCCTAGCCGAGGCTCACTCCCGGCGGCTGCGCGTCTTGTAGGTGAGCACGGGGGCGAGTGTCGCCACCACCCGGACGAGCCCGGCGTCCACCAGGTCCTGCACCACGCGGTCGATGGCCTTGTACGCGGGAGGTGCCTCCTCGAAGAGCAGGTCGCGGTCCTCGCAGATGACGTGACTCTTGAAGGAGGTGCGCGTGAGGGCCTCGGGGGTGAAGCGCTCGCGCATGCGTTCGCGGGCACTGGAGCGGGTCCACTTGCGGCCAGCCCCGTGCGCCAGGCTGTGGGCGTGGCCCGCGCCATCGCCCGTGGGTAGCACCAGGTAGCTCAGCGAGCCGCGACTGCCGGGAATCACCACCGGCCCCTGGTCCGAGGGCGCCGCGCCCTTGCGGTGCAGCCAGCAGGTGTGCCCGTCGAAGGGCTTCGGGGTGACGCTGTTGTGGCAGACATCCAGCACGCGCCTTCCCGCCGCGCAGATGCCCTGCATCATCCGTCCGGCGATGGTGGCGCGATTGGCCCGCGCCCAGGCCACGGCATGGTCATGCCGCGTGAGGTACTTCAGCGCATCGTCCGAGTCCTCCGTGAGTCCCCGGGTGCCATGCCGGTCCACGTGCGCCCGGAGGATGGCCTCGCCGAGTCCGCGAGAGCCGGAGTGGACGAGCAGCAGGAGCCGATCCGATTCCAGCCCCAGCGAGGTGAAGGTCTTCGCGTCGTGCACCGCGTCCACCCGTTGCACCTCGGCGAAGTGGTTGCCACCGCCCACCGTGCCGAGTGCCGCCTCGAAGCCGCAGGGCTTCACGCCCATGTCGGCGAGCACCGCACCCGTGTCGCCCCCCCACGGTCCATCCAGGTCCAGCTTCGCCGCCCAGCGCTCCGGCTTCGCCTTGCGCGCTGGCAGGTCCAGCTCCCAGAGGCCCATGCCACAGCCGATGTCGTTGCCGACGAGGAAGGGATAGAAGAGGCCCTCGGAGGTGAACGCGGCGCCCACGGGCGCTCCCTTGCCCGGGTGGAGATCAGGCAGGCCCACCGCGGAGCGCATGCCTGGAAGTCGCGAGGCGGCTTCGAGCTGACGGATGGCTTCACCCTCCACCCACGACTGGGGCGAGGCAATGACACGGACGTGAGGAGTGGGCGAGTTCATGCCGTCCCGGACGCGCGCGGCGTCCGGTGCCTGACGCGCCAGGGTCGGCGCGGGCGGCCGAGCCGCCCGGTCGCTCCGTGTCAGAGGTGGAAGTCCCCTGCTGCTTCGGGTTGGTACGGCACCGCGACGATGCGGAGCGTCCGGGTACGTCCGCCCGGGACCGGCCACTTGATGGACTGGCCCACGGACAGCCCCAGGAGGGCGCTTCCAATGGGGGCGATGATGGAGATGCGGCCCTCGTCGCTGCGTGCGTCCTGCGGGTAGCAGAGCGTGACCCGCCGGATCGAGCCCGTCTCCTCATCCTCGAAGACGACGGTGCTGTTCATCGTCACCACGTCTGGCGGGACGTCCTGGGCGCTCTTCACCTCGGCCCGGGCCAGCTCCTGCTCCAGCATTTCGGCCAGCTCGGCGTTGCGCCCGCCGGAGTGCTGCTCGATGACACGCTGGAGTCGCTCGAGGTCGGTCTCCGTGACGATGATGTGTTGCTGTTTGCTCATGGTGGTGCTCCTCCTGCGGCAGTGGCCGCGCTCGCGGCCTTGGGTCAGTGGGGGGAAGGCGGCGGGTACTCGTGGAGTGGCTTGCGTGTCCGTCCACGAGGGCGGTCAGGACAGGGCCACCCGGGAGCGAGTCAGGGCCGTCTTCGGGAGGGGGCGGAACGCCGCGCGCCGGGACTAGAACTGGTGGCGGGCGGCGTGGAACTCGAGACAGGCAGTGGCCCGGTCGTGGGCGGGCAGGACTCGGCGCACCACGGCCCAGCGCGTACCGGACTTCGTCGGAGCTGGGCAGAGGGACGTCATGAGTTCGGGCACCCGGGGTTCCAGTGCACGACTATAACGGCTTGTCCTCCGCGTGCAAAGGCAGGCGGCCCCTCGAGTTCGGGTGTGCACCTCCGGGACGGAGGAACAATCCCGTCGGAGCAGGGGTTGACCAGGAGGACGATGCTGACCGGGCATCGTCGTGAACCCAGGATCGTCGAGATGCGCACGTTGCCACCGCCAGCCCCCGTCAGGAATGAGACATCCCGGGCGGGAGTGTGCCTGCGCTCGTGCGTGCTCCACAGGGCCGCGGCCTGGCTTTCCTCTCGCGCCGCGGCACCTCTTTCCTAGGGGCGCCAGCGGTCGTTGAGCGAGGAAGAGACCTCGTCTGGCACGCCCTCGATGCCGGTCCTCGTCCAGGTCCGCATCCCCTCACCCCCGTTCCCCTGCGCTCCCACGGGCTGGAGTCCCGTCCCGCCCGAGCTGCGCGCGGAGCGCACACGGGAGCCGTGAGGCCAGGCGTCGCTGGATGCGCCGAGCCGGATTTCATTCAAAGGTGGAAAGGAGGCTGTCATGAGGGTGCGAGACGTGATGCTGCGAGATGTGGCCGTTGTCAGGCCAGAGACGAGCTTCCGCGAAGCGGTAGCGCGGATGAGGCAGTCCCGATGCCCTCTCGTCGTCGTGTGGGACGGGCACGCCATCCACGGCCTCGTGACGATGCGGGGGCTGGTGCTGGGCGCCGAGGCGTGGGCTCAGGGGTACCCCATCCAGGGCGTGGGGGACGTCGTGAGCCTCAACTTCATCTTCACCCACGAAGACGAGTCGGTGGCGGAACTGGCGCGGCGGATGGTTCACGGGGGAGCGCGGCGGGCCATCGTCGTCGACGGGGAGATGCGCGCGGTGGGCGTGGTCTCTCCCCGGGAGCTCGCGAAGCTCGATGCGGTCGGGCGGGCCTCCGAGGAGTCCTTCCCCGCCAGTGATGCCCCCGCCTGGACAGGCGCCACGGCGGGGTGACGCGTGCCCCGAAGCGGCCGCTCTCCTACGTCCTTCACCTGAAACGGAGGTCCCCATGCGTTACCTGGCTCTCGCCATGAGTCTGGATGGAACCCTGGCCGCCGCCGGCCATATCGAGGCGGCGCTCGAACAACTGCGGAGCTCGGGGCGACGCGCCCTCCTGGTGACCGCGCGACGGCTCGGGGAGCTGCCCGAGGTCTGCCCCCGCCTGGAGCTCTTCGATTGCGTCATCGCTGAGAATGGAGCCGTCCTGCACTGGCCGGCCCGCCGCGAGAGTCTGTCCCTGCGCGAGCCCGTTCCCGAGTCCTTCACGCGAGCCCTGCGCCAGCGCATCCCTTCCTCCGTCGAGCGGGGCCGGGTCGCCGTCTACACCCATGCGTCGCGGGCGTGTGCCCTCGTCGAGACGGTTCGCGAGCTCGGTCTCGAGCTGCAGATCTTCTTCTGTGGTGAGTCGGCGCTGGCCGTGCCTCCGGGCGTCAACAAGGGGGCGGGACTCCAGGAAGCGCTCCTGTCGCTCGGGCTGTCTCCACACGAGGTCGTCAGTATCGGCAGCGAGGCCAATGACCATTCGCTCCTGGAGATGAGCGAGTGCGCGGTGGCCGTGGCCGATGCGCTGCCCGCGCTCAAGGAGCGGGCTGCCTTCGTGACGAGAGGAAGGGCGGAGGCCGGGGTGGTCGAGCTCATCGAGGAGCTGGTGCGCGATGACCTCCAGGCGGCGAGGGGGTGGATTCCCCATGACGCGCTGCTGCTCGGCTTCGATGGGGCCGGAGACGCGGTGTGCGTTCCCGCCTATGGCGACAACGTCCTCGTCGCGGGGCCGCGGGGCGGCGGACGGTCGCGCTACGCCTTCGGGTTCCTCGAGCGCCTCATCCAGAAGAAGTACCAGCCTTGTGTCATCGACCCCGTGGGGGACTTCGAGCCGCGCGAGGACATGGTGAGGCTGGGGAGCCGGCTGCGTGCGCCTCGCGTGTCCGAGGTCATCGCCGCCCTGGCGGACCCCTCGGTGAAGCTCGTGGTCAACCTCGCGGGGCTGCGTCCCTACGAGCAGCCGGGTTTCAGCTCCGAGCTGTTCACGGCGCTGGCGCTGATGCGCAAGCGGACGGGGCGGCCGCACTGGATTGTCGTCCACGGAGCCCAGCACCTGTGGCCCGCCGGAGAGCGTGCCGAGGGGCTTCCCTCGAAGCTGGGAGAGACCCTTCTGGTGGTGGAGGACCCGGGGGAGGTGGCGCGTCCCCTTCTTCGGCAGGTGGATGTCGCCGTGGCGGTCGGGCCGGCTCCCACGCGGACCCTCGGGCAGTTGGCCGAGGCGCTCGACAAGACCACTCCCCACACCCGGCTCAGCACCGGCCAGGAAGATGAAGTGCTCGCCTGGTTCATCACCGAGGGGCGTTGGCCCCTGCGGCTGAGGGTTCCACCCGGGCGCGCGGAGCGTCTACGCCGGCTCCACGGACACGTGGAGGGAGACCTGGGCTCCGGGAGCTTCGTCTTCCATGGGCCGGAGGGGAGGCTCGACCTGCGGGCCCAGAACCTGAGCAGCTTCTGCCAGATGGTGGAGGGAGTGGATGAGCGGACGTGGCTCTTCCACCTCTGGCACGGGGACTACTCGCGCTGGATCCGGCACGTCCTCCGGGACGACGAGCTGGCCCGGGAGATCTCCGCCATCGAACAGCGCTACGAGCTCCCCGCGGCGGACAGTCGCCGGCGGGTCCGTGGTGCCATCGCCCACCGGTACGCGCTTCCCGCCTGAGGTGGGGTGGGCCCGCGGCCAGGTGGGCCCACCTCTCTGCTCCTGGGAGCGTTTCGACATGACTGGGATTGCACTCGTTCTGGCCATCGTGTTCATCGGAATCGTCCTCTTCTCCCTGGAGACGGTTCCCCTCGAGGTGACGGCGCTCGCCATCGTCTGCCTGCTCGCGCTGACGGGAGTCCTCACGCCGGCGGAGGCCTTCGCCGGGTTCTCCAACGAGACGGTCATCTTCATCTTCGCGCTCCTGGCGATGACGGAGGGGCTGTCGGCGACCGGGGTGATGCACAGGGCCGGGAGCTGGCTGGCCCGCTTCGGCCGGCGTGGCTCCCGGGGATTCCTCGTGGGGCTGATGCTGCTGGTGGCGGTGTTCTCGGCCTTCGTCCCCAACACGATCACCACGGCGGCCTTCCTCCCGGTGGCCCTCCGAGGCGCGAAGGCCGCTGGCCTGCGCAGGAGCCGGGTGCTCATGCCACTCGCCTTCGCCTCCATCCTGGGGGGAATGGGCTTCCTGTATGGGACCTCGACGAACCTGGTGGTCTCCGCGCGTCTCGATGACCTCGGGATGCGCCCCATCGGTCTGGTCGAGCTCACGCCGGTGGGGCTGCCCGTGGCGCTCCTGGGCATTGCGCTCCTCCTCCTCCTGACACCCGTGGTCCTGCCCACCCGGACGGGCGTCGGCGAGGAGGACGGGCGGGCGCGGGACTTCATCACCGAGACTCCGCGTCACTCCAAGGCGTTGCTCGCCATCTCCCTCTTCGCGGCCGCGCTCGTCCTCGGCTCGGTGGGACTGGTGCCCCTGTCGGTCGCGGGCATGGCGGGCGTCCTCCTCATGGTCCTCACCGGCTGTCTGGACCCGAGGCGTGCGTTCCGCATCGACTGGCGGGTGGTGCTGTTGATCGGCTCGATGATGGCGCTCGGTCTCGCCATGGAGAAGAGCGGGGCGGGGCGGTTCCTCGGAAGCTTCGCGGCCGAGGTCGCCGGCGTGGGTGGCCCGCGCCTGGTGCTGCTCTGCCTCATGGTGCTGACCGTCGTGCTCTCCATTCCGATGAGCAACCAGGCCGCAGCGCTCGTGGTGTTGCCCATCGGGTTGAGCGCCGCCGCGGGCCTGGGCGTCAATCCCCGCACGTTCGCCATGGGGATTGCGCTCGCCGCCTCATGCTCGTTCATCACCCCGCTCGAGCCGAGCTGTCTGCTGGTGTACGGCCCCGGGCGCTACCGCTTCAGTGACTTCTTCCGTCTCGGAGGGCCTCTCACCGTGTTGGTGCTCGCCGTGCTTCTCGTGCTCGTCCCCTGGGCCTGGCCGATGGAGGCGCACGGCCTGTCCGGCGGGGCGGGGTAGGGCACGGCGGCACCCATCAGGTGCCGACGAGCCGGAAGTCGGATGCCTGTTCGAGCTGGTGGACACGGGGTCCTCGACGGAGGACACCCTTGACGGTCACGTAACGCTGTTCGAGGTGGGCCGCGGTCGCCTGCCGGTAATCGGTGGCGCCCAGTGTGACTCGGACCTTCAGCAGCTCATCCTCCACCTGGGCCTGGAGGACGACGGCTCCTTCGACTTCACCGTACTCACCTGGCTCCCCCATCAACTCCACCACCCTGCCGACGAACTGGTTGGGCTGTGCTCCACGGGAGGGCCGGAGCTGGTGGGCCATCTTCTCGATGGCCTCGTACATGTTCCGATCCACATGGACCTCGGAGGGCACCTCTGGCTCGACGGGGAGCAGGGGGGACCAGGAGCTGCGCAGTCGTAGGTCAGCGCTCTCATCGCGCGGCATCATCTCGACGAGCGCCTCGCAGAGGTTGGCGCTCACCACGGGCTCGCCACTGGCGGGCTCGAGGACCCTCTCGGGCGCGCCCGCTCGAACGGCCGCGGCCACGTGTGCCACCGAGCGCAGGAGCAGCAGGGAGGCGCGCCTTCCGAAGGACTCTTCCCGTGCCGACCGTTGCGGCGTCACATCGAGCGGTGCTTCCACCGTCAGGACGAAGCTCCCCAGTTCCGTCTGCCCGAGGCGGCATTCCTGGAGGAACGCATCTGCCTCCGCCAGGGTCATTCGTGGGTGGAAGGTCGTTCCCGGACGCTTGATGCTGCAGGCGCTGGCGAGCAGGGCCTTGCGCACGCCATTCACCAGGTCCAGCCCATTGCCCAGACGGATGCCTCCATCTCGCGTCTCCTCGCCTTCCAGGGCGAAGCGGATCAGGTCCCACCTGGGCCGCAGCAGGTCTCGCAGGAGCGACTCCATGGAGCGCTGCTCGTATTCGGCGACGCGTCGCGCGACCTCCACCATCGCTTCGCCATAATCGATGAGGTCGCGATCCAGGGGGACCTGGACCTCCGCGACGGGCGCCTGGCCGATGCGATAGATGGCCGCTTGGAGACGGCGCGACGGGATGCGGTTCCATCCGCGTGCTTCCAGATAGGCGCGCACGTTCTGGTAGTCGACCCGGTTTCCGAGCGCGAGGAGTTGCTCCGCGTTCATGGTGCGAGCTCCTCTTCACGGGACACCTTGCGCAACAGGTCGCGCAGGGTGTCGTGGTCGAAGGTCTGCCTGCGTGACAGGCGGACCGTCTGGCTCGTTTCGTTGGTCGTGGCTGGCAAGCCTCGAAGCGAGAGCCAGTAGGCACATCGCCGCAAGGTGAGCGCCTCCTCGGTGAGGGTCAGCCACTGCCCCTCGTCCCCTGGCATGACGAACACGACGAGGATGCGTGGAACGAGCGACGGGGCGATGAGATCGTCGTAGTTCTTCCGGGAGAGCTCGAAGGAGAAGGCCCTCTCGGGAAGTGGGTCGAGCACCGTGGCCTTGAGCTGGATGGCCAGCTCGGGCGAGGTCAGGACCGCATCTTCCGTCAGCAGTCCGCGTGCGCGGACCTTGAGGTCCACGCTGTCTCGGTCCTTGCGTACCTCCTCGACCGAGAATCCGGCCCGCGAGGCGATGGCGCGAACGTACGTGAGGCTCAACTCCTCCTTGATATCGTCGGGGCTCAGCATGGCCGGCTACTTGTGGTACGGCTCACCCTTGAGGATGGTGAAGGCGCGGTAGAGCTGCTCTACCAGCACGACCCGTGCCAGCCGGTGCGGCAGCGTCATCTTCGACAGCGAGAGCACCAGGTCCGCGGACTGTCTCACCCGCTCGTCCAGGCCCTCGTCACCGCCGATGATGAGCAGCAGGTCCTTCGCTCCATCCTGCGCGCGGCCCACGTAGCGGCTGAACTCCACCGAGTCCAACAGCTTGCCCCGCTCGTCGAGCGCCACCAGCAGATCCTGCGGCTTGCGGCGCGAGAGGATGGCCTCGGCCTCCTGGGCCTTGGCGTCCCCCGCCTTCCCCTTCTTCCCACCCGCCTCGGGCAACTCAATCAGCTCGAAGCGGGTGTAGTGGGTCAGGCGCGAGGCGTACTCCTGGACCGCGGGCTCATAGAGGCCCGAGCGGTCCTTGCCTATCGAGAGGAGCCGGACCTTCAGGCCACCTTCTCCCGCGGCGCGTCCGCCCAGAGGCCCTCGAGGTCATAGTGGGCGCGCATCTCGGAGAAGAAGAGGTGCGCCACCACCTCGCCGAAATCCAGCAGCACCCACTGGCCCGTCTCCATGCCCTCGTGGCCGATGGGGCGCAGGCTCTCGGTCTCCTTGAGGTTGGTCAGCACGTGCTCCGCCATGGCGGACACCTGCCGATCGCTCTCGCCCGAGCCCACCACGAAGTAGTCCGCGTAGGACGTCATCCCGCGCACGTCGAGGATGACGATGTCCAGGCCCTTCTTGTCCGACAGCAGGTGGGCAATCTTGCGCGCCAGCGCATGGGCGCGCGGGTTCTCCACCGGCGCCGAGGGCATCGCCGCTGGCGTCAGGGCCTTCTTCTTCGCCGTCTTCTTGCGGGCGGGCAGCTTCTTGGCCGCCGTCTTCTTCGTCGCCAGCTTCTTGCGGGCGGCCGGCGTCTTCGCCGCGCTCTTCTTCGCCGCCGTCTTCTTCTTCGTCGCCGTTTTCTTGGTCGCCATACGTGTCCTGGGGCCCACCCTAGCGCACCTGCCCGCTCCCGTGGATGACGTACTTCTGACTCGTCAATTCTCGCAAGCCCATGGGCCCGAAAGCATGCAATCGACTGGTGGAAATCCCAATCTCCGCCCCCAGGCCCAGCTCGCCCCCGTCGTTGAAGCGGGTGGAGGCGTTCCACACCACCGCGCTGGCCTGGGCTTCCCGGGTGAAACGCCCCGCCACCGCCGCGTCCGCCGTGACGATGGCCTCGGTGTGTTCGCTACCGTACCGGGCGATGTGCCCCAGCGCCGCGTCCAGCCCGTCCACCACCCGCACCGCCATGACGAGGTCCAGGAACTCCTGCCCCCAGTCCTCCTCCGAGGCCGGCTTCACCGGCACCCCGGCCCGCTCCAGCACCTCCACCGTGGCCCCGTCCCCGCGCAGCTCCACCCCCTTCGCCACCAGCTCCCGCCCCACCTGGGGCAGGAAGCGCTCCGCCACCGAACGGTCCACCAGCAGGCACTCGGCGGCGTTGCACACCCCCGGCCGGCTCGTCTTCGCGTTCACGGTGATGCGCGTGGCCATCTCCAGGTCCGCCGCCCCGTGCACGTACACGTGGCAGACGCCCTTGTAGTGCTTCACCACCGGAATCCGCGCGTTCTCCGCCACGAAGCGGATGAGCCCCTCGCCACCCCGGGGGATGCACAAATCAATCAGCCCCTCCAGCTTCAGCAGCTCCAGCAGCGTCTCGCGCTCGCCCGGGGGCACCGGCTGGATGCACGCCGCCGGCAACCCCGCCTCGGTGACGCCCGCCGCCAGCGCCGAGGCGATCGCCGCGTTGGAGCGCGCCGCCTCGCTGCCCCCGCGCAGCAGCGCCGCGTTGCCACTCTTGAGGCACAGCGCCGCCGCGTCGCTCGTCACGTTGGGGCGGGCTTCATAAATCATCAACACCACCCCCAGCGGCAGCCGCACCTTGCGCACGTGCAGCCCGTTGGGCCGGTCCCACTCCTCCGTCTGCTCACCCACCGGATCCTTCAGGCCGGCCACCGACTCCACCGCCCGGGCCATGGCCTCCACCCGCTGGGCGTCCAGCAGCAGCCGGTCCAGGAAGGCGCCTCCCTTGCCGGCGGTGCGCGCGGCGGCCATGTCCGCCTCGTTGGCGGCGAGGATGGCGGGGGTGGCCTGGCGCAGGTGGCGGGCCATGGCCCCCAGGGCCGCATCCTTCTGGCTGGTGGGGGCGGTGGCGAGCACGCGGGAGGCCGCCCGGGCGGTCTCGGCGAGGGAGCGCACGTCTTCCTTGGCAACGGACATGCCTCTCCTCTATCACCGGACCATGAGCGACGCCCGGTTGGAGCAGTTCAAGCAGATGGCGGCTGAGTTTCCCGACGCGCCCATGGCGCATTTCTCCCTGGGCAAGGCCTACCTGGAGCGCCGGCAGTACGCCGAGGCCGCCCAGGCCCTGGAGACGGCCGTGCGGTTGGATCCGGCGTACGCCGCGGCCCTGGTGTCCCTGGGGGATGCCTACGCGGGCGCCGGGCAGACGCAGAAGGCCCGAGAGGTGCTCACCCGCGCCCGGGATACGGCGCTCGCCCAGAGCCATGCCAGCCTCGCCGAGGAGATCGACGAGCGGCTGTCCGGGTTGGACTGAGACCGGCTACTACAGCCGCCAGGTGAGGCCCACCCCGCCCACCTGGCGGAAGTAGAACAGCTCGTTGCGCGGCAGTTGGGTACCGTACATCGCGAACGAGAGCTCCACGTCCAGGTGCTCGTGGATGGGCCGGACCAGCTTCAGCGACAGCGTGTTCTGCGCCTCGTCGTCCTCGAGCAGGATGATGTCGGGCGAGAGGTAGACGCCGTCCGGGTAGCGGTTGATGCCCAGGGCGCCCTGGGCCAGCAGCATCAACCTCCAGGGCAGGCGCACCCCGGCGCTGCCGCTCAGCCGGTGGCGCTGCACCGACTCGCCGAAGCTGTTGGAGCTGGTCTCCTGGTACGTGTACGCCACCCCCAGCGCCAGCGGGCCCTTGTAGGTGTAGCCCACGCTCGCCAGCAGGGAGCCGTCCTGTCGCCGCCCGGTCCACGCCAGCTGTGTCCCCGGTGGGTAGCGCACGGAGGCGTGATAGCGGCGCGAGCCATACTCGCCGGAGGCGGTGAGGGCGTGCCGGCGGTCGATGCGGTAGCGCGCGAGGAAGCCCACCTCGGGGCCGCCGAAGCTGGCGGCGAAGTCCGGCCGGTAGAGGAATCGGTGCGCTCCCGCGCGCAGGCGCAGGGCCAGCCGGGCGTCCGGGGCGTACTCCACGAAGGCCGTCCCCATCAGGTCCGAGTAGTCGCGGCTGCCCCCCCGCCGGTCCTTGGCGCGCCCCTCCACGCCCAGTCCCAGCGACGTGCCCAGGGCGATGGAGCCCTCCAGCGCCGCGGCCTGCACCAGCACGTCCTCGTCGGCGAAGGTGAGGTACTTGCGGACACCCCCGTCGTAGCGGCCCACGAGCTGCCAGCGGTCCGCGGTGTAGCGGCCCTCGCCCGAGGCCAGCAGGCTGAACATCAGATCCGCGGCACCGGAGCCCAGGCGCCCCTTGGAGAAGTCGCGCGGCGCGTTCCCGTCCAGCAGCGTCCGGCCCGTCACGCGCAGGGCTCCCTCCACGTCGGCGGCGTGCGCGCCACCGGCGAGCGCCAGGCAAAGCACCACGAGCGCGGAGAGGAGCCGTTTCAACGGGCGCACCATACTCCGGGCTCCGGCCGCATGCCCCGTCCGCGAGAGGGCGGCCAGCCCGGTCGAGCGGTGACGGCCCGCCCGGACGGCCGTTAGACTGTGTACCATGCGACTCACATCCGTACTCTCCGTGTGTGCCCTGCTCTCGCTCGTGGCCTGCGGCCCCCCCACCTTCGTCGCGGAGGTGAAGGGCGAGACGACCGTTCCAGGGGACCCCACGGGCATCTCCACCGTGCTGGATGCTTTTCCGGCCATCGGGAGCTTCACCAGCATCGATTTCGACCAGAACCAGGACTTCCAGAACCAGGGCGTCACCAAGGAGCAGGTGTCCTCCGCGAAGCTGCGGTCCCTGCAACTGAAGATCCTCACGCCGGCGGACCAGGACTTCTCCTTCCTCGACTCGCTGGAGTTCTACGCGAAGGCGGGGGACCGGGAGGTGCTGGTGGCCCAGAAGAAGAACATCGCCTCGCTGGGCCTCAAGGCGCCCAACCCGGTGCTGGAGATGGACCTGACGGGCGCGGAGCTCCAGCCCTTCCTCACCGCGCCCTCCATGAGCATCGGCGTGCGCGGCAAGGGCCGCAAGCCCTCGAAGGAGGTACGCCTGCAGGCCGACGTGAAGCTGGACGTCGAGGTGCGGCTGCTGAACTAGCGCAGCTGCTGGGCCTTGCGCTCCAGCGTGTCCGCGCGGGAGCCCAGCTCTCGCGCGAGCGACTCGAGCCGGGCCGCCTCCGCCTCCAGCTCCCTCAGGCTCTCCGAGTCTCCACTGGCGAGCGTCTGGGCGCGCACCGTGCCCACCTGGGGGCGGCTGTCGGAGGCCCGGGAGGAATAGGGCTGATAGTTGTTCGTCGGCTCCTGGCCATCATCCGGATTTTGAGGTGCCGGAGAGTTCACCGGCCCTCCCGCGGACGGGCTGGAGCCCTCGGTGAAGGTGGTGCCGGAGCCTCCACCCCTGCGCGGGACGGGAGCCACCGAGATGGACTTCGAGGCGGAGTCGAAGCGCAGGCGCATGTGCCGGTCCTGGTCGTCGAACATGGACTCCTCGCCCAGGAAGTCGCTCATGCGCCGGTCCAGCTCCCGCTCCTCGCGCAGCTCGGTGATGCGGGCGCGCAGGGCCTGGAGGCGCTGGTTCACCTTGTCCTCGGAGTCACGCAGGGCGTCCGCCTGCTCCAGCATGTCCTCGGGGTCGTCGCTCGTCCGAGCGCCGTCGAGCGCTGGCACCTGGGAGGGAGGCAACGCGGCGCGCACCGCGTCCCGCTCGGCGCGCAGGTCCCGCATGCGGGCGATGAGCCCGGCCCGGGCCTCCCGGTCCTTCGTGGCGTCCCACGTCTGACGCACCCGGGCCAGCTCGTCGGAGAGCGCCGTGTACAGCGCCAGGTTGCGCCGCTCGGCCTCCGCCTCCGCCCCGGCGAGTGACTGCGCCAGACCGGTGAGCTGACCGGACAGCTCCTGGGAGCGCCGCAGCGCCCCTTCCAGCTCCGGGCCCGCCACCAGCCGGCCCTTCTGCTCGGACTTGAGGGACTCGATGCGCCCGGCCAGGGTGTTGAGCTCCGCTCGCAGCAGTTGCTGACGGTCGCGCAGCTCGCGCACCTGGGCACGCGCCGTCCGCGCCTCGGCCCGCGGCGTGTCCAGCCCCGAGGCCGCCCAGACGGGGGCCCCCAGGAGGAGGAACAGCAGCGGGGGGAGCAGGGCGCGCTTCATCAAACTCCTCCTAACAGCAAGCCGGATGCCAGGGCCACTTCGCTCCCCACGGCTCGGCCGCCAGAAAAAGCCGAGCGATTCCGGGAGGTTGGCCACGGGAGTTGCATGAGCGGTAGGAGGGGAGTGACGGAAAACCACGGGGGGAGTGCTGGCGCGGTGGATTTTCGAGGGCTCTGGCTTGTGTATCTACAGTGTCGCGAGCCGCCGGACGAAGTTGCTGCTCAGGACTCCTCGGGGCGCTCGCCCTTGGAGATGAAGCCGTACTTCTCCAGCTTGTAGTACAGCGCGGACGTCTTGATGCCGAGCAGCCGGGCCGTCTCCGTCTTCACGCCGCCGGCCTTCTCGTAGGCGCGGGCGATGAGCTGGCGCTCGAGGTCCTCGAGGATGTCGGGCAGGGGCCGGTCCCCCATGGGCACGGGCAGGCCGGCGTCGGTGCGCGAGGTGGCGCTGGCGAGGTGCTGGGGCAGGTCCGTCTCCGAGAGCGTCTCGCCCTCGGCGAAGACGAGCGACTGCTCGATGACGTTCTCCAGCTCGCGCACGTTGCCCGGCCAGGCGTAGCGCGCCAGCGCGCGCAGGGCGCTGTCCTCGAGCCCCTTCACGCGCTTGTTCACCCGGGGGGCGTGCTTCGCCACGAAGTAGCGGGCGAGCGCGGCGACGTCCTCGGGGCGCTCGCGCAGGGGGGGCAGTTGGAGGGGGACGATGTGCAGCCGGTAGTACAGGTCCTCGCGGAAGCGGCCCGCCTTCACCTCGGCCTGGAGGTCGCGGTGCGTGGCGCTCACCACGCGCACGTCCACCTTGAGCGTCTCCTCGCCGCCCACGCGCTGAATCTCCTTCTCCTGGAGGACGCGCAGCAGCTTCGTCTGCACGGAGTGCGGAATCTCTCCAATCTCGTCCAGGAAGAGGGTGCCACCGTCGGCGAGCTCGAAGCGGCCGAGCTTGCGCTTGACGGCCCCGGTGAAGGCGCCGCGCTCATGACCGAACAGCTCGCTCTCCAGGAGCGTCTCGGCGAGCGCCGCGCAGTGCACGACGATGAAGGGCCCGTCCTTGCGCGGGGAGAGCTGGTGGAGCATGCGCGCCACCAGCTCCTTGCCGGTGCCGGACTCGCCGCGCACGAACACGGTGGCGTCGGTGGCGGCCGCCTTGCGCACCATGCCGACGAGCCGCTGCATGGGCTCGCTGTCACCCACCAGCAGGTTGCCATGGGCGGAGGCGGCGTCGGACTCGAGGGCCTCGGTGCGGGCGGACAGGCGCTCCACCTGGCGGCGGGTGGAGGACAGCTCCAGGCCCTTCTCCACCTTGGCGCGCAGCACGTCCGGGGTGAAGGGCTTGGTGATGAAGTCGTAGGCGCCCTGCTGCATGGCCTGCACCGCCGTCTCGATGGTGCCGAAGGCGGTGACGACCATGACGACGGCGGCCGGATCCAACGACTTGATCGTCCGGGTGACGGCCAGGCCATCCAGCCCATCCATCTTCAGGTCGGTGACGACGAGGTCGAAGGGTGTCTTCTTGTAGGCGGCGACACCATCGGTGCCGGAGCGGGCGGCCGTCACGGTGTGGCCGGAGCGCGTGAGGGTGACAGCCATGCCCTCGCGGAGGGTGTCGTGGTCGTCGATGACGAGAATACGGGCCATGGACGCCACCTTATATCAGGGCAGAATGCGCGCCCCATGACCGTTCCCCAGACGTCCCTACACGAGCTGCTGGCCCGCCACGTTCCCTCGGATGACAAGGAACGAGAAGACGTGGCGCGGATGCTCGCATTCGCCAAGGAATTGGAGCAGCCCTTCTCGCGCAAGCAGCCGCGGGCGCACTTCACGGGTAGTGCGGTGGTGGTGGATCCGGCGGGCGAGCGGGTGGTGATGGTGCTCCACGGGAAGCTCAACCGCTGGCTGCAGCCGGGCGGGCACTCGGAGGAGTCGGACGCGGGCGGCATGGAGGCCACCGCGCTGCGCGAGGCCCGTGAGGAGACGGGATGCCGGGTGCGGTTGCACGAGCGCGCGCCGAGGCCGCTGGACGTGGACGTGCACTCCATTCCGGCGCGCAAGGACGAGCCGGAGCACCTGCACCTGGACGTGCGCTACCTGGTGGTGGCGGAGGATCCGGAGTCGCTGGCGCACGACCCGAACGAGTCCTCGGGCGCGCAGTGGCTGTCGTGGGACGAGGCACTGGCGCGGGTGGACGAGGCGCCGCTGCGGCGGCTGATGGAGAAGGCCCGGGCGGTGGTCCGCGGGGGCTGAGGCGGCCCCCGGCTCAGGCCCGGGAGAGGGGCAGGGGCGTGACCGACCGGCGTGGCAGCCGCACCGCGAAGCGGGTGCCTTCCTCCGCGCTCGACGTCACCTGGATGCCTCCTCCATGCGCCAGGACGATCTGCCGGGTGATGTAGAGCCCCAGCCCCACGCTCCCCGCTCCGCTTCCGGCCTGGCGCCCCCGGCGGAAGGGCTCGAAGAGTCTGGGCAGCAGTGCGGACTCGATGGGCGTGCCCTGGTTGCGCACCTCCAGCAGCACCTCCCCGGCCACACCCTGGCAGCGCACCCTCACCGGCGTTCCCTCGGGGCTGTGCTGGATGGCGTTGCCCACCAGGTTGCCGAGCACCTGGGCGATCCGGTCTCCATCCCAGTGACCCAGGCCCTCGCCCTCCTGCTCCAACTCCACCTCCCGCTCCGGGTGGCTGGCGGCCAGCTCCTCCACCACGCCGCGCGCCAGCTCGAAGAGGTCCATCTCCTTGCGCTCCACGCGGATGCCTCCACCCAGCCGCGCCTGACTGAAGTCCAGCAGGTCGCGGATGAGGCGGGTGGCCCGGTCCGAGGCGGAGATGATGCGGGTGAGGCCCTTGCTCTGCCGCTCGTCCAGTCCCTCCCGCGCCAGCAGCATGGAGGCGGAGATGCGGATGACGCTCAGGGGGTTGCGCAGATCATGGCTGACGATGCCGAGGATCTGCTGCTCGAACTCGGCCAGCTGGCGCGCCTCGGCCTCCTGCTGCTTCTGGGCGGTGATGTCCACGCAGGCGCCCGTCATGTAGAGAGGCCGCCCGCTCACGTCGACGAACGTCTTGCCCTTTCCGCTGATCCACCGCACGCGCTCTTCCGGTCCCATCACGCGGAAGTCCATGTCGAAGTCCGCGCCCTCGCGCTCGCAGGCCTCGCACCGGCGCATCACCCCGGTCCGGTCCTCCGGGAGCACCAGGGCGAAGAAGTCGTCCATGGTCTGCACCGTCTGGCCCGGTGGCAGGCAGAAGAGCTGGTCCAGGTTCTCGTCCCACTCCAGCCCGCGGGTGCGGATGTCCCAGCGGAAGGTGCCGGTGCCGCTGGCCCAGAGGGCCGCGCGCAGCCGCTCGTCCCGCTCCTGCAGCGTGGCCTCCATGCGCTCGCGCTCCGCCAGCAGGTTGCGCAGCTGGGCCTCGCTCGCCTCGGCGGCGGCGCGGGCCTGCTGCGCGGCCTCGTAGAGCCGGGCACGTTCCAACGCCTGGGCTCCCTGGCGCGCCAGGGCGAGGATGAGCTCCCGCGCGTCCGGGGACAGCGTACGCGGCTGCGTGAAGTTCACCACCAGGGCGCCCATCACTCCCCGGCTGCCGCGCAGGGGCATCACCGCCGAGGCCTCGAAGGAGTAGCCCTGCCCGGCGAGCAGGGGGTAGCGCCGGTCCCGCTCCGGGGCATCGGCGTAGGTGACGAGCTTGTCCGTGCGCACCGCGTCCGTCAGCGCCAGGGGCACGTCGAGCGGCAGCCGCTCGAGGCCTCGCGTCAGCGGCCGCACGTTGTCGCTGGTGCTCACCAGGTCGAGCGCCTGCCCATCCTCGGACACCAGCCACACCGCTCCCGCCTGGGCCTCCAGTGCCGCCACGCCCTGGTGGACGATGACGTCCATCACCTGGCGGGGCGTGGGCGCCTCGGAGAGCGCGGCGGTGACGGCCTGCAGGCGCGCGGTGCGCTCCTGGGTCCGCCGCTGGTCGTCGATGTCGGAGTTGGTGCCGAACCAGCGCAGCACGCGGCCGCGCGAGTCCCGCATGGGCAGCGCCCGGATGAGGTTCCAGCGGTAGGTGCCGTCGCCGCGCCGGACGCGCACCTCCACCTCGTAGGGGTCTCCCGTGCGCAGGCTGTACTGCCAGCGCTCCATCAGCCGGGGCAGATCCTCCGGGTGCACGACCCGATGCCACTGCTCGGGTTTTCCGGGAGGCATGCCGGTGAGCTCGAACCCGCGGCGGCTGATGTAGTCCAGCACGCCGTCCGGCCGGCTCGTCCAGATGGTGAGGGGCAGCAGCTCGGCCAGGGTCCGGTATTGCTGCTCCGCCTGGTGCAGGCGCTGGGCCTGGCGCAGCAGGTGACCGAGCCGCTCCGGGGTGAGCGCCGACTTGCCGAGGTAGTCGGTGGCGCCCGCCTTCATCAGCTCCACGGCGATGTGCTCGTCGCCCTGGCCGGTGAGCATGATGATGGGCGTCTCCACCAGGGCGGCGCGAGCCTTGCGCAGCACCTCCAGGCCGTCCTGGACGGGCATCTGGAAGTCCATCAGGGCGCAGTCGAAGGACTCCGCCATCAGGGCCGAGAGCGCGGCCGCGCCATCCGTCACCTCGACGAGCTGGGCGGACAGGCCGGCCTGGTGCAGGGCACGCCGCACCGCCAGCCGGTCCACCTCGTCGTCGTCCGCCACCAGCAGGCGCAGCGGTTGTTCCTCCATGTGCTCCTCGGCCCTCACGGCATCTCCACCCGCATCCAGTATGTGTTGAGCGCCGCCATCAGCTCCACGAAGGCCGGGAAGGCGACGGGTTTGACGAAATAGCCGGCCACGTTGAGCGCGTAGCTCTCCCCCCGGTCCCGGTCGTCGTTGGACGTGGTGAGCATCACCACCGGCGTGGGGCGCAGCTCCGGATCCGTCCGCAGCGCGCGCAGGAACTCGAGTCCGTTCATCCTTGGCATGTTGATGTCCAGGAGGACGAGCCGGTTGGTGGCCGGCACCGCGCCCGAGCGCAGCATCTCCAGCGCCTGCAGCCCGTTGTTGGCGACGTAGAGGGGGTTGTGGATGGCGTTCTGCTTGAAAGCACGCTGGACGTTCATCACGTCCACGGCGTCGTCTTCCACCAGGAGGATGTGGAGTGTCTTGCGGGCCACGATCAGCGCCCTTCTTCCGGAGAATGCACCGGCCAGGTGAAGCGGAAGGTGGCCCCCTGGCCCGGGGCGGACTCCAGCCAGGCACGCCCGCCGCGCGCCTCCACGCTCTTCTTCACCACCGACAGACCGATGCCCGTGCTCTCCACCTCGTCCCGTGACCGGAGTGTCTGGAAGATGCCCCAGATGCGCTCATGGTACTCGGGGGCGATGCCGGGGCCGTCATCGGCGACGGAGAACTCCCAGAAGGCGCCCACCGGACGCGCGTCCACCCGCACACGGACCTCCGGGTTGCGGGCGTGCTTGAAGGCATTGCCCAGCAGGTTGAGGAACACCTGCTGCAGGGGCACCCGCTCGGCGCGCAGGGTGGGCATGCCGGGTGCGATCTCGACGAGGGTGTCGGAGGGAGGGGAGAGCAGCTCCACGCACTCGTTCAGCAACCGGCCCACCTCCAGGGGCTCCGGCCGGCCACGCATCCGGCCCGCGCGGCTGTAGTCGAGGATGCCGTTGATGAGCGACTCCATGCGCTGCACGCGCCCGCGCAGCAGCCGCATCTGCTCGCGCGTCTCGTCGGCCATCACGTCCTTCAGGTCGTCCTCTATCCACTGCGACAGGTTGGCGATGCCTCGCAGCGGTGCCTTGAGATCATGGCTGGCCACGTAGGCGAACTGATCCAACTCCTGGTTGCTGCGCTCCAGCTCCGCGAGGAGGCGCTCGCGCTCGGCCTCGGCGCGCTTGCGCTCGGTGATGTCCAGCACCACGGAGGCCACGCCGAGCGTGGAACCATCCGGGGCGCGCACGGGCGCGTAGCGGGCCAGCCAGGCGAGCTGCTCACCAGCGGAGTCGAGCCGGGTGGTGGCCTCCACCGTCCGCGTCTCCCCGCTCTCCAGTGCCTCGCGGAGGGTGCGGGCCACGTCCTCGACGCCGGGCGTGTCGGTGGCGAGGACCTCGGGCAGGGTGTGCCCCAGGTGGGACTCCGCGGACTTGCGGTTGATGACCTCCAGGGTGCGGTTGACGCGCATGAAGCGCAGCTCCCGGTCGAAGAGGGCGATGCCCGCGGGGGCCGCGTCGAGGAGCGTATCCAGCACCGCGCGCGCCTGCTCGGCCTCGTAGCGCGCCTGCTCGGCCCGGAGGGTGGCCTGCTGGCTCTCGCGGTACAGGCGCGCGTTGTCCATCGCGAGCGCGGCGCGGCGCGCGAGCTCCTCGGCCACGGGCATGTCCGCGGCACCGAAACGTCGGCCGCTGTCGGCCTGCGCCAGCGTGATGCAGCCCAGCGTCCGCCCGCGCACCACCAGCGGCACGATGAGGGAGGAGCTCAGGCCCAGGCCCCGCAGCAGCCGCGCCTTCTCCGGGTCCTTCGCGAAGGCGACGATGGCCGCGTCCGTGATGACCTCCTGCAGCTCCGAATCGCCGGTGCGGATGACGTAGCCGCGCCCCCGCGTGGCGTGCTGGAAGTCCACGGGGTTGATGCGCGACAGCTCCCAGGCGAATTCCTCCCGGGAGGGGTCCACGTGCGTCACCGAGACGCGCTCGACGCTCTCGTCGGGCCGGACCAGGTCCACCGCGCACCAGTCCGCCAGCCTCGGGACGATGAAGCGCGTGAGGTTGTGCACCGTCTCCTCGGGGTCCAACGAGATGGAGAGCAGGGCACTGGCCTCGGCGAGGAAGCCGTGCACGTCCGCGGTGCGCTTCTGGTCGTCGATGTCCGTGCACGTGCCGAACCAGTGCACGATGCGTCCCTGGGGATCGTGCACCGGGATGGCGCGGCCGAGGAACCAGCGCCAGACGTTGTCGAGCCGGCGGCAGCGGTACTCCACCTCGAAGGGCTCGCCGGTGGCCAGGCTGTGCTGCCAGCGCCGGGTGGCCTCGGGCATGTCCTCGGAGTGGAAGACGCGCTGCCAGCCCGTACCCTCCGACTCCTCGAAGGACAGGCCGGTGTACTCGTACCAGCGCCGGTTGAAGTAGTCCGTGTGGCCATCCGGCCGCGCCGTCCAGACGATTTGAGGCAGGGCCTCGGCCAGCAGGCGGAACTGGTCCCGCTCGATGTCGAGCCTCTGCTCCGGACCCGCGGGGCCGAAGAGCGGGTGCAGGGTGTCGTACGAGGTGAGATCTCCGTCGGGCTGGTGGGACACGTCGAGAGAACCTCCGGGGGGATGGAGGTGAACCTGTCCCCCCTGTCTCTTACTTCGTCCTGATGGGCTTGGATCCGACACGGCGGGCGAGCTGTCGTCCGCGCAACAGGTCGCCCAGGTGCGTGAATTTCCTGGGATGGGGGAGGGGTAGGAGGGGGGCCTGCCTACCCGGTTGGTCCACCCGAGGAGGAGAACGCTCCGACGGGGAGTGTGAGCTCGAAGATCGTGACGCCCGGGCCCTGGACGAGCCGCAGGTCTCCGCCGTGGGCCCGCACAATCTTGCGGGACAGGGGCAGGCCCAGGCCGGTGCCCTTCTCCCGGGTGGTGAAGAAGGGCTCGAAGATGCGCTCGCGCTCGGCCTCGGGCACGCCGGGCCCGTGGTCCTCGACACGGATGGAGTAGCCCTGGCCCTGGCTCCGGCCGATGAGCCGCACCCGGCCGCCCCGGGGCGAGGCCTGCACCGCGTTCTTCACCAGGTTCACCAGCGCGGCCGTCAGCAGGCTCCCGTCCGCCTCCAGCATCGCCGCATCCGCCTCCACCTCCACCTCCACCTCCCGGGCCGCCGCGTCCGCCGCGAGCAGCCCGCTCGCCTCCTGGAGCAGGTCCGGCGCGGCCACCGGCGCCCGCGACAGCGGCTGCTCCCGGGCGAAGGCGAGGAAGTCCTCGACGATGCGTTGCAGGTACTCCACCTCGCGCTGGATGCGTGACACGTGCTCGGAGGCGTCCGCGTGGGCTCCCGCCTTCAGGTCCTCCGCGAGCAACCCCGAGAAGAGGGAGATGCCCCCGATGGGGTTGCGCACCTCGTGGGCCACGCCGGCCAGCATCAGCTTGAGCTGCCGGTCCCGGCTCTCCAGCGCCTCGCGCATGACCTCCAGCTCGCGTGCCAGCACGCCGATTTCTCGCGTGGGCTCCGGGGGAACGGGGGTCGTCAGGTCGCCCCGGCCGATGCGCAGCGCCGAGTCCATGAGCCGCCGCAGCGGGCGCGCGAGCCCCCTCGCGGTGAGGAGGGCCACCAGCGCGAGCACCCCGAGCGCCACGGTGCTCGCCACCGCGAAGCCGCGGGACAGGTGGGACAGGGGCCCGAAGAAGGCGGCGCTGCCCTCGACGGCCACCGCGCCCACCACCGCGTCCGCGTTGCGCACTGGCGCGTAGCCCGTCTTGTAGAGGAGCCCGTCCGAGCCCTGGAAGAGGACCTGGCTGGCCGCGCGCTGGCCGGAGAACACCCGGGACAGCTCCAGCCTGTCGCGCGCGAGCTCCGGTACCTCGGCGCCCACCGGCAGCTTGCCTCCGGCATCCGCGATCACCCGGCCGCGCGTGTCCACCACGTAGAGCCGGCGCACGCCACTCCGGTCACGCACCTCGGTGAGCATGCGGACGAGGTTGCGCCACGTGCGAGTGCCCGCCACGTCGTCACCGGGCTCGATGGTGAGCATCCGCTCGCCGCTCACCTGGCTGGCCGTGGCCGCGGCGATGGCCGAGAGGCTGTTACCCAGCTCGTCCTCGAGGATGGAGCGCGCCAGTGCGTAGACGGCCGTGCCCGTGACGATGAGGAAGAGCAGGGTGGGCAACAGGAAGGCCGCGAGCAGGCGCGCGGAGAGCGAGCCCAGTGCGTCCTTCAACCGGGAGGTGCGGGGGGCCGGGGTGGACATGGGGGCGGTGGACTGTCACCCCAATTCTCTCAGGTCAGGCCGCCGTCGGCACGTAGGTTCTGGCCCGTCAGCCATCCGCACCGCTCGTCGAGCAGGGCGGAGACCACGCCGGCGACGTCGTCCGGTTCACCGATGCGTCCCATCGCCGTCAGGCCCGCGACGGCGGTCAGGGCTTCGGGAGGAACGCGCTCGTCGAGGAAGCCGGTTCGCGTCGGGCCGGGAGAGACGGCGTTCACCGTGATGCGTCGCTGGCCGAGCTCACGGGACGCGACGCGACAGAGCTGTTCGAGGGCCGCCTTGCTGGCGGCATAGACCGCCTCACCGGCGGAGGGCCAGGTCGTGCTCGTCGATGAGACGACAACGACCCTGCCGCCGTCGCGCAGGTGGCGCTGCGCACGCTGGAGCAGGAAGAGCGGCCCACGGACGTTGGTCGCGAATACACGATCGAAATCCTCCTCCCGGACCTCGGAGAGCGGTGCGTGCATCGCGATGCCCGCGTTGATCACGAGCGCATCGAGAAAAAGGTCATCCTCCGCTTCGCCGCGCACTGCCCGAAGGAGGGTGTCGTGATCGGCCGGGTTTGCCTGGTCGCTACGATGCGCGCGCACCTGATGGCCGTTGGCCCGCTCCTCGTCCTGCAGCGAGGCCGCGTCTTCGGCGGCGTGGAGATGGGTGAAGTGCACGTCCCATCCTTCACGGGCGAGGCGCTGCACGATCGCTCGCCCGATCCCCCGAGAACCCCCGGTCACGATCACACGCTTCATCATTCGCTCCGTTCGTCGTTCCGACCTTCCCTCTTTGCGACCGGCTGATGCTCAGGCGCGATGCCGCGGCTCGTCGAAGCCAGGGCTTCAGGTTCGTGCCATCACCGGAAACCGATGGGGCCCGGGCGGCAATTCCAGGCCGCGTACGAAGAGGTAGGCCTCCGTGTCCTCGCCGACAACCTCCGCCCGAGGCCACCAGCGCTCGGGAGTGAAGCCGAAGTGGACCGCCGTGATGGGCTGGTCGATCAATCGCGGGATGTGCGGCCGCAGGTCGAACGCCTCACGCGCGAAGATGTCGTCGATGTAGAGCGTACCGTTCTCGACGCTGGCGAACACCCAGGCCTCCGCGTGCAACTGGCGCAGGGGTCGCGAGAAGGCAGCCGCCGCATACCAGCTCGCGATCCTCGCATGGCCGCGTGAGCCAAAGCGCTCGGTCACCGTGAGCCCCTCTTCGGACAGTGAGACCAGTCCCGCGCGGATGTGGGCCTCCGCCAGATCGAGCACTGGTGCGGGCTCGCTTCCGGGGATCGCGTGGAACGCCGCGCCGAAAAGCGCCTGCTCCCGAGGCGCGAACCCGAAGCGTGGGTAGAAGCCGAGCACGTTCTTGTTGGCGAACAACAGCACGGGCGCTTCGCCGCAAGACTCGAGCGCCGCCTCCATCACCACCCGCGACAATCCCCTGCCCCGATGGGAGGGCACGCAGCCGACCGCGCCGAGCTGGTAGCCGATGACCTCGCGGCCCTCGACCCGTAGCCGCATCCGCATCACCGAGGCATTGGCCACCACGCGCCCCTCGTCGAGCACCGAGAAGGCTCGGTAGTCATCGTTCCATTCACCCCACGCGCACCAGCGCCGGAAGTCCACGGTGCGGAAGACCTGGGGCACGTAGTCACAGAAGGCGGCTTGCAGCGCGGGGTCGCGGTGGTCGATTTCCACGACGGCAGAGGTGGTCATGGCTGGATTGTGGGTGTATGCATATGCTGGAAGCAGTCCTCTCCAACACGGACCCCACCGGATTGCAACCTGTGCCCCGGGAGGAGTTGCCAGACTTGACGAAAACAGATGGATTGGGGCAGGAGGCGCGTCACGCGGCTCTTGATGCCTTGAGCGGCGGTGACCAACGGGCCATCGTTGACGCCGCTCGTCTTCTTTCATCAGGCAGGGGAATGGCAGTGCCTCTGCTAAGGAAGCTGAAGACTGAGCCCCGAGCAGTGAATCGCCAGGCGATTCTGTACGCAATCAGCTGGCAGGATGACATTCGCGCATGGTGGCCCTTGCTGAAGGTGCTCGCTGATGTCGATGAAGCTCCGGCCGTTCGGGGACAGGCTGCGGAGGGAATTGGATATCTGTTCTGGCGGAAAAGCAGGAGCAAACGGGGGTATTTGATTGCCAAGGATGTTTTGTTGTGGGCTCTCAATGACCCTTCGCCCGAGGTGCGCTACTACGCGATTTTTGCTCTCGGAGCTTCACGAGATCATTCCGTGATTGCGGCTCTCCAAGGCATGACAAAGGACTCGGGTCGGTCCAATGCCATTGTGGGGACCGTTGGTGAGGAGGCCCGCAGGGCCATTGCTTGGATTCAGGATTGAGGCGGCTGGAGATCAAAGACGGATGGTGCCCGCATGGTGCTTGCGGTACTCAGACGGCGAGACTTCCGCTGTCCCTCCGTTCCGCCTGGACTGTCACTCGCTGACGCCAGCCGGGCCGGGAGGGACCCTACCTCGACCCCTCCCAGCCACGGGCTCCATCAGTTGGCGGTGCAGGTCAGGATGGGCGAGGTGTTGGAACCGGAATACGCCGCCTGGAATCCGAAGGTCGTGCTGCTCCCTGGCTGGATGACACCGTTGTAGCTCATGTTCCGTGCCGTAACGCTCGCGCCGGATTGGGCCGGCGTGGCGTTCCACATGTTGGTGATCTGCTGGTTGCCACCGAAGGTCCAGTGGATCGTCCAGCCCCTGGTCGCGGTGGTCCCGGTGTTCGTCACCGTCACGGTGGCGCCGAAGCCGGTGCCCCACTCACTCTCGAGCTTGTAGGTCGCCGTGCAGCCGCCGGTTCCTCCCCCGGAGGACTGGGTCGTCGCGGAAACGGTGTTGGACGCGTCGCTCACGTTTCCAGCGGCATCACGCGCATACACCTTGTAGCTGTAGGCCGTGTCCGCCGACAGCCCCGTGTCCGTGTACGACAGCATGCTGCTGGGGAGCGTCGCCACTCGAGAGGTCCCGCGGTACACATCGTAACCGGTCACCGCGACGTTGTCGGTCGAGGCGCTCCACGCGAGCGACACGCTGCTCGACGTCGTACCTGTCGCCGCCAGGTTGCCGGGTGCGGTCGGGCTCTGCGTGTCGCCACCACCTCCCCCAAAAACCGAGGCCTCGACGGAGGTGGCCTCGAGGCCATTGGCACTCGTGATGAGCCAGTTGCCCCAGTCCGTGCGGCTGGCCGGATTGAAGTTGCTGACCATGTCGAGGTATTCGACGCCACCTCCGTTGCCGCTCCACGACCAGCCGATGTAGCCGATACCCAGCGACGTGGTGTACTCCGTGATTGTCACCTCATCCGGATCCCCGTCGGAGTGGTACCACCCGAACTCGCCGACGAGGATGGGCAGGCCACGGCTGGTAAACGAGTCGAGGTAGGCCTTGATCTTCGATGGGGTGTTGTAGACGCCGTACATGTGGACGCTGAAGATGGAGTTGCGCAGCGGGTCGGCCTCCCAGATCGTCTGGGCGTTGTCCCGCATGGTGTTGGACCAGTCCTGCCCCCAGTTCGGCGCGTCAATCATCAAGGTGTGCGTCAGTCCAGCACTCCGCAGGCGTTGGATTGCATCCATGGTCGCCGCGGCCCACCCCGTGTTATTGGTGTTGCCATACGGCTCATTGCCGATGTTGATGATGACGTAGGCCTCCTGGCCAACGAGCGCACTGCGGATGCTCAGCCAGTAGTCGACGGCCTGAGCGAGGCTGTAGGCGTCACTCGCCTCCCCATAACCCGTCGTGTCGTGGTTCTCGAGCACGCAGATGAGCCGGTTCTGCTTGCAGAGCGAGATGACGTTCGCCACGTCGCTGGCCGTGTTGACCGACCACCGGCCACCGCTCAGCACGACGCGGACGCTGTTGGCCCCCACCACCTTGATGTCGGCGAACGAGCTGGTCCTCTGCGGGTACCACGCGTGCGGGTGGCTGATACCGCGGATGATGAAGTCGTTGCCGTTCGCGTCGAGGAGCCGGCCGTTGACGATATGGAAGCCGCCGTCGGCGGCATGGGCGGCACTGATGGGAGCGAGGACGGAGAGCACGGCAGTCAGCACGGCGGTCGTCGCGGTGGTGAGGAGCCTTCGCCACCAGAACCAGGCACTACGGGTATCAGCGTGGTGAATCTGTCGGGACATGAGGTGTCTCCTGAAGTGAGTGATTGAGACGTGATTCACAACTTCGGCCGATGCTCTTGCTCGATGGCGTTTTCTGAATCAGTCCGTGGCCGTGACAAAAATAGACAACTCCCAGCGGCAGGCCTGGACCCGCCATGGGTCTGCAATTCTTGACAGCATTTTTCTCCCGCTCCCTGGAGGCAGTTCTCGACAGCCCTCTTTGGCCCGAGTGATGGCCGCTCCGCGGTCACAAGAGGGGGAGCGAATCACAACGTTGTCATTTTGGGTTGATGGAAAGATTCTGGCTTGATGGTAATGAGACGGCTCCTCCTGGGGTCACCGGATTGGAGTGCGCCACCGCCGGGTTGCCCTCAAACGTGAGGCGGATACAAGCCGGAACGAATCGTAACGTTGTCATTTTTGGTTGAACGAAAATCTCGGTTTCTTGGTGGTGAAGAACAGCCTCCAGTGGTTCCTTGGGATTTGGGGGAGCTACCGCTGAGTCGCCCCGCCAGACGCGAAGCGACAATGACAGTAATTGAATCAGATTGTGAAGGAATTCAAGCGAAACCGTCTCTTTCGGAATATGTCAAGTGCAGGACAGTTCTTCGGAGGCAGGAGCGCGATTCATCCGGGAGTCAATGCCGGGCCTTGTGCTCCAGCCGCTGCCAGATGGAGAAGTCGGTTCTCATGGAAAATAATGTAATCCCATGAAAACCGCCGCTATCCTCCCGCGCCTGCACATCCCGTCGGAGGAAGACAAGACATGCAAGGCAATCCCGCGGCAAAGTTCCGCCCGTTCCCGCGCGTCGGCATGCTGTTCGCCGCGCTCGTCCTGACCCTGGGAGCCAGTCCCGCTTCTGCCCAGGTCTCCAAGACGCTGAGCACCCCGGGGCCGAGCGCCCAGGCCCAAAAGGTCTACAACCTGCTCGTCGATCTGGAGAACAACAGCCGCAATGGCGTCGCGAAGCAGACCATCATGGGCCAGCACTGCGAGGCCCATAAGGAGAGTTACGCCGGGGAGTACTGGGTCAAGGTCGGCGACATCTCGGGCAGGCGTCCTGGCTTCGTGGAGTTTGATTTCGGGCCAGGGAACTACACCTCGTCCTACAACGCCCCGTACGTGGACTACGCCGTCGGCTTCGCTCGCGACCGGTTCATCTACGGCGAAGGCATCGTCGGCTTCAGCTTTCACATGTCCTATCCAGGCGCATCCACCAAGAGCTGGGAGAACAACTTCCGGCAGAGCTGGATGGACTACAACTGGATGGGCCGGGTCATCAACTGGCAGGCGAACACCTCCGAGTACCAGGCGTTCTTGAGGGATCTGTCATTCGCGGCCGACAAGCTGGCGTCTCTGCAGCAGCAGGGCGTCCCCGTCCTGTTCCGTCCGTTGCACGAGATGAACAAGAAGGGCAGCGCATCGCCGTTCTGGTGGGCGAACCACGATCCCTCTCAGTACCGGCAGCTCTGGAACATCATGCACGACTACCTAGTCAAGACTCGGGGACTGAAGAACCTGATCTTCGTCTGGTCTCCCTATGAGTGGGACGGTACCTACGGAGGAGACCCGTGGAACTACTACCCCGGTGCCGATCGGGTGGACGTCGTGGCGGTGGACATCTACCACGGCAACCCCTATTTCCCCGCCAGCTTCTACGACGGGCTGAAGGGCTACAACAAACCGCGCATGCTGGCGGAGACGGACAAGCTCCCCGTGCGCTGGGGCGACAGCCGCTATGGCACCGTCTCCGAGATCGATGCCCGTCCGTGGGTCCTCTGGTCGGTGTGGGGGGACTCGCTCCTCTACAACCTCGGTACGACCAGCCCGAACGACTGGAACGTGTCGAGCAACTACAAGGCGATCAAGGACACGTACGGTTACTATTCGAGCTACTGGCGGGTGCTGACCGGAGGCAGCAACGCCACCTACAACTGGGCCGGGCTGCGCTGAGGCACCAGGGGCTTCCTTTATTCTATCATCGCACCGATGAGATACGCGGAGCCAGAAACGGTGGAGGAGGGTGTCAGCCTCCTCTCTTCCACGGAGCACTCGCGTTGCATCGCGGGTGGCGCCACGTTGGTGGCGATGATGAACGCGGGCCACATCGCCCCGGCGATGCTGGTCAGCCTGCATCGGATGCGGGAGCTCTTCGCCATCACCGAGTCCGCGGACGGGCTCTGGCTCGGCGCCATGACACCTCATCGGGTCGTGGCCGCCGAGACACGGCTGCGCGGCTCCATGGGGGTCGTGCGCAGCGCCGCGGGCCAGCTCGCGCACCCGAGCATCCGCAACATGGGCACGATCGGCGGTTCGGTGTGCCTCGCCGATCCCAGCACCGAGATGCCCGTGGCCCTGGTCGCGGCCTCCGCCCGGGTCGAGATCGCAGGCTCTGGTGGCAGGAGGATCGTCCCCATCGAGGACGTCCTCGTGGACCGCTTCAAGACCTCCCTGGGCCGCGGTGAGCTCGTCACCCGGATCCTGATTCCCAGAGGCATCGAGGGCGCGGTGGGCCACCACCTCCGGTTCAGCCGGGTGTCGGGCGACTACCCCACGGTGTCCATCTCTCTGACCCTCTCCATGCAAGGTGACAGGTGCGTCCATGCGAGCGTGGTCGTGGGCTCGTGCGGGCCGGTCCCGCTCCACGTGGCCGCGGCCGATCAGCGGCTCCTCCACACCCCGCTCGGGGAGGAGGACGTGGCCGCGGCGGGGCAGCTCCTCGCCAGTGCCGCGGCCCCCATCGACGACGTCCGCGGCTCGGCCGAGTACCGGCGCATGTTGATTCCACGCCTGCTCGGCCGCGCCCTCTCGCAGGCCCGGGAGCTCGCCCATGTCTGACAAGATCTCCCTCTCGCTCCGGGTCAACGGCGCTTCCCATGCGCTCGCGGTCGCCCCCGAGCGGACCCTGCTCGAGGTGCTGCGCGAGGAGCTTCGTTACACGGGCACCAAACGTGGCTGTGACCAGGGAAGCTGTGGGGCCTGCATGGTCCTGGTCGACGGCGAGCCCGTCTTCTCCTGCCTCTCCCTGGCTGTCACCCTCCGCGACCGTGAGATCACCACGATCGAGTCAGTGGAGGCAGGCAACGAGCTCCATCCCATTCAGCGGGCCCTCGTCCAACATGGCGCGGTGCAATGCGGCTTCTGCATCCCCGGCGTCGTCCTCGCCGCCAAGGCCCTGCTCGATCGCAACCCGCACCCCACCGTCGATGACATCCGCCATGCGCTCGGCAGCAACACCTGCCGGTGCTCGGGCTACGCGAGGATCGTGCAGGCCATCGCTTCGCTGACAGGAGAGCGTCCATGAGCCAGTCACCCAAGCCGGGCCCCACCCCGACTCCCGTGGGAGACATCCTGGGCAGGTCCGTGCCGCGCCTGGAGGCACGCGAGAAGGTGACGGGGCGCGCGGTCTACACCGACGACATGACGCTGCCCGGGATGCTGTACGGCGCCCTGCTGGGCAGCCCTCATCCCCATGCGCGCATCCTGTCGTACGACACCTCCCGGGCCCGGGCGATCCCCGGCGTCAGGGCCGTGCTCACGGCCGAGGAGCTTCCCGACCATCGCGTGGGCAGCGTCCTCAAGGATCAGCCGTTGCTCGCGCGTGGCAAGGTGCTCCATGAGGGCGAGCCCGTGGCCGCGGTCGCCGCCGTCGATCTCCAGACGGCCCGCAGAGCGCTCCAGGAGATCGACATCCGGTACGAGGTCCTCCCCGCGGTCTTCGATCCCGAGGAGGCGCTGCGCCCGGAGGCCCCCGTCCTCCACGAGCAGCGGGACACCTACCTCGACTTCCAGGCTCCCTCGCCGGAGCGGGCCCGGCACCCCAACGCCGCCTCGCACATCCGGCTCATCGAGGGAGAGCCAGAGCAGGTGTGGGAGCGCTGCGACGTCATCGTCGAGGACGTGTACGAGACTCCCGCGCAGCAGCACATCTACATGGAGCCGTGCTCGACGCTGGCCTCGGTGGATCGCGACAGCGGCAAGGTGACCCTCTACACCTCGACCCAGTCGGTGTTCCGGGTGCAGGCCATCACCGCCGAGGCGCTGGGCATCCCCATGTCCCGGGTCCGGGTCATCGCCCCCCGGGTCGGCGGTGGGTTCGGCGGCAAGACCGAGATGACCAACCAGCCCATCACCGCGGCGCTCGCGCGGGCGGCGGGGGCGCCGGTCAAGATGACGCTCTCGCGCACGGATGACATGCGGATGATGAAGTCGCGCCACGCGTGCCGCATCCACATGCGCACCGGTGCGACCCGGGATGGCCGCATCCTCGCGCGCAAGGTCCGGATCGTCTACGACACCGGTGCCTATGCCGACGATGGGCCGTTCGTCGCCAGCGTGGGGTCCTACTTCGCGCGCGGGCCGTACCGCATCCCTCACGTCGATATCGAGTGCTGGGCCGTGTACACCAACCGGCTCCGGGCCGCGGCGTTCCGGGGTTTTGGCAACCCGCAAATCCACTTCGCCAGCGAGCTACAGGTTGATCAGCTCGCCGGGAAGCTGGGCCTGGATCCCATCGACTTCCGGCTCCGCAACGCGCTCGAGACGGGTGAGCGGTGGCTCGGCGGCGCGCCCGTCGAGAGCGGTACGCTCAAGGACTGTCTGGAGCGGGCCCGGGAGGCCTCGGACTGGGTCCGGCGCCGGAGCCAGCGGGCCGCTTCACCCGGCAAGCGGCGCGGCATCGGGGTGGCGGCCGTGGGGCACGTGTCCGGGCTGCTGGGCTCGAGCGCCACGGTCCGGCTCAACGAAGATGGGTCCCTCACGGTCAACACCGGAGCCGTGGACATCGGTCAAGGCTCGGACACGGCGCTCGCCCAGTGCGCGGCCGCGGCCCTGGGTCTCCCCCTCGAGCAGATCAACTACAGCGGCCCCGACACGGATGTGTCGCCCTACGACTGGTGCACCGGCGGAACCCGCACCACCTTCACCGTGGGCCGGGTCATCACCCAGGCGTGCGAGCAGGTCAAACAGCAGCTCTTCGAGCAGGCCAGCGAGATGCTCTCCCGCCCGGTGCGACAGCTCGAGCTGCGGCCCGGCGGCATCGTGGGAGTCCAGGGGGAGCCCGGTGCCTCCGTCACGTTCGGAGCCATCTCCGCGCGAGCCCTCTACTTCAAGGGCGGTCCGATCATCGCCAGCTCCCGCTGGCTGTTCCCGCCGACACCGATCGACACCCGCCAGACATCCGCCCAGGGACTGGCGTCGATGGGAAACGGCTTCTTCGTGTTCGCCGCGCAGGTGGCCGAGGTCGAGGTGGATGAGCTGACTGGCAAGGTCGAGCTGCTCGAGGCGTGGAGCGTCCACGACGTGGGCCGGACGATCAACCCCGCGGCGGCGGAGGGGCAGATCCAGGGCGGGTTCGTCCAGGGGCTTGGCTTCGCGCTGACCGAGGAGCTGGTGTGGAGCGAGGGCCACCTGCTCAATCCCTCGATGAGCAGCTACAAGGTCCCGGGCGCGCCCGATGTCCCGGTCGGCATCCATCCCATCCTGCTCGAGCATCCCTCGGGAGAGGGGCCGTTCGGAGCCAAGGGGGTTGCCGAAGTCAGCCTGGTGGGTGTGGCCCCGGCGATCTGCAATGCGATCCGCCATGCGACCGGTGCGACGGTCACCCGGATTCCCGCCACGGGTGAGCGCGTCCTGCGCGCGTTGCTGGCGCGTGAGGGGACCGGCTGAAGGGCCCAGGCCCGGGTAGACGCGCCACCGGCCTCCCCATGACGCTGTCGCCGTCATGAGGAGGCCGCGCATCAACCCGCTCGAGGGGGCTTCGAGTCCTGGCTACGGCTCGACGCCCCCGGCCAGCGTGCCATTGCGGTAGACGGTGATGCGGGTGTTCTCGCCGTAGGCCGTCTGGCCGCTCTTGAACGAGTAGTCATCCGCCTCGTTGAAGTTCGCCCAGTTCGACGTGTTCGCGCGCAGCTGGATGTCACCCGTGTCCTGGCCCGCCGCCAGCGTGCCGCCGAGGAAGCTGATCTCCAGGTAGTGGGTGGCGCCAGGACGCGGAGCGGCCAGCTGCACGGCCTGGAAGCTCATGTTCGAGCAGCCCTGGACGGCCCAATCGCAGACGATCTGAAGGGTGGCCGGGCTGTCCAGCGAGATGTAGTACCGGACCTTGAGGTCCGCCAGGTTGGCCGGCGTGGTGCCGCCGTTCTTCACCCGGAGGTGGGGCCTGACCTGGTTGTTGGCCGGGGCGTTGTTGTCTCCGTCGCGGTAGAGGACGGAGAGGGTGCCCGTGCTGACGGCCTGCGTCGTGGCGGAGACTTCGTTGGACGCGGCGGACTCGAGGGACGCCTTGTAGGCCGTCGCCTTGTAGTAATAGGTCGTGCTGGCGAGCAGGCCCGTGTCGGTGAAGCTGGTGGTGGTGCTGGTTCCCACCCGGTTCGCCGAGGTGATCGCCACGTTCGGCGAGGTGGAGCGGTAGAGGTTGTAGCCGGTGGCATCGGCGACGCCCGTCCAGCTCAGGTTGATCTGACTGGAGCTGGCCGCCGTCGCGAGCAGGCCGGTGGGCGCGGCCAGGACCTGCTCACCCGGAATCGCCGAGACCGCGCTGCTGTTGGCGCTCTCCCCGTTGGCGTTGGACGCGCTGACCACGAAGTAATAGGTCGTCCCATTGGTCAGCCCGGTGAGGGTGTAGGTCGTGCCCGTCACGGTCGTCACGTTCGTGAACGGTCCGCTGCTGGCCGTGCCCCGCTTGACGGTGTAGCTCGTCGCACCGAGCGCGGCGCTCCAGCTGAGCGTCACCTGCTGGTTGCTCGGAGTGGCCGTCAGGCCCGTCGGCGAAAAGGGCGGGTCATTGTCGCCAGTGGTCAGCGGGACGGCCGGATACGCGTTCTGGACCAGCATCGAGAACTGCTCGTGGAACCAGTGGCCGGACAGCGGAGCGTTCGGCAGGGCCCCGGTCTTCGTGTTGTACTTCGTGTCGTAGTCCGGGTTGCACATCGGGTCCGCGCCCTTGCCCTCGTTGTTCGGAATCTCCTTGCTGGCGCCGTCGGACTCGCCCGGCGGCTTGATCCAGACGAAGGCATCCAGGTGCGAGGCGGAATAGCCAGCCGGAGACGCCTGGGGCGGCTGACCCATGCCGGTACCACTGTGGTTGCACCAGAGGCCCCGGTGGGCCCGCCGGTCGACGCGGCCGGAGTTGGCGTACGTGTCGACCGTGGTACCGGTCGCACCCGTCGGCCGGTTGGGTCCGCCCCAGCCATTGCGCGATGTGTCGATGAGGAAGCCGATGTTGGCCGGCCAGCCCGCGGCCGTGAAGCCGGAGTAGAGGGACGCCGCGAAGTCGCTCTCGTCGAAGTTGGGGTTCCACTCGTAGAACTTCGCCGACTTGAGCTGCTGCCCGCCGACCGTCACGTTCGGATCCACCAGGTGCGGCTCCGCCAGGGGCGTGTAGTTGGACGTGTTGGTCACGAAGCCATCCACGCTGGACAGCCCGGCCGTCGTCGCGCCCACCACGGAGGTGTAGAGCGCGATCGTCTTCTGCCGGTTGTCGTCCCAGCCCAGCCAGCCCGAGTGGCCGATGTCCATGTAGATGTAGACATTCGGGATGGCGTGCAGCTTGTTCATGGCGTACTGCGCGGCCGCCACGTAGATGCCGCTGGAGTTGGCCTGGGCGCACTCCGGATCGCTCAGGTTGGTCACCAGGTTCGGCAGGCCGTCCGGCTCGAGGGCCGTGATGATCCGGATGTCCTGGTACTTCGGGTCGGCGAAGACGGCCGCGATGGCATCGATATACTCCGTCTTGTAGCGCTGCAGTCCCTCCGCGCTCAGGGGCAGCTCGCCGTTGGACGCCAGCGCCGCGCAGTCACGGCCCGGCATGTCGTAGACGACGAAAGTCGCGGTGATGGGCTGGCCGGGCTTCTTCTGGGCCAGCGCCAGATCCAGGTGGTCACGCAAGCTCTTGCGGCCGCCATTCACGCTGCCGCCATGAATCGCCGCGATGCGGTCGAGCCAGACCGCGGTCGGATACTTTTTGACCGTGCGCATCCTGGCGGCGAGGGTGCTGTCGGCCGTCTTGGCGATCGAGGTGTCGATCAGCGCCGCATAGTCGGGATTGACGTATGAGGTTGCGCCCTCGAATGGGTTGTCCACATGCACTGCCGCCGCTGCAACTCCTCCCGAGAGTGACAGGATTAGACTCGATAGGGTTGCCAGAGCCAGGAAACAGGTCCTTGCTTGCGCTCGTTGCATACGTTCCCTCCTGATGAAATCTTTCAGCAGTTCGGAAAAACGGGAAAGAACATCCCGACTTGCAAAACGATCAAAAGCCGTAACCCACATACAATGCAAACGTTCTCATTGCAACCTGTTCACCGAAAAACAGGGCTGGTTCCCATGCTCAATGTGTGAGCGGATTGGAATGTCTTCCTTTTCCTGCCACGGGAAATCTACGGCCTCGTGGCAATGAGGATGTCTTGCAGTGGTCACCAGCCCTGAGGAGGCCTCCGCGGAGCCGATCTCTCGACGCAAGGCGTCAAGGCTCGTTCGGGCATCGAAACGTTGTCATTCCGTTTGGGGGTGTCCAGGCCCCGGCCCATGACGGAGTGCGTCAGCTCCCGCGGCAGGCACCTCGTCCGGCAATGCCGCAATGACAGAGCCAGCCAGGCTCCTGCGGTGGCGATGTGATTCGGCGCGTCGTGCCGCGAAAAGATTGTCACCCAGCGATTTCTTCTGGATTTTACAGATTATCGGGCTCACCTTGTCATGGATGGGTACCCTGCGAGCGAATCTTGCGCTTTCGCGGGGAGGGCCATCCACCGCCAATCCAGCAAGCCCATGGCGGCGCATCGCTGATGAGAGACATGTCGAAGATGTGGTGCAACCTGTCTGTGGGGGTCACTGCTGTGCTCGTGAGACATCTCAATAGAAGCGGTAGTGCGTGTCTGTTGGCCGTCATCGTCAGCACGCTCCTGGTGGGGAGCGTGTCAGCGGCGAGGGCGGCGTCAGGTGCCGCATACACCTGGCGCAGCGTCGTCACGGGCGGTGGCGGTGGGTTCATCCCGGGAATCGTCTTCAACAAGAAGGAGAAGGATCTGATCTACGCCCGGACCGACATCGGCGGCGCGTACCGGTGGGATGCCGCGACATCCAGCTGGATTCCGCTCTCCGACTCGACGGGCTGGGTGGATTGGAACAAGAACGGCGTGGATGCCCTGGCGACCGATCCGGTCGAGCCGAACCGCGTCTATATGGCGACCGGCACCTATACGAACGACTGGGATACGAACGGCCGGATCATGCGTTCGACCAACAAGGGCGATACGTGGCAGGTGACGCCCCTCCCATTCAAGGTCGGCGGCAACATGCCCGGGCGCTCCATGGGGGAGCGGCTGGTGATCGATCCGAACAAGAACAACATCCTCTTCTTCGGCGCCCGGAGCGGCAACGGGCTCTGGATGAGCACGGACTACGGAGCCACCTGGACCCAGGTCACCAGCTTCCCCAACCCCGGGACCTATGTCCAAGACCCCACCAACTCCTATGGGAACGACATCGTCGGGCTGGCGTGGATCACCTTCGACCCGCGTACGGGTTCGGCTGGCAGCGCGACGCAGACACTCTACGTCGGCGTCGCGGACAAGGAGAACAACGTGTTCCGCAGCACGGACGGCGGTGCCTCCTGGGAGGCGGTTCCCGGGCAGCCCGTTGGCTATCTGCCGCACCATGGAGAGCTCTCCTCCACCGGCAACCTCTACATCTCCTATAGCGATGGTGTCGGCCCGTATGACGGCTCCAAGGGAGACGTGTGGAAGTTCAATACGGCGACGGGCGTCTGGACGAACATCAGCCCCGTTCCGAGCAGCAGCTCCGACAACTATTTCGGCTACGGCGGTCTGGCCCTCGATGCGCGCAACCCGGACACGCTCATGGTCGCCACGCTGAACTCCTGGTGGCCCGACGCCATCATCTTCCGGAGCAGGGACGGCGGTGCTTCCTGGACCCGGATCTGGGACTGGGAGGGGTACCCGAGCCGGAAGCTCCGGTATGCGCTCGATATTTCGGGCGCTCCCTGGTTGACGATGGGCATCGAGCCCATTCCTCCGACTCCCTCTCCCAAGCTGGGTTGGATGATTGGAGATCTCGAGATCGACCCGTTCAACTCCAACCGGATGATGTACGGAACGGGCGCCACCCTGTACGGCACGAACAACCTGACCGACTGGGATGTGGGCGGCACGGTGAAGATCTCCGTCATGGCGAAGGGAATCGAGGAGACCGCCGTCATGGAGTTGATCAGCCCTCCGGCTGGCGCTCCGCTCATCAGCGCGCTGGGCGATATTTCCGGCTTCCGCCATGACGACCTGACGGCACCGCCTTCCAAGACGATGTCCGTTCCGCAGTGGAGCACGACGTACGGCATCGACTATGCGGAGCTCAACCCGGGCTTCATGGTCCGTGTCGGGATGGCGGACTACGCGTCGGATGCCAATGCCCGGTCGGTGGGTCTCTCCCATGATGGAGGCGCCAATTGGTACAAGGCCAGCGCCGAACCGTCGGGAACGAAGGGCGGAGGGACGGTCGCGGTTTCGGCCGATGGCAACTCCATCGTGTGGAGCACGTCGGACGTGGGGGTGTATTACTCGAAGTCGGGCGGAAATGGATGGACGGCCAGTGCCGGCATCCCGGCGGGTGCGAAGATCGCGTCCGACCGCGTGAACCCGGGCAGGTTCTACGCCTACTCCGCCGGCAGGTTCTACGTCAGCACCAACGGTGGCGCCACGTTCACCCAGACGGGCGCGGCGGGTCTTCCCAGCAGCGGAGCCGCTTCTCTCAAGGCCGTCCCCGGCCGCGAGGGCGACGTCTGGTTCGCGGGTGGCAATGAGAATCCCGGTCCCTACGGCCTGTGGCATTCAACCGATTCCGGCGCCACCTTCACGAAGCTGGCGAACGTGCAGGAGGCCGATGGCGTCGGCTTCGGAAAGGCGGCACCGGGACAGGGCTACATGGCGGTGTACGTCATCGCGAAGGTCGACGGTGTGCGCGGCTTCTTCCGTTCGGACGACGCGGGCGCTTCCTGGGTGAGAATCAATGACGCTCAGCATCAGTATGCGAGGGTCACGACCATCACCGGCGATCCGCGCGTGTATGGCCGCGTGTACGTGGGGACGAACGGCCGCGGTATCATCTATGGCGAGCCTGCCGGTAGCTCGCCGGTCAATCAGTCGACCATCAACCCGACGAGCGCCTCCTTCGACAAGAAAACGGACAAGCAGGCCGACATCCCGGTGGCGATGACGCTGAATGGGAACACGCTGAGCAGCATCCAGAATGGCTCGGTGACACTCGTCGCCGGTACGGATTACACCGTGTCGGGCTCGACCGTCACCCTCTCGAAGCGCTATCTGGCCACCCTGTCTGTCGGGACGACGAACCTGACGTTCAACTTCAGCGCGGGTACAGCCCCCATTCTGGCAGTCTCGGTGATCGATACCACCTCCACTGGCTCGGGGGCCCTCAAGGTGCAGATGTTCAATGGGTCCACCGCGGCGTCCCTCAATTCCATCAGCCCGAGG